>WRNI01000029.1 GCA_009776695.1 Methanomassiliicoccaceae archaeon
CCCGCTACGGAATGATGATGATATGGCTCGTCTTCCTGAATTTGTTCGCGGGACTGATGATCGCGTTCATCGTCTTCGGCAAACGTACGAGACGACTGAACGTGAAACTTGGTGCGTTGACTTTTGCCGATTTCTTAGGTAAGAGGTTCAAGTCGCCGTTCATCCGTGTTCTTACGGCGATAATCGTTCTGGTGGGGATGCCGATATACTGCGCCGCGGTTCTTCTGGGAGGCGTGAACTTCCTTGTTGCGACCGATATAGGAATAACGAAGGACATGGCGATACTGCTGATATCCGTTGTTGTTCTTGTGTACGTTGCGTACGGCGGTATCATCGCGGTGATGTACAACGACGCTTTGCAGGCGGGAATTATGTTCATCGGGATGGCTGTTATCCTGGTGGTCACGTACTTCGTCCTTTCGAAGGATTACGGCAGCTTTTCCGGGATACATGAAGCGCTGACCGATCTGTGGCAGAACAGAGGAGGCGCGTACGATCCGGCGGCGATACCCGATAATGTACAAGGGGTGAGAGGATGGAACATATTCCCAGAGTTCGCGTCTAACGCATGGATATACGGCGTTTCGACGTTACTGATGGGTGTTGGGATCGGCGCATTGGCGCAGCCTCAGCTTGCCGCAAGGTTCATGACCGCCAAAGATTCCAAAACGCTGAACAGGTCGATGATCGTCGGCGCCGTGTTCATACTGATGATCGTCGGCACGGCGTACACGGTAGGTGCGTTAACGAACCTGTACTTCGCCGATAACGGGTTCTCGAACGCGATGGACGCGGTCGGCTGGAATGTTGATAAAGTTATTCCTGAATTCGTCAACAAGATATTCGGCGGAATGGGCGCATGGGGCGAGATGTTCGTCATCATTTTCATTTTGGGATTGCTTTGCGCCGCGATATCGACGATAGGCGCCCTGCTTCACACCATGGGCGCGTCCGCCGGCCATGACCTTTGGTCGGAGGCGGAAAGGAAGTTCAAGAGGATAGAGGTCAAGAAGCCGTCGCTGACGATAACCCGTATCGCTACGGTGGCGATGATGGTCGTTGTCATACTGTTGGCGTATCTGATGCCGCCCAGTATAATAGCGAAGGCCACGTCAGTGTTCATGGGTCTGACCGCCGCGGCGTTATTGCCGGCGTACACGTACGCGGTGTACGCCAAGGCAGAGCCCAACACATCGGCGGCGAAACTGAGCATGGTCGTCGGTTCGATCGTCTGGCTGGTATGGGCGCTCTTCGTCAACGTCAGCATAGGCGGCATGATCGGAACTCCGATAATCGCCTCGGGTCAATTAGTCTACGTTGATCCGCTGATAGTGGCGCTGCCGATATCGGCAGCGATCATGATCATCGGTGCGCTGAAAGGAAGGCCGAAGCGGCCGTGGGACGAGTCGCTGAGAAGGTATGAAACAGTCTGGACGGTCAGATCGGAAAAACAGTTCCGCGGACTGAAGGACAGGGAGAACAGATGGCCCGAGCACAGGATGAGAGCGGCGGACGCCCCTTCGGAGGGAACGGCCGCCGACCATGGCAGCAACGGCAGGATGTCATAGCGGTACGATCAAACCTCAAAAAAACGATCAGGCCTCCGGGCCTGATCTTCTTAATCATTTTTTATTCTCTGACATCTGAGACAATGATGTGCACGTTCTCTTTATTTCAGAGGAATATCGCCATGTATAAAGGAAGCGTCACTTTCTTTCCGTCGATGCCGATGTTCCCGGAAACGAATTTCAACGCGTACGGAGGATCGTACTTTTTGATGAAGCCGTTCATTGATACAGTTCTTCCATTCTTGGACTTTACTTCCACGGGTATTATCTTCCCGTCCCTCGTCAAAGGAACTCTATTTCCTGCTGACTCTCGTCGGTTTTGAAATAATTCAGCGGAAGATCCTTTTTTATCAGTATGTCCGCCAGTATGTTCTCGTAGAACCATCCTTTTGCCGTGCCTGTCAGCGTGTTGCGGCATACCTCCTGCTTCATGTCAAAGCCGTACATCGCATTCAGTATCCCTATGTCCGTGGCATAAACTTTGAAATGGTTCCTCATGTTGTATGCGGGCAGCGGAAAGACAGGCTCGGAAACATTTCGGCAGAATTTTATAAGTCCCGCATCTCTGAGCCATTCCAGGCTGTTCTCGTATTTTCTTGCATCTGCGCCTTCTTCAACCAACGAATACTGAAATTTTCTGTTCTCTTTGGCCAGCTGTTCCGGTATTGAAAGATAACACGCTCTCACTTTGGGCTTCTCGGCATCCTTTGCATATCTTTCTACGTCGTCCAGATAGCTGCCGATTATCCTCTGCTGCTCTTCATGGACCAGACCGAAATTATGTGTATCAAGGTAGATGTTTACAACAGAAGGCATCCCTCCGACCGCGGCATATTCTCTCAGCTTGTTCAGCAATACTTCGTTGGTGGATGCGGGCACGGTCTTTTTCGAATCGTAGTACTTTTTCATGTACGCCATCGTCTCTTCCCCGTTCCCCATGGCCCATAAAAATTCCTCAAAGTCCATGGCGTGCATCTCGACCTGCCTTTCATATCCAACAGGGACAGATCTTACCGCTTTGTGCGCAATGCCGAGCATTGAACCGGATGCGATGCAATCGAACCGGTCATCTTCGGCTATCGGTTTCAACGCAGTTCTTGCGTTGCCGCATTCCTGTATCTCATCAAGGAACAAAAGCGTCCTTCCAGGGACGAACCTGAATTTTTTGTTGCGAAGCGTGATCTCTTCGATTAGGCTGTCCATATTCAGGTCGCCTTCGAAAGCTTCCTTGTATTTCGGGTCTGTGAGAAAATTAAGCTCAACGGTGTTATCGTAGTTCTGTTTCCCGAATTCACGGATTATGAATGTTTTGCCTACCTGTCTCGCCCCTTTTATCAACAGGCACTCTTTCTTTTTCCTTGCCTTCCATTCCGAAAGGGTGTCCGTCATCTTTCTTCTCAGCATGGATCGTCTCCGCGTACGATATTATCGTTTCTCTTATGAAGTACATAACGAGTATACATATCTTTGTACTTATACGGATTTCTTGACGTTTATTTTTACAAAAATACGGATTTCTTGACGTTTATTTTTACAAAAATACGGATTTCTTGACGTTTATTTTTACAAAAATACGGATTTCTTGACGTTCTCACACCCCGTCACTTCCGAAGCTGACGGCGTATTTCTGAATAAGCTGTCTGAACGATCGTGGCTGAATTGGGATCTGTGAGAGGTCCGCGTCATTCGTATGTTCTCAGGTCGGTGACGTGCTTTGCCTTGCCTTCTGTGCGGGGCATCGAACCGGGTAACGCTAATTTCACATCCGCTTTTATGTTCAGAACGTCCTTAAGCCTGCGGTCAAGCTCTCTTTTCATCTTTTCCAGCTTCACCATATCGTCCGTGAGCGCACGGTCGGTTATTTCCACCTCTATCGTGATGCTGTCCATGTAATTGACCGCGTCCACGGTTATGTGATAGAACGGCGTCAGGAAGTCCATTTCTCCTATCACATCCTCTATCTGCGACGGAAATACGTTGATACCTCTGACTATGAGCATATCGTCCGTCCTTCCGGAAAGTCTCTGCAGTCTGGGATGCGTCCTTCCGCATGCGCATTTCTCCCATTCCAGTGAGCTTATGTCTCCGATGCGGTACCGTATGAGCGGGAACGCTTCTTTCTGAAGCATCGTTATAACCATCTCGCCGCGCTCGCCGTCCGCGCACTGTTCGCCGTTCTTGTCGAGTATCTCCATTAAGCAAAGATCGGACCAGACGTGTATCCCTTTCTGTTCCGTGCATTCGGTGAACATCGGCCCCGACAGTTCGGACGTTCCGTAACAGTTCTGCGCCATTATTCCCGTACGTTCCTGAAGCTTCTTTCTCATATTCTCCGACCAAGGTTCGGCGCCGAGTATACCGACGCGAAGTTTTGTATCTTTACGGATATCGATGTTCATTCTGTCACACGTGTCCGCGATGTGGAACATGTATGACGGCGTGCACGCGATGCACGTAACGGGAAGGTCGCGCATCATTTCTATCTGCCTTGCCGTATTTCCGGTTCCAGCGGGAAGTACCGTGGCGCCGATCTTCTCGGCGCCGTAATGTTTTCCCAATCCTCCGGTAAAAAGGCCGTATCCCATGCTTATCTGCATGACGTCCTTATTCGTTATTCCCGATGAGGTGAACGCTCTGGCAAGCGATTCCGACCAGTTCTCGATATCATTCTTCGTATAACCGACGACCGTCGGTTTTCCCGTTGTTCCCGATGACACATGATACCGTAATATATCGGACTGCGGCCTGACGAACAGCTTGTCCGGATAATTATCCCGAAGATCTGTCTTTTTCATGTAAGGAAGCTTTGATATGTCGTCCAGCGTTCTGATGTCATCAGGTTTAATGTTCGCCGATCTCATCCTGTCGTGATAGAATTTCGATGATCCGTACATCTCCGAGACAAGCTTTTTCAGATGTTTCAGCTGTATCGCCTTTATTTCCGTCAGCGGCATCGTTTCTATCTTCTCGTTCCAGTAGTTCATCGGTTCACCATGCTAATTGCTGTCACTGAACATTACGTACTCATATTTATCGGGTACGTCACTTTAACGCGATCTTTCCGATGATCCTGAGCTTACCGCCCTCAAGGTACATCATCACTCCGTCGTCGCCCGGACGATGGATGATCTCGCTCTCAAGCTCAAGTTCTGTTGCCGGGTTCTTAGGATCGCTTCCGTTGTTCACGGACGCGATACGGCACGGTACCATCTGCATCCAGTGGCCCACGTGTATCACCATTCCTTCCTTCAGCGGCGACGGCCAGTACTTTACGATCTTTGCGTTATCTATGACGGTCTTCGACATCTTGACGGAATCGTCCGTCGTCAGAACGTAGCCTCTGTCAAGCCTTTCCGATTCTATGCCGCGCAGAGCAAGACCGACGTGCTCGCCCTCCGCCGCGGAATCGCTGTCGATATCGTGCTTCTGTATCGATTTTAATATGACGGCGTCAGTTAACGGAAGGACGCGCATCTTGTCATGTTTTTTTATTGTGCCGTTTATCACAGATCCGAGAACAACGGTACCGACGCCTTTTACGTTAAAATGACTGTCGACCGGGACGGAACCGCATGATGTCCCGTTCACTTTCATGGCGGCGGCAAGCTCCAGTAATTTTTCCCTGAGCTTTATCGGATCATCTTCTGTTATCGTATACGAATCAAGCGCGGTTCCCGCGAGCAGCGGACGTAACTGCGCCTCCTGTATGTAATTTCGGAGTATTATCATTCCTTTGTCAATTCCGAGGCAGTCAAGCATCAGTATCGTCTCGCCCATTGCGCTGTCTATCTTTTCCGCGACGAGTATCGCGAACTGTGACATTGATGCGGCGTAAAACAAAGAGGACATCTTCTCCGGATATTTCGTCGGTTCGATGAGCGTCACCGAATCATTTCCTTTTTTCAGGTTGAAGAACGTAACGTCCGATACGGTGCCCTTTTTTCCGACCTCGCCGGCGAGCCCGTTGGCGCCGGCGACGATGACGTTGAGATTGCCCATCAGATATCTTTCTCCGTGAGCACCTTTGTGCCGGACGAAAGCAACCTTTCGATCGCAGCGTCCGTATCATCAACGCGGAAGAAGAACGCCGCCACGCCCTTATTGGAATATGCGTACCCGTACTCTATGTTTATGTTTGCGTTACCTATTGTTTTCGCGACTTCGAGCAATCCTCCGGGGCGGTCTATCATCGGTATTGCGATAACGTCAGTTTCCTTCACCACGATGCCCTTTTTGCTCAGTTCCGCGAACGCTCTGTCCGGTTCCTCGACTATTGCTCTGAACACACCGAAACCGCTTGATTCCGCTATGTTGAACGCTTTCATGTTTATGTTGCATTCCTTCAGGGCGGCGGCTATCTGCGCCAGCCTTCCCGGTTCGTTGTTTATGAATATGGACAATTGTTTTATTTTGTATTTCGACATCACATCTTCCTCCTGTCTGCCACCCGTTTAGCTTTTCCTTCGAATCTCGGAAGCGAGTTCGGCGCCGCGAGCTCCACTTCCACCGCAATGTTAAGATATCTCTTCAGTTCCGATGAGATATGCTTTTTCAGCTTTAACATATCGTCGACCTTATCGCTGAACGCCTCCGGTCTCATTTCAACCTGTACCGTCATGTAATCCAATGCGCCGATGCGGTCCACGTGTATCATATACTGACCGCAGAGCTCGGGTATCTGCATTAACGTATGTTCAACCTGCGACGGGAATACGTTGATGCCGCGTATTATCAGCATATCGTCGGAACGTCCGGTTATTCTTCTGATACGGGGCGACGTACGTCCGCATGCGCATTCTTCGTCAATAACTGATGTAAGGTCCTTTATGCGGTACCGTATCATCGGCATCGCCTCTTTCTTGAGGACGGTCATCACAAGCTCCCCTTCCTGACCGGGTTCTAACGATTCACCGGTCTCCGGATCGATTATCTCCACGATCGCGGTGTCGCCCCATATGTGTATTCCGTTCTTTTCCTCGCATTCGGTGAACATCGGTCCCGATAATTCCGACGTTCCGTAAATGTCGTACGCCTGCACGCCAAGCTCATTCTCAATATGACGCCTCATATTATCTGACCACGGTTCCGCACCGAGGACCGCTTTTCTCAGCTTCGTATCCTTCCTGAGGTCTATCCCCATCTTCTTCGCGACGTCGCCCATGTGAACGAGGTACGAAGGGGTGCACGCTATCGCCGTGACATCAAGGTCCATCATCAGCTCCAGCTGCCTTTCGGTGCTTCCCGTACTGGCGGGAAGCACGGTGGCGCCCACTTTCTCGGCGCCGTAGTGAAGTCCGAGACCTCCGGTGAAAAGTCCGTAGCCGTACGATACCTGCATTATATCGCCGTCGCCTATGCCTATTGACGTCAGCGCTCTCGCCAGACTCTCCGTCCAAAGATCGATATCATTCTTCGTATAGCCGACGAGCGTTGGTTTTCCTGTTGTTCCCGATGATACGTGATATCTGACGACGTCTTTCCTCGGGGCGGTGAACATCTTCGTCGGATAATTGTCGCGAAGATCGGACTTGTTCATGAAAGGAAGCTTTGTTATGTCATCCAACGATGTGATGTCATCCGGATGCACGTTCGCATCTTTCATCTTGGCGTGATAGAACGCATTGAAACTGTAAAGGTTGTTCACAAGGGATTTCAAACTTTTATACTGCAGCTTCTTAAGTTCGCCGGCGGGCATGCATTCTATGCTTTGGTTCCAATACACGTAGAGACCTCTGGACGGAAGTATATTTCATGCCTAAAATAGTTTGGCAACGGCTCCGCGCGGCGGGGACCGCCGTGCGGCTCGGTGTCAGTTGATCTTCGCTATGTTCTCGATGCCGCGGTTGGCCATGCCCACCGCGATCTTGATCATATTCTGCATGCACGGCTCGGCGAAGAAGTCCTTTCTTTCACGGAGTTTCGCGTAAAGGTCCGCGGGATCCTTTCCTTTAAGGTCGTCAACTTCACGTATCCCCAGAAGATACAGACCCTTGGCGCATTTTTCGCTTACAGAAGGTATCGTCCTAAGCTTCGCTATCGTTTCCTCTTCTTCCGTCATAAGATCACGGGATCAGCGTTTCTTCTGTATCTTTCCGTCCTTCTTGTGTGAAACAACGGATGTGCCCTGGTTCTTTGCCAGCGTCTTGGCATAAGCTTCCGCTTCCGCCTTCGTCTCGAAACGCTTCGTCGCTTTTGTGCTTCCCTCTCCTTTGACCTGCCACCCGCCGTCCGGGTGCGTCGTCACATGCTGTTTTTTACCATCAGCCAAACTCATCACCGTTATGTGTATCGTATTGCACTATATTTAATATTTTGACCGAACCCGTTCGGAGAGGGCCGGTCCGCATCACCCGCAGGCAAGCGTCATTATTGCATACGGGACGTCATAAACGGTTCATCAATTCGTCCGTTGTCATTATTTTTCCTTCAAAACCGCCGGACGTGGGAAAATCGTTCTTGTTGTTGGTTATTATATGGTCGCCGGCGTTTATATGCGACGCGACCACGGTATCGGCCCAATCGATCTTTCCGCAGTCTTTGCAGACGATATCCTTTCTTCCGGCCATAAGCTCGGCCGCCATGCGTGCATTGTTCCTGTCAAACCGCAGAACCTTAATGCTCGAACGATTCAAACGGCTGTCCAGTTCCTCGGCGGTGCGGTCTCTGTCCAGATATTGGCGGCATATCTCCATATAAACAACAGGAGGGATCATTATCTCTCCTCTGTACCCCTTCAGCCAATCCATGAATTTAGCGTCCCGCAATGCGCATGTGTCTAAAACAAGAGAAGGAGCAGACATATCATCAGACCCTTCCGATTCTGCCGCCGTGGGCGTCGGCGCACATAACGGATATGAAGTCGTCGATCTCTTCCATTCTCTTTCTGCGCTCCTCCAACAATGATACTATCAGCGGATTGTCCTCTCCGTCATGGAAATCCTTTGCAAAGTTCTGCAGAAAATGTTCCATTCTCATCGTCTCCCATGGAATCTCTTCCATCCATATGTTCAGAGTCTCTTTTGCTATGTTTTCGTGGCATCTCTTATTCACCCTCAGATGGTAGCAAAAGAAGAACCAGAAAAGTTCTGTGAGATCAAAAAGGTCTCTGGAGGATGCATTGTTCTTCAACCCCATCCTGAAGACGGCCTCGAACCTTTCTTTTTCGTTGGCGATCTGTTTGAACTCCTTGCCGGGGAATGCGCTCATGGCGGCGGCGAACAGGCCGTTTATGTATTCGGCCTGATTGTCCATGACCTTGTTCTTGCTCAGAGATTCCAGTGACTCTCTCAGTTTCCTGTACTCATTCTGGAATTCAAAAGGAGCACCGTCATAGACCTCATCCCTTGCTGTTTCATGCGCTTCGGAGCCGGAGTGTCTGATCATGAACTCCGCGATATTCTTTTTGATCAGTGAAACTGTCTTGTCGTTAGGATCATATTTTACGGCATCATCATTCCATTCCACGACGGTATATCTCGGCCCTTTGTGTACCCATTTGACATACGGGACGCAATGTGAAACGACTATGTCGCCCCATCTGTACCAGCAGTGCGGAAGTTTGATATCGATCTCCGGCCGCAGATCCCTGTGAAGCAACGTGATGAACTTATTGTATATCACCCCGGGAACTTCTTCGTTCTTATCCTTCTTGTATTTGTCAAAGAACAGATATGAGGCGATCCTGACATAATCCCTTCCTTTAACAGAACCTTTTGCCATCGTATCGCCTCCCGAGTGCCCGTTACGTGATAACACCATCGTTTATATTATTTTAACGTCACGCGGCCGGAACGTTCCGGCTGCAATTGTGAGCATCCGCAGCACGCAGGACGCGCATCTTTTGCTCTGTTGACGGCAGGACCACCACCGAGCGTTTTATAATACATCCGCGTTACGCCTTTTTAAGAGGTGAGAATGGTGATCTCGTTCTGGAAGACCGTCAACGGAAAGATGCAGTCCCTTGAGGACATAGAGGACAACTGCTGGATAAACATGATACGTCCCGATGACGTTGAGATACGCAAGGTCACCGAGGCCGCCGGCGTTGATCCGGCAGTTCTCAGAGCGGCATTGGATGAAGAGGAGACATCGTACGTCGATATAACGGACGACGGCCACACATTCATCACGCTGGACATCCCGATCGTTGACGATTCGTCAAGCGTCATGTACTCGACGATACCTTTGGGTATCGTTCTTACGAAGGCGCACATAATAACGGTATGTCTGAAGGAGAACATGATGCTCTCCGAGTTCGAGAGCAATCCGCCCAAAGGTCTGAACACGTTCGGGAGGACGCAGTTCATAATGGCGCTGATGTTCCGTGTCGCCAACCGTTATCTTCAGTACCTGAGACAGATGAACAAGATATCCGACAGCATAGAGGAAAGGCTGTACGTGTCGCAGCGTAACAAAGAAGTGATAGAACTTCTCGGCATTCAGAAATCGCTCGTCTTCTTTTCAACGTCGCTGAAAGCGAATCAGACAACGTTGGATAAGATACTGAAGGGCAAGTCGCTGAAGATGACGGAAGATGACATGGACACCCTGGAGGACGTCCTCATAGAGGTGCGCCAGGCGCTGGAGATGTGTAATATCTATTCCGACATATTGTCGGGAACGATGGACGCCTTCGCGTCAATGATATCCAATAATCTTAACGTGATAATGAAAACGTTAACTGTGATAACGATACTGATGACGATACCGACGATGGTGTTCAGCTATTACGGGATGAACATGGAACCGCTCGGCTTATTGCCGTTCAATAACGTGGGATGGTTCCCGTTCATGCTTGCCGTGATGCTCGTAATACTGTTCGGCTATTTCTTCAAGCGTTATCATTTCACTAAAAAATGAACGGTCTCAAACGCCTTTTCATCATTTACGATATTTCACTGGCATTCTCATGATGCCTTTTCCGCAGGCCTTTTTACCATACTGAACGCTAGACTTATGACGATACCGACGGCGCATGCGGCGATGCCGATCAGAACATCGGCAAACCCGGCCACGTCGGTTATCATTATTATTAGTATCACCGAGCCGATGGTAAGGCCGGTTATGAAATAATACAGAGGGTGATGATATCTCTCGAGTATGTGTCCCATTACTTTAGCGAAAGCGAATATCGCGAAGATGAAGCCGATGCCGAACGGTAATAGGTAGACAAGCTCAAAATCTTTGATTATCGTCAGCATCCATGTGTAAAGACCGAGCGCAAGGAGCACAGTGGAACCGCTTATTCCCGGGACGATCTTCGATACCGCCAGGATAGCGCCGGCAAGGAACGAGAGCACAAGACCTACGGCGATGCCGGAACTCTCGATGACCGCTTCCCCTCCTCCCTCGCCGACCAGTTCGAGAGCGAGAAGGCACATCATGACGCCGATGCCTATCGCAAACCATATCACATACGGAGCTTTCACAGGCTCGCCCCTTTTCGTTATCTTCAGAAGCTCGGGTATCTGACCTATGATCAAACCAACGAACAGGAACATCGTCGCCACGAAATATTCGTCCAGAAGGAATTTTGTTATGTACACGAAGACAAGCAATCCCAGCAGTATCCCGCACCCTACGGTCAGCAGGAAGCCGAGGTCCTCCTTTATCTTCGCTCTAAGATGGTTGACGTCGTCTATCAATCGCTCGTATATGCCGAAGAGAACGGCAACTATGCCGCCGCTTATGCCAGGGAGCATCGAGGCGGCGCCTACAAGGAAACCAACAATAAAATTATTGGAACCTTCCTTTGCATCCATGATGTGCGTAATGCGCCCAATCTATAAATCATCAGCTAACGGTGAACAGGCGTTTGCTCCATCCATCGCCGTTGTACTTCTCCAGAAGCTCTCCCAGGCGCAGGCCGGCCAGGGCGGGACCGGGGCTCACGGTGTCGCACGCGTAATAATCGTTCAGCTGATAGAAGTAGGTCCCGCTGCGCGGCACCGGCGGTTCGAAGTCCGCATGCTTTATGCCGGCGACCGCGTGCCCCTCGAGCACGGTCGGGCTGGGATTGGTAAGAACGATTATCCCCACGTATTCGAATCCCGCCGCCCTTGCGATCGCGGCGGTGAGTATCGATTTGCATTCGCAGTCACCCGGGCCTCCGTACAATATCCAGTCGTACAGCGCCTCCATCGGATATTTGTAGTATTCCACGGAAACGTCGTTCTTATGGACGCCGGGTATCCTGTAATATTTGGAATCGGAGACCCATTCGCCTGAGTTCACGTATGAGGCGATAAGGTTCATTTTTTGTTGCTCGGTCATCCCTTCGTCATCGGCCATCTTTACGAGCTTGTCGGCTATCTCCTTGACGGGATTCGGATTTGAGGTGACCCAGTCCCAGACAACGAAGCCTGCTATGGCCGGTATCCTGAAATCACGCATTCTGTTCATTTTTGCGAACCCGATGTAATCGGCCACACTGAAGCTGTAACTCAGTGTTCTCGCATTCCCTTCATAATCCGTCCACGTGACGGTTGTTTTTATCTCGTCCCCGAGATCTCCCGGATTCTCTGCCGGCTCGCCCACGATCACCGCTTTCGTCGTCTTTTTCTCTTCGCCGTCAACGGCAGCGGTCATCGTCACGTCGTACATGCCCATGTTCAGGGCGTGCGTGGCCGCCGGGGAATCGGTGACCGCTCCCGGGACGGTGCCCCAGGTCTTGAACGAGTCCGTTATCGTCCACGTGACGCTCCCGGGGTCGGGCGTGAAACCTTCGGGCGTGAAGGTGCATGACCGTTTATTCACATCTGATATCACGGACGACTGCGTCAGCGAGAAGTCAAGTTCGTTGCTGTCAGCGTATATGTTAATGTTGCCTGTTATCTGCGTGTATCTGTAGAACGGCGTTTCAAATGAGCTGTCAGTATACCAGCCTGCGAAACTGATCCCCAACGGTTTCCCGTCAGCGGTTATCTTCGCTTCTTGTATCTCCATCCAATCTATGCTCACAAAACCGTTCCTGGTGACGCTCACGGATCCCAGGGACGTACCGTCCGGACCGATCGCGGTGACGCTCGGTCCCTTCTCTTCGGAGAAGAAGAACATGTACGACATGCTCAGAACAATAACGGCTGTGATCACCGCCGCGGCTATCGTCATAACATTCGAC
>WRNI01000030.1 GCA_009776695.1 Methanomassiliicoccaceae archaeon
CCCGCGGACCGTGTTGACATACGTTAAATAGTACCCACGCCCGTTAAGGTAGGCGTGAAGGAAAAGAAGACGGTATATCTGGCGATGTCCGCCGACCTGATACACAGCGGTCATATAGGCATAATAGAAGAGGCGGCCAAATACGGTGAGCTCACGGTAGGCATACTCTCGGACAAGGCGGTCGCGTCCTACAGACGGGCACCGGTATTCGATTACGAGACTCGGAACAAGATAATATCGAACATCAAGAATGTCTCAAGGACAGTGAGACAAGAGACGCTCGACTATACCGAGAACCTGATGAAACTTAAACCGGATTACGTGATGCACGGCGACAACTGGAAGGTCGGCGTCCAGAGCATTGTGAGACAGAAAGTGATAGAAACACTGGGCCAATGGGGCGGTAAGCTGATAGAGGTGCCGTACGACGAGAGATCGGAGTTCATAAAGATGGACGCCGAGGCGTGCGCACTGTTCAACACACCGGACATCAGAAGAAAGAGGCTCAAGACGCTTCTTGGGCTGAAGCCGTACATAAGGGCCATGGAAGCGTCGAACGGCCTGTCAGGACTTATCGTCGAGAACACGACGATAGAGGACGAGAGGACGGCGAGTACAACGGAATACGATGCGATATGGATCAGCAGCTTATGCGATTCCACGTTCAAAGGGAAGCCGGATATTGAATTGGTGGACATCACCAGCAGGATAAACACCATCAACGAGATAATGGAAGTGACAACGAAGCCGATGATACTCGACGGCGACACCGGCGGCAGGACAGAGCATTTCACGTTCAATGTCAGGACGCTGGAGAGACTCGGCGTCTCCGCCGTCATCATAGAGGACAAGACGGGGCCTAAACACAACTCTCTGTTCGGCGCGGACGCCGATCAGATCCTGGAAGATCCCGTTGTTTTTGCGAACAAGATAGCCGCGGGCAAGAAGGCGCAGGTGACCGGAGAGTTCATGATATTCGCAAGGCTTGAGAGCCTGATCGCCGGCGCCGGCATCGAAGATGCGTTACAGAGAGCAAAAATGTACATCAAGGCGGGCGCGGACGGGATAATGATTCACAGCCAGAAGACGGACGGGAAAGAAGTGGCGGAATTTCTTAAAGAGTTCAGGAAGTACTCGAATGACATCCCGGTGATAGTCGCCCCGACGTCGTACAACCATATGACGGAGCAGGAACTTAACGAACTGGGAGCTAATATAATCATCTACGCTAATCATTTGCTTAGAAGCGCCTATCCGGCCATGCTGAGGACCGCGAGGAAGATACTCGAGTGCGGCAGGAGCAAAGAGGTGGACGGTGACGTCACGCCGATAAAGGAGATAATCACTCTGATACCGGGAGAAAGGCAGGTATGATCGACACGAAGGAATTTTATGATCATCTTCTGCGCAAAGGTCTCTCGTTCTTTACCGGCGTTCCCGATTCGCTGCTGAAGGATATATGCGCATGCATAACCGAGAACAGCAGCACGAAAGACCACATAATAGCGGCGAACGAGGGCAACGCGGTGGCCGTCGCCGCCGGAAGATATCTTTCTACGGGGATGCCCGGCGTTGTATACATGCAGAACTCCGGTCTGGGGAATGCGGCAAACCCTCTGCTGTCCTTGGCCGACAGAGAGGTTTACGGGATACCGATGCTCCTCATCATCGGATGGCGCGGCGAACCCGGGACAAAAGATGAGCCGCAGCACGTAAAGCAGGGAAAGATAACGCTGCCGATGCTTGATGCCATGGAGATACCGTACCTGATTCTCGACGACAATTACAGGGAGCAGACAGACCGCTGCTGCAAGCTCATGCGCGATCAGCAGTGCCCCGTAGCAATAATAGTGCGCAGCGGCACATTCGCCCCGTACGGGCGCGCCGTGTCCCCCGGCCGGTACATGCTCACAAGAGAGGAGGCGCTGAGTTCGCTCATCAACGCCATCGGTAACGACGGCTTTGTCGTGTCGACCACCGGAAAAACATCACGCGAGCTGTTCGAGCTGCGTGAGAGGAACGGACAGGGGCATTCGAACGATCTTCTGACGGTCGGCTCGATGGGGCACACCGCGTCGATAGCGTTCGGCATGTCCCTCGGCACGGAAAAGAACGTGTACTGCGTGGACGGGGACGGTTCGTTCCTGATGCACACGGGAGGGCTCGCGGTCATAGCAAAGAACGCGGGGAAGAATTTCAAGTACATCATGATGAACAACGGCGCCCACGAGTCGGTGGGCGGTCAGCCCACAGTCGCTTTCGACATAGACGCAGAAGGCATACTGAAGGCGGCCGGTTTTGAAAGAACGTACACGGCGTCAACGAACGAGGAAATAGAAAAGAACATGGCGCGCATGAAAGAAGAGGGAAAGAGCGCCCTGATAATTCTCATAAGACAGGGGTCGCGGAAGGACCTCGGAAGACCGACGGTATCGCCGAAGGACAACAAGTCCGCGCTCATGGAAAAGATACGTTCAGAGTGATGTCTCACGGTTTCCCACGGACCTTTTCGCAATGGCGAAAAGATCTTCCTCCGCCAACGGACGCGGAGAGTTCGATGCCCTTGAGTGCGACGCGATGACCGGTATCATCTCCCGTATCTCCGCGTCTGCGATCCTGACGTCATTTTCCAGAAGGGAGATAACGAGATCTTCGAATTCATTCATGTCCTTCATTCCGAGCGCCTCGAGCAGCCTTTTTATCTTTTCACCGCCAGCCTGTGCGTTGAATCTTAAAAACTCAGGAAGGAACACTGCGCACGCGGCCCCGTGAGGAACACCGTGCACGTACGTTAAATGATATCCCATCGCGTGCGGGGCGTTGCTTCTTGTGATATCAATGACAAGACCGCCGAGGTGCGACGCGTCAAGGAGGCGCGTGCGGTCGTTATGATCAAGCTTTCCGTTCACCAAAGCGTTCTTGGCCATACCAAATAATCTCATTCCGTCAATGGCCAGTGAATCGCTCTCATTCGTCGCCTTGTTGCTTATGTACCCTTCGACAAGATGCGACAGCGCGTCCAGCGCAGTATATCTGGTGACATTCAGCGGAAGGTTCTCGGTATATCTGCCGTCAAGGAACACGGCGGCAGGGTAGAGCGGATCGCCGGCGACCGTCCTTTTGCTGCGATCCTTGTGATCTAAGATCACGGCATAACGTGTAACTTCACTTCCCGAGCCCGCCGTTGTGGGTATGGCAACGAAGGGAAGCGCCGGTACTTCGGAAACGTTCTCGGAAAGATCGGATGCCTTCATGCCGGCGGCCAGGACGCTTACAATCTTCGCGACATCAAGCGGCGACCCTCCGCCTATGGCAACCAATGCGTCAGCGCCGAATGCCTTCGCGATATCGGCGACAGCCAGACAATCATCAAGGTCTGGGTTCGGTCTCACCGAGTCGCAGACGGAATAAGAGATCCCGGAGTCATTCAGCACCGCTCTTACATCGGCCAGCGCCCCGCTCCTCTCGCCGGCCGTCCTGCTTGTCACTATCAGAATGCGTTTGCCCAAGGACGCAAGGACGTCCGGATTATTCAGGACGGCGCCGGTGCCTCTGTACACGCTGATATGTGAACGTCCTTTCATGATGCTCGTTCAATGGTACCGATACCGCCTTTTTAATGTTTGCCGATGTCCGCGGCGTTGCGGCATGCGAATGTTTCTTATCGGTACGCATCATTAACGGTGGCATGAGACCCGGCGAAACTGCAGAGGTGCCGAGATGAGAGCGATACTGATGGCCGCCGGCGTCGGCAGCAGGATGGGCAAAGCGGTCACGAAACCGAAGAGCACACTGAAGGTCGGCGATACGACGATAATCGCGCACACGGTCGACATGCTGATCGCGAATAGCATAGACGTGAGCGTCGTCGTCGGATATCGGAAGGAGATGATATACGAGGCACTCTCGGGACGAAAAGTGAGATTCTTCTTTAATCCGTTCTACCGGGCGACGAACAGTTCGGCGTCTCTGTGGTTCGCCCGCGAGCTAATTGACGGGAGCGATGACGTGATATTCATCAACGCCGACATCTACTGGGAACAATCTATTCTGGAAATATTATTGTCCGATAAGAGGGACGCCGTAATGCTTGGCGATGAGTCCAGGGCGGACAACGGAGACTTCTTCCTGAACACCGTCAGCGGCAGGGTGACAGCGTACGGGAAAGACCTGAAGAGAGAGGAGAGGAACACCGAATCGGTGGGCATCGCGAAGGTCAGCAAAAATTTCTCGCTCACGTTCCGGAAATGGCTTGAGGCGCACATTGAGAATGAGAACTACGGGACGCTGTGGGAAGGAATATTCTGCTTGAATTCTGCGGAGACGCCGATACACGTCGCCGACGTCGGCGGATGGTTCCAGGCCGAGGTCGATACGGCGGACGATTACGAGCGGGTCAAAGAGTACGTATCAAAAAAGCGGAAGGACGCCGTCTAGAGGATTCATTCCTTTTGCCCGGAGACGCCGAGGTCCTTGAAATGGACGGGTTTCCTTGATTCCGCTGGAGGGAGCTTCGTATAATCGCCGTAGCTTATCCTAAGGATGTCGTCATAGCCTTTCGGCGCAGGAACGGTCAGTCCTCTTATCTCCAAAGTGACGGTATCGGAGAACCAGGATGCGTCGTACTCTCTGTGCAGTGAGAAAGGGACAATGTTCGATACATACAGAGCATCTCTTTTTTTGCATCTTTTTGACAGCGACGTGTACCATTCGATCTTCTTTTCGAGAGGCATAAGCTTCCCGATCCACTGGATCGGGACGGACATACCTCTTATAACGGCATTCCGTGAGCTGATCGCGTAATCCGGCATCAGACGGCCGTCGCGATGTCCCATCGCCAGAGCATATACGAATCTCTGCGCGGTCACGCGCAGCTTTTGTCTCTTCCCGCCGTATGAGCCGTCAAGCACGAAGATGTCGATGAACGGATGCCTCGACAAAGGGTACGAGTCGGCCTCATGTCTCACATCAACGATCCTGGGTATGAAGTCCAGGAATGCCCCGTCCTCGGCGGGACGGTGCAATCTCATGTGATCGGGATATTCATCATCGGGAAGGGACAGCAGCTTATCATAATCTTCCCTGAAGAGAACGACATCCATGTCATCGTCCCAGGGTATGAAGTCCCTGTGCCTCACAGCACCGAGAAGAGTACCTTCAAAAACGAAATATCCTATCCCGTTCTTTTTGCAAAGATCATCGAAATCGGAAAGAAGACCTATCTGACATGTGTGCATGTCCTCCATCGTTCTGATATACACTCTTCGCGAGTAGGATTATCCGGATATATACGTTTGGCGGGTCGGACCGTGCCTCGCAGACCGATAAGATATAACGAGAACCGCACGGTTGCGTGTGCGCTAGTAATATATATTACAACGAAGTACGCCGTCTGCTCTTTGGAGCCGATGAATGATGACGATGTAAACACATCGGAAAGAGGTAATAAAATGGCAATATTTGTTAAATTTGAGACGCCGAAAGAGCTGTCCGACAAAGCGTACTCCCTCGCGGAGATCGCCAGGGACGGCGGAAAGATAAAGAAAGGTACGAACGAGGTCACAAAAGCAGCTGAGCGCGGCGAGGCCGCGATCATAATCATGGCGACGGATGTCGCTCCTCCGGAGATACTGGCGCATATGCCCGCTCTCTGCGACGAGAAGAACATCCCGTACGTATACGTACCGAGCAAAGCAGAACTTGGTAACGCCATAGGTCTCGAGAAACCTACCGCGTCCATCGCTATCGTTGACGTAGGCAAAGGAAAACCGCTCTGCGAAGAGATATCGAAAGCTGTACGCGAGCTGAAGAAATAAGGTGATGGGAATGGCTGACGCAGATAGCATTCCCTCGGAGGTCGTCGAGATAATAGGCCGCACCGGCATGACCGGTGAGGCCACGCAGGTAAAGGTGCGTGTGCTCGACGGGCGCGACAAGGGAAGGATAATCACAAGGAACATCATGGGCCCGGTAAGGATGGGCGATATCCTGATGCTTCGCGAAACGTCGAGAGAGGCCAGGAAACTGGGGATGAGGTGATCTCATGGCCGAAAAGAGGAACTGCTCGTTCTGCGGCCTTGAGATAGAGCCGGGGACCGGAAAGATGTTCGTGAAGAAGGACGGCACCGTGCTGAACTTCTGCACTAGCAAGTGTTACAAAAATATGATCGAACTCAGACGCGTCCCGCGAACGACGAGATGGACGAAGAAGTTCGAAGCTGAGAAGAAAGCGCGCCTGAAGGCGGCAGAGAAGAAGTGATTCCCATGGAGAGAACGTTCCTCATGGTCAAACCGGACGCCGTTCAGAGAGGGCTGATGGGCGATATCGTCTCCAGATTCGAGAAGAAAGGACTGAAGCTCATCGCAATGAGGTTCATGCTCATCCCCAAGGCGAAAGCGGAGGAGCATTACGGCGAGCACAAAGGAAAGAAGTTCTACGATCCGTTAATATCGTACATAACGTCAGGTCCGGTGCTCGCGATGGTCTGGGAAGGAGAGGACGCAGTATCCGTCTGCAGGAACATGATGGGCAAGACGAACCCCAAGGAGTCCGCGCCGGGAACGGTGCGCGGCGACTACGGCATGCAGACGGGAAGGAACATAATACATGGTTCTGATTCGCCGGCGTCGGCGGAGAGGGAGATATCCATCTTCTTCGAACCCGAGGACATCGTCGTTTACGCAAGAACGGCAGACCAATGGGTGTACGAATAGATCATCAATGGTGATGATATGGCAATAAGGCAGCCGGTGGTGAGCGTCCTCGGTCATGTCGACCACGGGAAGACGAAGCTCCTTGACAGCATCAGAGGAACGTCCGTCGTCTCCCGGGAAGCGGGAGCGATAACGCAGCACATCGGTGCCACGGAAGTTCCCATAGAGCATATCTACAAGGTATGCGGCGACCTCATCGGAAAGAGGAGGTTCAATGTCCCCGGACTGCTTTTTATCGACACGCCCGGTCACCATTCCTTCATAACGTTACGCGCCAGAGGGGGTTCTCTGGCAGATCTCGCCGTTCTGGTGATCGACATAAGGGAAGGTCTTAAACCTCAGACCGTCGAATCGATAAAGATACTCAGGCAGTACAAAACGCCGTTCATAATCGCCATGAACAAGATAGACACGATACAGGGATGGATGCCCGAGAAAGGAAGGCCGTTCGTCGCCGCCGAGAAAGAGCAGCAGGAGCATACGATGGAGGCGTTCAATGAGCGCATGTATCATATCATTTCGCTGCTGGCGTCAGAGGGCGTGCCCGCTGACAGATACGACAGGATAGACGATTTCACCAAAGCTGTCGCTTTGGTACCGGTGAGCGCGAAGGAAGGCGAAGGGATACCCGATCTTCTGCTGATGCTCGT
Source organism: Methanomassiliicoccaceae archaeon (assembly GCA_009776695.1). Taxonomy (GTDB): domain Archaea; phylum Thermoplasmatota; class Thermoplasmata; order Methanomassiliicoccales; family Methanomethylophilaceae; genus Methanomicula. The sequence continues at coordinate 7,365 of WRNI01000030.1, forward strand.
CGGTCTCGCCCAGCGTTTCCTGGAAACACAGTTGTCGAACGAGGAAGGCCCCGGAAAGGGGACGATACTTGAGGTGAAGGAAGAAAAAGGGCTTGGGCAAACGCTTGATATGATATTGTACTCAGGGATACTCAGGAGAGGCGATACCGTTGCGCTTGGAACGCACGGCGCCCCGCTTATAACAAAAGTTAAAGCCATACTGAAGCCGAAACCTTTGGATGAGATACGCGACCCGCGTGACAGGTTCGATTCAGTCAAGGAATTATATGCGGCCGCCGGAGTGAAGATATCATGCCAGAACATGGACGGCGTCATAGCCGGCGCCCCGCTGATGGTTGTTAGCGGTCCGGGCGACCCTGCGCTTTCGGAAATGAAGGAGGAGTCGCACGTCAGGATAGAGACGGAGGACGTAGGCGTAATGATAAAGGCTGACGCCATCGGTTCGCTGGAGGCGCTGGCGTTCGAGGCGAAAGCGTCATCGATACCGATAAGGAAGTATGGCATCGGCGAGATATCGAGACGCGACATCGTCGACGCCGCCGCGGTCGGTACAAAACTGACAAAGGTGATATTAGGATTCAACGCCGAACTTTCGAAGGATGCCGCCACGGAGATGGAGACGCAGCCCGTCAAAGTGTTCACCAACCGCGTCGTGTATCGATTGATAGAAGAGTATCAGCAATGGCTCGACGAGACGAAGAAGAAACAGGACGCCGAGAAGAGGGCCGAGTTCGCATTTCCCGCAAAGTTCACGATACTTCCCAACTGCGTTTTCCACGCGGCGAAGCCCGCCATCGTCGGCGTGCGTGTCCTCGCGGGACGCATAAGGCCGGGTCAGAGGCTGATAATGCAGGACGGACGTTCGGCCGGAAAGATAAGGAGCATACGTTCCGGCGAGGAAGTTATCAAAGAGGCGATACAGGGTCAGGAAGTTGCCGTTGCCATCGATGACATCACGATAGGGAGACAAGCGGACGTCGGAGATGTGATGTACGCAGACCTTCTGGGATCGGCGGTCAGGGAGATGTCGAAGACGGACATGACCGACGATGAGAGAATGACACTGGACGAAGTGACCGCAATAAAAAGAAAAGAAGAACCGTTCTGGGGGATGTGATCATGTCGCCTAAGAACAAACAGCATTATGAGTCCAAAGAGATGGTCCACGAGGTGGACAGGTTCGTTGACGGTCTTTCAAAAGCGTTGAGAACGAAGCTCAGGATGCCGTCCGGTTTCAACAGGGTGTGCATATGCGGGATGGGCGCGTCGGCGATGAGCGGTGAGATAATTGCCGATGCGGTGATGACATCATGGGACATCCCGGTGCAGGTGATAAGGTTCACAAGCCTTCCTAACTGGGTCGATGAGCTTACGCTGGTGATAGCGTCAAGCTATTCCGGCAATACAAAAGAGACGTTAATGATGTACGATCAGGCAAAGGCCAAAGGATGCAGGATCGTTGTTCTCACAGCGGGCGGCGAGATACGCGACAAATGCCTGAGGGATAGTAACAAATTGATAGAGATACCCGGGAACATACAGCCGCGCAGTTCCACGGGGTACACGATAGGATATTTGGCGAATATCATCGAGGCGACCGGCGGGCCGAAAATAAAGACGGAGCTCATGAAGCTCATACCGGTGCTGCGCAAGTTCAGGGGCAGCATATGGATGCGCAACCCGGACAGCCAGGCGAAGCAGATCGCGGAAAGGATCCACGGAACGGTGCCCGCGATATATGCCACCGGTCCGTTATCAGCGGCGGCGACAAGATGGAAGCATCAGATATGTGAAAATTCCAAGACAATAGCGTTCAACGGCGCCATACCGGAGATGAACCATAACGAGATAGTGGGATGGTCGGAAGGCGTAAGCCGGACAAAATGCAGACCGGTGTTCCTGTGCGAGGACGAGGCGCCGGACGCCGTGAAGAAAATGATGGACGAGTCCATCAAAGTGCTCAGATCGTCGGGCATGGAACCGGAGGCGGTGACGATCGAAGGGAATACGGCGCTGGAGAGAAGTCTTAAGGCAGTTATGCTCGGCGATTACGTCTCGCTGTTCCTGGCGTCGATGAACGGCGTGGACCCGATGGACGTCGAGCCGATAAGGACGTTCAAACAGAAGCTCGCGGCGCTGCTCGGCCGCAAGAGAACGGATAAGCGGCAGTCAAGACCCGACGGGAAGAAATGATGATACCTCATGCGTATACCGCGTTAATTGCGCGTGAGCGCCGCGTGTGACCAAAACTATTATAAGGTCTTCTTTAATAAGGCGCTAAATACAGGTGTACAGATGGTTGACTTCAAAGTGGTCGTGGGAGATGTGAGATCCGGTAAATCACATAAGGTGACGGTATCCGGGCATCACGCGAACTCCTTAATGGGCAAGAACATCGGAGAGGTGGTCGACGGTATCTTCGTAGGGCTTCCGGGATACAAGTTAAAGATAACCGGCGGCAGCGACGGCAACGGAACGCCGATGAGAAAGGACCTTCCGGGCAACAAGAGAAGGAAGATACTTCTTTCGGACAGTTTGGGATTCCGCGAAGTGTATCCGGGAGAGCGCAGGCGCAAGGCGCTCCGCGGTTCCGCGATATCTTCCGAGATAGTGCAAATAAACATGTCCGTCGCGGAATACGGTCCCAAACCGATAGAAGAGATATTGGCTCCCCAGAAGGCTGAGGAGAAGAAATGAAGGTCCCCAAGCAGCCCGAGGTCAATATCGGAATGATCGGGCACGTCGACCACGGCAAGACGACGCTTACAAAGGCGTTAAGCGGTGAGTGGACCGACAAACATTCCGAAGAGGTCAAAAGAGGCATATCGATAAAATTGGGATATGCTGACGTTGCGTTCTATTCATGCAAAGAATGCGGCGAGAAGGGAACAGCTGAAAAATGTAAGAACTGCGGTTCAGACGCGGAGTTCATACGCTCCGTGTCGTTCGTTGACGCGCCCGGGCACGAGACGTTGATGGCAACGATGCTGTCAGGCGCAGCATTAATGGACGGTGCTTTGCTGCTTGTTGCGGCCAATGAGAAATGTCCGCAGCCGCAGACCAAGGAGCATTTGATGGCGTTATCGATCGTCGGCATCGAAAGGATAATAATCGTGCAGAACAAGATCGATATCGTAACGCGTGACGAAGCGATCGAGAATTATAAGCAGATCAAAGAGTTCGTAAAAGGGACGATAGCGGAGAACGCTCCGATAATACCGGTATCGGCGCACCATGACGTGAATATCGATAAGTTAGTGAATGCGATCGAGACGCACATAATCTCGAACATCGAAAGGAACGCGGACGCGCCTCCGCTGATGCATGTTGCCCGTTCCTTTGATATAAATTCGCCGGGAGCGTCGCCGAAGGAGATAAAAGGCGGCGTGATAGGCGGGTCGCTCATCCAGGGGACGCTGAAAGTGGGTGATGAAATAGAGATCGTCCCGGGACGCAAGGCGGAGGCGGCAGGCAAACAGACGTGGGAACGTATCACCACAAAAATAACGTCATTGCAGGCGGGAGGTAAAAAAGCTGATATCGTATACCCGGGCGGGCTGATAGCGATCGGTACGGGGCTGGATCCGGCGATCACGAAATCAGACGGCCTGACGGGAAGGATGATAGGCACGCCCGCGTATCTGCCGGACGTAGTTCATGATTTCAAAATGAAGGCGATGCTTCTTGACCGCGTTGTCGGGACGGCGTCAGATCTTAAAGTGGATGAGATAAAGAGCAACGAACCGCTGATGCTCAGCATCGGAACGGCGACCACCGTCGGCGTCGTCAAGAGCGCAAGGAACGATTCCGCCGAGGTTGTGCTCAAAATACCGGTATGCATCATGAAAGGTCAGAGGGTAGCGATATCAAGAAGAATATCCGGCAAGTGGAGACTTATCGGGTACGGCATAGTAGAGCAGTGAACATGCGATATGTCATTTTAGATACGAACGCGTTGCTCATGCCGTTCGAGATCCGTATGAACCTGGACCTTGCGGTAAGATCGTTATTAGGCGATGTAAGAATGGCGGTTCCCGGACCGATGATCGGTGAATTGAAGAATATAGACAGCAAGCACGCAAAGGCGGCGCTCGCGCTCGCAAGGAAATATGAAATAATTCAGACGGACGCGTCCGGCGACGACGCGGTCGTTGAGGCAGCGATCAGACTCGACGCGTATGTTCTGACGAACGATAAAGAATTAAGAAGAAGGCTCAGATCGCTGAGGATACCCATCCTGTATCTCAGATCCGGAACTCATCTGGTCCTTGAGACGGTCAGTTGAGCGGCGAAGGGCTGGAATCCTCTCCTGTGGCCGGTTCTTTTCCGAGTTCTTTCAGTTTTGAAAGGATCATATCTTTGCCGAACTCGCTGCTCGCGTACACCGGTATCTTCGTGCCCGCCTGAAGCAATGCACGCTCTTTTGCCACAGTGCGCAGATGCTCGGAGGCGCATGCGGTTATGACGTCGCACGAATCGAACATCATCTCAGCGCCTTTCATTGACGTTCCCGTGGTGTGTACCGCGAGTATAACAACATTATCGCCGAACGCGTTCCGTATGAGCGAAGCCTCATCTCCTTTCGTTATTGTGACACCAACTTTCCCGTATCCCATGCCGAAGGCCTTGGAGACGCCGGCGAACTGGTCTATCGTCGCTTTTTCGGGGTCAAGGATGCGCTCGCGTCCGATGCCGCTGATGACCTCGTCTATCGGCTCCGTTTCAACAACACCGGAAATGCGGCCTCCTAATCCCTGCACTACGTCAGGATCTTCAATGACGCACGTGCCCGTCCCGTCGGAAACAATGACGGCGGCGTCTATCGTACCGTTCTGAAGCGCCATGCTCAGC
>WRNI01000031.1 GCA_009776695.1 Methanomassiliicoccaceae archaeon
AAGCATTCTGCATATCTCTTCCGGAATGCTCAGCTCGATCTCCTTTGTTCTTCCCGCTCTTCCGAAAGATTTCACACGTGCGTGAACGATACCCAACATATCTAATTCAGATATCAGGTCCGTTATTCTGCGCTGGGTGTTCGCCGTTATGTTAAGAACATTGCACAGTTCTTTGTACGTCGAATAAACATCGCCGGTGGTCATCGTTTTTTTATCTTTTTTTGTATTATATATTATACTCATAAGAACGGTCTTTGACTGCTGTGTCAGCGTTTTTACCGTTTCGCCGATCGTATCCAATTCGATCTTGTTCTTGGCGGATTTCACATGAGCTGTCGTTACCATGCTGTCGCCGCTCCTTTCAGCGATCTCAGCCGATATCCTGAGAAGATCGAGCGCCATTCTTGCGTCGCCGGTCTCCCTTGCAGATAATGCGGCGCAGTATGGTATCACGGCGCCGTCAAGCGTTCCGTCGTCGAATGCTATCTTTACGCGATCATTCAATATGTCTTCCAGCTGACCCGCGTCGTACGGATGGAACACCATCTTCTCCTCTCCGAGACGGCTTTTCACTCTGGGATCAAGGAATTCCATGAATTTCAGATTGTTGGAGATGCCGATGAGAGAGAGCTTTGAGTCTTTCAGATCTTCGTTTATCTTTGATAAATGATAAAGAACATCATCACCGCTCTTATCTACCAGACGATCTATCTCATCAAGGACAACGATGAACACTCTGTTCTGTTCATCGATATAATTCTTCATTTCGGAATATACTTTCTCAATGCTCCATCCCGTGAACGGTATCCTTCTTTCGAAATCGATTATCATCTGATTTCCTATGTTGTGCAATATTCCGTACTGTGTATCAACGACGCCGCAGTTTATGTAGATGTAGATGCACGTGTTCCCTTCGGGATCCTCTTTTTTCAGTTCGTTACCAATGAAATTCATGACCGCCGTCTTTCCCGTTCCCGTTTTTCCGAATATCATTATGTTCGACGGCCGGTCGCCGTCGAATGCCGATGCAATTACTGTTGCAATGGAATCGATCTCCGCGGACCGGTGCGGTAACTCACCGGGAAGGTATGATGTTTGAAGGATACTCTTGTTTCTGATCAGTCTGTTCCTTTTCTCAATATGTTTCTTGAATATTGATCCTGACATGTGATACCTCCACCGGAAAAATGTTTCTCCCCAACGCCTTCATGTGGAAAGAGGATCAAGTATAAATCTATTCCCACAGAACGTTCCGGGAACAGCGTTCGTTTAATATCCGTACATTATATCCATCAAAAACGGATGTAATGAACATGAAGAAAAAGAAGATGAGCGGCTGGCTTGTGATAGGAATATGCATCGTTGCTCTGTTCGCGGCCGTCGGCGTTATCTACGCGATCGGCGCGTACGGCTGATCGGTCGCGCAGATACTTTCCACCGGAAACGAAGGGGCGGGGGTGTTAGTATAACTGTAGTGCCCATGCTTATATCGTACCCGCATAATCTGTCCTGCCGATCATATGGCGAAGGACAAATACATTCTCATGGCGTCGGCGGCCGTTCTTATCATTGTTTTTACATGCACCGTCGGTTCCTTCAGCACGAACGAAGTTAACGGCAACGGGATCACGGAGATAACGGGAGTGATATCCTCGCCGTCGGCATCGCAGAACGGGACAGTTTTTAAAATAACGGACCTCGGGGGCAACGAGATAAGATGCTTTTACGGCGCCGGTATGCCGGAGATGCCCATTCTCTGCAAGCTGACCGGAAGCTTCTCTTCCGACGGGAATATGTTCTTTGTCGACAAGATAGTCGTTGACGGCAAATGGTGACGCCGGCGGATGGGATTTATATTAGCGAAAACTTGGCCTCATCATGTACATCGCCGTTGACGATACGGACTCCCGCACCGGAAATTGTACAACATATCTGTTAACCGAGATAATACGGGAACTTTCCGACACGGACATCATAGGAAATCCAAGACTCGTACGTCTGAATCCGGCGGTCCCGTGGAAGACGAGGGGGAACGGCGCGCTCATGATGTGTGTAGGGACGGGAGCAGGAGAAAGGAAACGCATCGGCGTAATCGGCGGTAAGGATGTTCACTGTTATGCCGACGCATCGGAACGGGAGCCGGACGCAACGGAACTTATTGAGAGGATAGCGCCGATCATCGAACGAAACCGCTCCGATGATTCCGATCCGGGACTTGTCGTCTCCGCGAAGAGACCGTCCGCGTCCCTTTACCGGGAAGGCGTCAGCAAGATCGTTGAAAAGGCGTACGTTATGAAAGAATTGGAACGGATAGGTGCGAAGACGTTAGAGATGGGGTGCGGCCGCGGTATTATCGGAGCGGCATGCGCCATGGCGTGGGAGCCTTCGGACAGTACGTACGAAGTTCTTGCGTATCGTGAGAAAGGACGCTGGGGAACCGTCAGAGAATACGATCCCATGTCGATAAAAGAAATGGACACGATGTTCCCGGGAACGTTCAACAGCTGGGAGGAGAGATCGCAGAAAGTGACGATGATACCGTCCACGCCGTGCCCGGTGCTTTTCGGTCTGAGAGGCGATGACGAGACCGAAACGATGAACGCGGCGATGCACCTGCGCACCGAACGCATCGACCGCTGGGTGACGTTCCTGACAAATCAGGGAACGGACGATCATATCATACGAAATGCGTCCGCGATCACGGAGAACAGTTCTTATGAGATAGAAGGCACCGTGTGCTCGTACGCGAGACACATACGCGGGGGTCACACGCTCATGGATATTGATACCGCATACGGGATCGTAACGTGCGCGGCGTACGAACCGTCAAAGGAGTTCCGGATGCTCTTCGACAACCTGATCCCGGGGGACGTGATATGCGTTCTCGGGGAGATGCGCGATCAGCCGAGAACGCTCAACACCGAGAAAGTGAAGGTTATAACGCTTTCCGAGAAGATCGTAAAGACATCCAACCCCGCATGCGTGAAATGCGGGAAACGGATGCAGTCCGTGGGGAAGGACAAAGGTTACAGATGCAAAGAATGTCATACGCGTTCCAAAGGACCCGTGACAGAGAAAGGGACGCGCTGGGCGATACCGGGATGGTACGAGCCGCCCGCGTCAGCGAGGCGGCATCTTTCAAAACCTCTGAAAAGGATGAACGAGGAACAAAAGGTTGAGTTCGTCAATTGCCGTACCGAATGACCGACAATAATAAATACACTTATAAAATAAGCGTCCCCGTGAGCTATAATGGATGAAGTTGTGATCCTCAGCGCGGTAAGAACACCTATAGGCAAATACGGTAAAACGCTGGCCGATATGAAGGCCACGGACATCGGCGCCGTCGCCGTCAGGGCGGCGACCGAACGTGCCGGCATTGATGTAAAAGATGTTGAAGAATGCATCATGGGCAACGTGATATCCGCCGGTCTTGGTCAGAACCCGGCGAGGCAGGCGGCGTTACGGGGAGGCCTTCCGGTGGAGATCGGAGCGACAACGGTCAACGCAGTTTGCGGATCGGGGATGAAAGCGGCGATGTTCGCCGCCGATGCGATAAAGGCGGAACGCCGTAACGTTATCGTGGCGGGCGGCATGGAGAACATGAGCGCCGCGCCGTACATCATGAACGGCGCGAGATGGGGCTACAAGATGAATGACCAGGTCGTTAAAGATGCGATGGTGCACGACGGCCTCTGGGAAATATTCAACGATATGCACATGGGCCTCACCGCCGAGATCACAGCGGAAAGATTCAAAATAACACGCGCGGACGCCGATGAATTTTCATACGAAAGCCACATGAAAGCGGCGGCGGCGATAAAGAACGGATCGTTCAAGGACGAGATCGTCCCCGTTACGATAAAGCAGAGGAAAGGCGACATCATAATGGACACTGACGAAGGGGTACGCGATGACACGACCGTCGAAGCATTATCGAAGCTCAGGCCGGCGTTCAAGAACGACGGCATAGTGACGGCGGGCAACGCGTCGCAGCTGAGCGACGGAGCATCGGCGCTTGTGATAACATCGGGCGCATACGCCAAAGAACACGGTCTCAAGCCATTGGCGACGATAGAGGCGTACGGGGAGCGAGGCGTTCTTCCGGAGCACATCATGGAGGCACCCATACCGACGACGAAATGCGTACTGAAGAATGCGGGAATGAAAATAGATGATATCGATCTCTTTGAGCACAACGAGGCGTTCGCAGCTGCGTCCATTGCAGTTCAGAAAGCACTGAACGTTCCCAAGGAGATCTTCAACGTCAACGGCGGCGCGGTTGCGCTGGGACACCCGATAGGGTGCTCGGGGGCGCGTGTCCTTACGACGCTGCTTCACGCGATGATGCGCCGTCAGAAGGATATCGGCCTCGGAACGCTGTGCCTCGGAGGCGGTAACGCAGTGACGATGATAATCCGCCGTTATTGATCACGTAAGAAATATCCCGGCGATCAACATGGGTATCGCAACAACAAACACTCTGATCATGCTGGAAACCTTAAGCGATCTTGCATCGGCGATCGCCTTATTGTATCCCTTCTCCATTCCAGATTCGTCTATGGGGTCGTTCTTTCTTAACTCTTTTAGAAATGTTGTCGTAGAGAACCCATCGTATTCTGTGTGTACAAATAACATTGTACCTTCATCAACGTATGCCTCTGCATCATATTTCTCACTTTCATACCAGTACGCAGATATCCGTCGAATGCCTGGCCTGACCGGTATCAAGACGGTGTCCCCGGGCTTTACATTGGCCGCGCGTATCCCATCAACAGATATGTTGATCCCTATGCGCCCGCCAACAACATATTTTGTCACATAGGCCGGAACAAGTATGCAGCCCTCCTCGTTCTCAATGAAAACACTGCTGTCTTTGCGGGGGATCTTTCCGGATATTTTGTCTGAGTGAACATACAATATGGAGAGGATGATCAGGAGCATGAACAGTATGAGAAAGAACACATTCACGTTTACACCATCAGATCATGATAACCCTTCTTCTAAAAGAAACCTTTCGCAATAAAGATTCCACCGGTCAGATCCGTCGGGAACGATAATATTGATGCAATATTGCCGACCGTTCGATAGCCTTCCATGCTCATATTGGTTGGATTGAAAATCTTTGCTGCAACCTTCGACGCAAACTTCGTGGCCGCCTTTGTTCCGGCTTTACCAACAATCCCCATGGCCCCAAATGACAAAGCCAAAGAGGCTCCGGTGAGCACCCATGACGCCGATTCCCAACGGTCATCGCCCGTTATTTCTGCCATAACACTACAGCCAAAACTCGCCACGCTACACACAACGGCCGCGACAAAATTCCATACTCCGCCGTCATACACCATCTCTTCCGCCGACAGTTCGGTGTACTTGACCGGCATTTTCAGTTCGTATGAGCAAGTACTCATGTCTTTGCCTTCTGGTTTGCTGACTGACTGCGCATCGCTGTTAATAGTATTTAAAGCGATGCAAAATGTACTTCATAAACTTCGAACAGTGTGCCCCACTCTATTTATATTCTCGCCGTTAAATTACATACGTGAAATATCCACACATTGACCAGCACGATTCTTCCGATTGCGCGGCCGCCTGCGTAGCGAGCGTCTGCGCATTCTATGGTAAGGAAATTACCATCATAAAGCTAAGGGAACTGCTGGGGACGGACATTTCCGGGACAACGGTGAAGGGAATAACCGAGGCCATGGACAAGCTGGGATTCGAGGCAAGGTCCGTCCGCATAGATCCCGGCGCCTTCAAAAAAGGTTTCACGCTCCCCGCCGTCGCCCGCACCGTCCGGAAGGACGGAACGGCGCATTTTGTTGTGATATATTCCATAGGGACGGACAAGGTACGTTATATGGACCCGGCAACGGACAGGATCCAGAAAAAGACCATACCGGAGTTCTACGAGGACTTCGACGGCGTGCTGGTGCTGATGGTTCCGAACGAGAACTTCATCAGGAGCAAGGACGGTGCTAAAAGCGTATTCTCAAAATTCATGGGCCTGCTGAAACCGCATTGGAAGATGTTCGCCGTCGCCATAGCGGCGTCCGTCGTCCTGACAATATTCGGAATAATATTGTCAATGTTCAACAAGACGCTGATAGACGAGATCATTCCTTATAATCTTGACAATCAGCTCACAATGTTCGCAATAGCGTTGGTGGTCGTCACCATCACGCAGACCGTGCTGTCAGCGTTCAGGCAGCAGATTATAATCTATCTTTCCCAAAGAATAAACATCCCTCTGATGCTAGGTTATTTCCAGCATATATTCAGACTGCCGATGAATTTCTTCGCTTCCAGAAAGACTGGCGACATACTTACAAGATTCCAGGATGCTGGCGTTGTCCAAAGCATACTGACAAGCGTCGCATTGACCGTCGTGATCGACGTGGCGATGGTGGTCATCGTCGGGGCGATACTGTATTCGATGAATGTATCGCTGTTTATGATAATTCTCCTGATGACGATACTCAGCGCAATCCTAATATTCATATTCAAGGGACCGTACAAGAGGCTGAACAAGAGGTCCATGGAACAGGGTGCCAGGCTGAACTCTCAGATAATCGAGAATCTCAACGGCATAGAGACGGTGAAAATAAACTCGTCCGAAGAGCTGACCATGGAAAAGATCGAAACGGAATTCATAAAATCAATGAGGATCGGGTTCCGCGGCGGCGTTCTTTCAAACATTCAGGGATCCGTATCCTCGGTGGTAGGCGGGCTGGGCAGCCTCGGAATGCTGGTGTTCGGAGGGTTCATGGTCATGAGCGGCGACACGACCTTGGGAACATTGGTCGCGTTCTCTTCACTGGCGGGCTTCTTCATAGATCCGATAAACCGTCTTGTCAGCCTGCAACTGAGCATCCAGGAGGCCAACATATCTCTGACAAGACTGTCTGAGATATACGATGTGGATGAGGAAGAGGATCTTGAGACGGGAAAGGACATGACAATACTGGACGGCGGCATAAACGATGTGATCGTGAACAACATCTCGTTCAGGTACGGGTCCAGACCGCTCACGCTGAAGAACGTGTCTATCGCTATACCCAAAGGGAAGAAGGTCGCGATAGTCGGAAGATCTGGGTGCGGTAAAACAACCCTGTTCAAGTTGTTGCTGAAATTTTACTTACCGGAAGAAGGCGACATCAAGATCAACGGCACGGAGATCAAGGACATCAACGCCTTCCTGCTCAGGGAACGCATGGGATGCGTTCCTCAGAACGCCCAGCTGTTCAGCGGCTCCATAAACGACAACATACTTATAGGGAAGCCGGACGCATCGCCGGGCGATATCAAAACGGCATGCAAGCTCTCTGGGTGTGACGAATTCCTCAGAAAGTTACCGATGGGGCTCGGCACGTTCCTTGACGAGAACGGCGGTGGGCTCTCGGGAGGCGAAAAACAGCGTGTCTCTTTGGCAAGGGTGCTGATAAAGAGCCCGGAATTCATAATGCTCGACGAAGCGACGTCAAATATGGACTTCATCACCGAACAGACGATCTATGACACGCTGTTCAACAAAATGAAGGGCACGACGATGATGATCATCGCCCACAGGCTCAGCACCATCAGGAGATGCGACCGCATTTATGTGATGGACGACGGCAGTATCGTTGAATCGGGGACGCACGACGAACTGATGGCAAAGGACAGCATGTACGCTGAGATGTGGCGCGGTCAGACAGGCGAGCCGAACCCCCACAGGAAGAGCGACGGGGACGAGAAGACCGAAGATAAAAAAGGGGACACCGAGAGAACATCGGACGATGAGGACGAGACAGAGAACAAGGATGTGATACACTATGGATAGAGAAATCACGATAGTTGAGGACAAGGTGCTGAAACTCAAGAACGTACTCTCTAAAGAACTGGTCTCCGGAGATCCGGCGGAAACACAAAAGTCCGCGCACATGTTCGAAACATACATCAGATCAAAAGGCCTGGAACCGTACGGGCCGATGATAATCAAAACATCCGTCACATTCGAGGACGGGAGACCCAGAGAAAGAAAGGAGATCATGGTCCAGATCAGAGATGTTCCCAAGAAGGTCGAGCCGCCGTACGCTTTCACGGAATTGCTGAGGGTGGAGAACTGTCTGCTCGCCAGATACAGAGGGGATACGTTCAACCTGCCGATGGCCTACGGAAAGATGCAGGTGTACGCATTCGAAAAAGAGATGGACATCGCGGGGGAAACATACACGATTGTTGTGGAACAGAATGAGAACAGCATCCTGGCGGATGTCTTCACGGTGGTGAGATCATGAGAAAATTCGGTGAGTACGATCTGAGCAGGCTTAGCGACAGCCGCATTCTCTATATGCGCAAGCCACCGAAGTTCATGCCGATATTCGTTGTTATTGTGGTGGCGATACTTGTAGGCGGAGGGGTATGGAGCGCAATAGCCGTAAAATCGCAAGAGGTAAAGGCCGCGGGAATGATCGCGGCGGAAGGAAAATACCCGGTGGCCGCCGAATCTTCCGGGACGATATCAAGCATCTATTTCCAGGAAGGGGACACCGTCAACGCAGGAGACATCATCTTGGATTTCGACACGGCGGAGCTGGACATCAGGATAGCGAAATTGCTGTCGGATCTTGAGAAGGTCGAGGACAGGATAGGGTACATAGAGCTTATGCTCGATGCGATAAGGGCGGATCCCCCGCAGAACCCGATCGTCGCGGCGGACGATCTGGAACTGTACCTGTTGTTCGAAGAGTTCCTCGTCGAATTCGGTCTCATCGGAAGCGACAATGCGAGCAAGAGAGAATCTCTGATAATCGCCACGGAGCAGAAATTGGCGATCGACAACCTATCAAGCATAGCCGAAAGAGATTCCGTCGCGTCTGAAATTGCGATGCAGGAGATAATGCTAAGCAAACTGAGATCCGATCTTCAGAAGACCGCGGACAGGATGGGATACATCGATCTGCTGCTGGCCGAGGTCGATGCGGCATCTCCCCAGAACCCGATCGGCGTGACCGATGACGCAGGTCTTTACCAATACTTCGAAGGATTCCTTCTTGAACTGAGCCTCATAGGCAAAGATAACGATGACAAGCGAGAATCGCTGAGGCTCTCGGCGGAGCAGGCGCTCGCCGGAGAACGAAGAACGAGCGAGAACGACAGGGACACTCTGGTCGCCGAAATTGACATTCAGAACGAAGTGATGGACAAGCTTGATGCAGACCTTAACAAAGCGGAAGCAAGGATGGCGATAATAGCGCTTTTGGTTGCCGCAGCAGACGCAGGCACACCCGTTAATCCAATCACCACGGCGGGCGACAAAGAAAAATACGCAGACCTTTACCAATACTTCGAAAGCTTCCTTCTTGAGCTGAGCCTTATAGGCAAGGACAACGACGACAAAAGAGAATCGCTGAGGCTCTCGGCGGAGCAGGCGCTCGCCGGAGAACGAAGAACGAGCGAGAACGACAGGGACACTCTGGTCGCCGAAATTGACATTCAGAACGAAGTGATGGACAAGCTCAGCGCAGATCTGAGCAAGGCAGAGGCGAGGATCGCGATAATAGCGCTTTTGATCCTCGCGGCGGACGCAGGCACACCCGTCAATCCCATTACTTCAGCGGGTGACAAAGAAAAATACGCAGACCTTTACCAGTACTTCGAAAGCTTCCTTCTCGAGTTAAGCACCATAGGCAAAGAAAATAACGATAAGAAAGAATCATTGAGACTTTCAGCGGAGAATGCGCTGGCGAACGAACGAAAAACAAGCGTGAACGAACAACTGTCCTTAGAATCCGACATCGTGATGCAGGAGCTGAGACTTGACAAGCTGGAAGTCGACCTAACCAAAGCGATAGCCAGGATAAACAACATAGACATCGTCGTCAACGCAATAAATCAAAACCCCCCTCCGAACCCCACTTCTTTGTCAGCGATCGAGACGGAGGACTGGGAACTTTACATGTACTATCGTGATTTTTATTCCAGGTACAATTATCCATATGATCCCGCGCCCCCCGCTGAGGTCCTAGCCGCCGAAAGAGAGGGTGTAAAAATCAACGCATTGCGAACACTGGCAACAGAAAAACAGTCGAGCACCAATGAACGCAACACCCTTTTGGTAAACATAAGTCTGCAGGAAGAAGGGATCAAAAAACTGAAGGCCGACCTCCAGAGAGCCGAGGACAGGATCGATTACATAGACATGTTACTGGTCAAGGTAAGAGACACCACCCCGCAGAAACTGAACGACCTCTCCCCGGTAGATCTGGCCCTATATCTGTACTTCAACAGTTTCGTGTTGGAATTTGAACAGATAGGCAAGGAGGACAATGATAAAAGACAATCCGCCAGGATAGCCGCAAAGCAGGCATTTGCCGGCGAGAACAAGACAAGCGAGACCGACAGGGACGCTCTGATCTCAGAGATAGCGGCGCAGAATATAAAACTCAACAAGCTGGAGGACGATCTGCAGAAAACAAAGGACAGGATCGGGTACGTGGATCTCTTGCTCCAAGAGGTCAGGCAGAACACACCCCACAACCCGATCACCGAAACAGATGATCTGGGGCTGTACCATTATTTCAACAACTTCCTGTTGGAGTTCGGGCTCATAGGCAAGGACGACGGCGATAAAAGGGAGTCCACGCGCATCGCGGCGAAACAAGCGCTGGCCGGCGAGAACAAGACAAGCGAGACCGACAGGGATGCTCTGATCTCAGAGATAGCGGCGCAGAACATAAAGCTTGAGAAGCTGGAGGACGATCTGCAGAAAACAAAGGACAGGATCGGGTACGTGGATCTTTTGCTCCAAGAGGTCAGGCAGAACACACCCCACAACCCGATCACCGAAACAGATGATCTGGGGCTGTACCATTATTTCAACAACTTCCTGTTGGAACTGGGAGTTATCGGCAATGATAACGACGACAAGAGAGAATCCGCAAAGATCTCGGCGAAGCAGGCGCTGGCCGGCGAGAACAAGACAAGCAAAGAAGACCTGGACGCACTCACGGCCGAAATAGGCATGCAGGACGAGAAGAACAACAAGCTCAAAGCAGACCTTGCAAAGGCCGAGGCGAGGATCGGGTACATATCGTTCATGTCCGCGGAGCTAAGATCGACCTTCCCGCAGAATCGGATCAATGTGGCGGACGATCGGGCGCTGCACCTCTATTTCGACAATTTCATCCTCGAACTCGGGCTGATAGGCAGCGAGGACGATGACAAGAGGGAATCGCTGAGACTGACCGCGGGGCAGAACCTGGCGAAAGATCTGAGGTCTAATGAGAATGAAAAGGATGACATCGAGGTCAATATAGAGGCACAGGAAACGGCAAGGTCAAAATACTTCATAAGATCCGCGATAGGTGGCATACTCCATTACGATACTGATGTCTTCGCTGGAATAACGCTGCAGATCGGTACGGTCATCGGCAGCATAAGCGACCCGGATGAAAAGAAGATAATCGAGATGTACATCCCGTCGGGAGAACGTTCCAGAATAGAGGAAGGGCAGGAATGCAGATTCACCGTTGACGGTCTGGCCCAGACAGAGTACGGTTCCATAAAGGGAAAGGTCAAAAGCATATCCGATGACGCGATAGTCAAGGATAATTATGCGGTGTTTAAAGTGGTTGTGGAGTTCGACGCCGATCACATCACCGATTCCAAGGGGAACGAAGTAAAACTTGAGAACGGAATGACCGTTACCGCATGGATCACATATGAAAAAGTGACATACATGAAGTACTATGCAGATCAGCTGGGGCTCGGAGATATTTATGACAGACTGTTCAACCGGTCATGACCGGTTGCGGTCTCGTCATATTATCACGGTCTTTGCGCGTTTGCCGCCCGTTCGTCGTTTACGGACCGCAAAGATCGGTCATTCGGACAAATGAGCAATAAAACGCATTCTGTGACCGTAATCTATATATGTCCCATACTTGGTTTTATACTTTAACGGAGAGAATAGAATGGCTTCGGACAAAATTCACAGACTGGTATTGCCGGAAGTATACAGAGACCTTTCTACGGTCGAAATGGAATATGACGGAAGCGGTCTCTTTGATTTCTTCGGGGATCTGTGGGGCGGTCTGACAGATGTTGTGGGGGGTGCAGTGGGCGGCATCACAAACTTCTTCGGGGATCTGTGGGGCGGTCTGACAAGCTTTGCCGGAGGTCTGTGGGGCGGTCTGACAAGCTTTGCCGGAGGTCT
>WRNI01000032.1 GCA_009776695.1 Methanomassiliicoccaceae archaeon
GGCCAACTCAACCGTCTCAGTAAATTTGCGCTTCTTTGCACTCTCAAGTGCCTTCTGCACAGCCGTTACGGTCGATTTTTCTGCCAATACAATTCCTCCTCGTAGTACATGCGAGCCGTTGGGGCTCTCCTACAAGCGAAACACATGATTAAAGGCAATATATATAAAGATTAAGGGGGGAAACGCCGCTCAGCGGCGGCACGCTCAGCAAAGAACGCTGTCGTATGCTCCCGATTTGACGTCCGCCTGGAATACCTTGGGATCCTTTCCGTCTATCGTAACGCCTACGCAGACGCAGTTCCCGGCCACTTCGAGGACACGCGCTTTAACGGTGGCGCCGAGAAGGTCGTACCTCTTCATCTCGGCGATCTTTTTTGCCTGCTCTACCGTAAGGTCGCCGACCTTTGTTGTTCGGGTGTTACTGGAACCGCTCGCCAGCCCGAGCTCGCCTTTGATGAGGGCGGACATCGGCGGTGTTCCCACCTTTATCTCAAAGTTCTTGTTCTCGTCGATTATTATCTTCACGGGAACTTTCATTCCTTCGAACGCTTTCGTCTTTTCGTTAATGGCCGCTATGACCTCGTTTATCTTCACGCCCTTCGGGCCCAGCGCGGGACCGAGCGGCGGGCCTGCGGTCGCTTTGCCGCCGTCAACCAACGCTTCAACAGTATCTGCCATGTTGCTCACTTATCCTTTTCGATGATCCTGACGCTGTCCCCTTTCACGGTCACCGGTATCGGGACCATCGCCTCTATCAATTCCACAGTTATTTCCTCTTTGTTGTTGTCTATGTGCTGGACCCTCGCCCTCTCGCCCTTGAACGGGCCGTTGATCAGTTCGACGAGGTCCCCTTCGACTATCCCCACGACCGTTGATAACGGTGTCAGATAATGGTCGATCTCCGCTAACGACGTCTCGCCGTCGACGAACGAACGGGCCTTTCTGATATCTCTTGTCTTCTCCCTGAGGCGCTCGGTGTTCATGCCCTCGACGAAAACATAACCGCGTAAGTTCCCCGGGCTGAGTATCGCGAATATGTCCTTCTCGCCGATGCCGGCCTTGGACAGGAGGCTGTCAACGACGCTCTTCTCCTGGTCTATCTGCGTCTTGAGGATCATCACCGACTGTTTCGCGGAAGCGCGGAACGTCTCGCTGACGGTGCCGCCGTCCGACGTCGCCGTGACGTCGACGATGACCTCGTCGCCGTATCGGGCGCCTTTCGGTGCGATGACCTCCAGCCTGAACTCTTTGGGATGTTTGCCCGGTGAGTCCACCTCCACATCCCTCTTGCTCCGGTAATTGCTCCAAAGCTCGCCCGTCGAATCGTAAAGGGTGACGTTCCACTCCGGCGCGTTCTCCGCGTCCGGTCCGGTGGTTATATCAAAATTTATCCAGACCTTCCCCGCGGCCGCCGCCTTCGCCTGGAAGGCCCATACGGTGCTGCCGCCGGCGGATATCATCCTGTCACGCTGTCCGTTATCATCCGTGGAATTGCCTGACATTTCATACCTCCGTCAAAAATATCCGGGGAGATAGTTCATGATCCACATGATCGCAAAGCCCACGGCCCCCAGCAGCAGTATCCCGGCGCCGGTGATCATGACGATCCTCTTGTACTCGTCCCTGTCCGGTCTGTGGGCCATTTTAAGGACCCTTCCGTACCTGCCCTTACCTATGCTGCGGAACTTGGATTCCAGATCGTCCTGGACCGCTGAGGCTTTTTCTTCGACGTTCATTCTTCTTCCCTCACGTTATCACCGCGATCGGCGGTCATTGTCCTTTTCGTTATCACTGACGTATGGACAATGGAGATATCCCTTAAAAAGCATTAGTATTTTAAAGATTTCGGTCAGAAGGTCTGCCTTGCCCTTTCTGCGGAACGACGCACGCAGCGCCGTAAGGCGGTCAGCGTGCGCATCTTGATATATCCGCCGCATATTCGGAAACATGAGACAATGCCGGGAACGTGCACGATCGTCATACCCACGTACAACGAAGAGAAGAACATCGTCAACATGGCGAAGCGTATCAGAGAGCTCTATCCAAATTTTTACATAATGTTCATGGACGACAATTCAACAGATACGTCCAAGGAACTTATCGACGGCCTTAACGACCCGAGGACGAAGCTGGTCACAAGGAAGCCGGAGGAGAGGGGACTGGCGGCGAGCGTGTTACAGGGTATCGTTGAAGCAGGCACTGATTATTTCATGACGATAGACTGCGACTTCCAGCATCCACCGGAAGCGCTCGGCGAAATGTACGAGAAAATGGAAGAAGGATGCGACCTGTGCGTCGGCGTGAGGAAAGACAGGTTCGCGCTGGGATTCGTGAGATGGGCGGGGTCATGGGCGTTCAATGTGTACACCGACCTTTATCTTCTGTACCGCGGAAAAAGACCGTCCGCGGATATCATGAGCGGCCTGATCGCCGGAAGGACCGACGTGTTCGTTCCGGTGATCACGGAGAATTGGGACGGACTGGAGATGAAGGGATGGAAGGTCCTTCTGGACCTTCTGAAGTTCGGCCCGTCCGATCTCAGGATATCCAACGTAATGTACAGGTTCGCCAAGAGGGCGGAGGGCGAATCGCACATCAACTCACGCGTTGTGTTAACGACGTTCGACCAATGCGGCCGGTTCGGTAAGTTCTGCTCTAAAGTTTATAAAAAGATAAGAGGAATGTGATCATTCGGCGACGGTCCCGTCCGTCGTCAGCACGACCGTGCTGAAAGGCACATTGTCCATGACCATCGCCAGCGCTTCCCTGACCATACGTGATAATGCGGCGCAGCACGGTATGTCAAGTCTTACCAGCGTTACCGATCTGACGTGATTTTTGCCTATTATTTCAGTAAGCCGCTGGCCGTAGTCCTCGCGGTCAAGCTTCGGGCAGCCGATCAGGACGACCCTGTCCCGCATATATTTCTCGTGGAAGTCGGCGCTGACGAATGCGGTGCAGTCAGCTGCCACGAGAATGTCCGCGTCCTTCAGGAACGGCGCGTCCAGCGGCACGAGCTTTAACTGTATGGGCCATCTGGTCATCTCGCCCTTCGATCCCGGACGGCCCTTCACATCGTCAACGCAGCTGCATTTGTGCACCATCACCTGTATCCCGTCAGGCTCGTCATTGAACGGTAACGTTTCTTTGGTGACGAACGTTATGGCACCGGCAGGGCATGCGGGCAGACAATCGCCGAGCCCGTCGCAGTGGTCCTCGCGGACAAGCTTCGCCTTATTGTTGATAAGCGCTATGGCGCCTTCGTGGCACGCGTCCACGCAAAGACCGCAGCCGTCGCATTTCTCGCGGTCGATGCTTATTATCTGCCTGATCATGGCACCGTATCCATTTGATATAATAAGCATTATTCTCTCGGTGCTCACGGTCAGGCCGCGCAATGGCATAACGGCGATCATTTTTTTGCGGACGCGGTGTCCTATGTGTTATATGTGCGTTATGCGTTCATCTGTCGGACGGACGGCAGACAAGGATGAATCAAACAGAGAGGATAACCGTAAGACTTCAGCCGGAAACGGCGGAACTGATACAGAAGCTCGTGGACAACGGCGAGTACGCTAACGTATCGGACGTGATACGCGTTGCCTTGGACGAGTTCCTGAGAGCACGTTCCGGCAGCCGCAGCGTCGTGACCGTGGAACTGCCGAAGGCGAAGGTCATAGAGCTTGAGACGCTGGTGCAGGACGGCGATTCGGTATCGCTTGACGACGCGATAAGGAACGCCGTCAGAGAATATGTCAGGGCGCGCATAAGATCACCGTGATGCAAATGTTCCGATTGTTCAGAAAAAAGGACGCCAAAGCGGCCGGCACGCTTGCCGTGGGGTGCGGGGGCGGCGGATGCAACATCGCCAACAGGCTCGGCAGAATATCAAACGTGGACATACTGACCGTCAACACAGACCGCAAAGGTCTCATAAGGTCGAGGTCCGATCGCCGCATCCTTCTCGGGGACGGGTCGATGGACGCCGGGTGCGAGGGCGACGTCGAATTGGGAAGGTCTCTGACCGAGGACGCGTCGGAGATGATAAACGAGCATATCAGAAGACATCTGAACATTGTGCTGATGGTTGGCCTCGGCGGCGGCACCGGCACCGGTTCCGCCTCCGTTATCGCAGAGATGGCGAAGCGCAACGGTTCCCGTGTCATAACGATGGCGACGCTCCCGATGTCCTTCGAGGCCGGCAGAAGGAAGACCGCCGCGGACTCGCTGAGCGATCTCAAAAAAGTATCGGACATACTTTTCATCGCGGACGGCGACCGTCTTGTTGAACTTGACCCCGCGCTCGGTGCCAGGGAGGCGTTCAGCGTGCTTGACCAGATGATGTGCGAATCGTTCCTCTGCATGACGGAGATGCTCGAGGGAAAGGACGGCGAGACGATCTTTCAAACGATCGCGGGAAGGACGCTCACGGTCTCGTTCGCCGAGGGCATGCATCCGGAAAAAGTTGCGAACGCGCTGGCCGAAGGAAAGATGATGCGCTCTCACGCCGTGTCAAGACCGATAATATTCGTGCGCGGGAACATACCTCAGGACGGTTCAGAAAAGGTCATAAGCGAGATAATAAGAGAAAGCGCCGGATCCGAACCGATGTTCGTACAGGGGCCAGGAGGGCACGGGATGAACCTGACGATGTTCATTCCCGTTGATCACGTATAAGTTTCGACGCGTCGCCGAACACACCGAGTATCGTATGATACTCCCATTTCGTCGGCACGGCGCGTCCCATGAGCCTTCTGAACATCACCGCCGTCGTCTCACGGCGCTGCTCCGGATAGTCGATGCATTCAAGCAGTTCGTCGAAGAAGGACAGCATCCGTTCATTCTCATCGGGATCGGCGGGCGTCGGTTTTGCCGATCCTATGTTTGATAACTCGTACATGACTATGGCCGCGGCGTGCGAGATGTTCAGCACGGGGTAAGAATCGCTGGTCGGTATCGTTATCAGAATATCGCATATTTCCAGCTCGTCCTGCGCCAGTCCTTTGTCCTCCGGACCGAACAGTATCGCCGCGTTCTCGCCGTAACCGTTCATGCGTTCGGCGAACTCCGCCGCCGTTATCGGTATCCTCGCGTAATTCTTTTCGCCTTTCGTAACAATGCCGCTTGTGCCCACGGTAAGGAAGCATCCGCTTACCGCTTCCTCCATTGTACCGACGGTCTTCGCATTCTTAAGTATATGCGAGCCGTGCTTCGCGCGGCGGTACGCCTCGTCGCCTATTGCGCACGGATCGACGAGATAAAGCTCGTCAAGATCGAAATTGGCCATCGATCTGGCGACTGCCCCAACGTTACCTTCGAACTTCGGTCTCACAAGCACGATGCGCACACTGCCCATGAGTGCGCAAGAACATTGAAAGTATGTAATTGTGAGCATGGCAATGTTCATGCGGGCGGGCACGGCCTCTTTCCGTCGGCAACAAATATGTACGACCGCGTTGCTAACAGTCTGTGGACATTCCGAAGGACCATCCGAGATACGATTCATTGGTGACGAGGGAACGGCTTGCCGAACTCGTTAAAAAAGGGCTGGTGACGCCCACCGGTCTTATCTCTCACGGGAGAGGCGAGGCGTTCGATTATCTCATGGGCGAGAGGACAACGGACTCGGCGCTCAGAGCTGAGCGCGCCGCAACAGCGTATCTGCTTGAAGCGAAGAGACCGGTGATATGCGTCAACGGGAACGCGGCGGCGCTGGACGCGGAACGTCTGATATCGCTGGCCGAGGCCACGGGATCGAAGATGGAAGTTAACATATTCCACAGGACGGAGGAAAGAATGGCGGCCCTGATCGATTACATGGAGGAGCGCGGCGCGAAGGGCATTCTCGGAAGGAACGCAGATTCAAGGATACTGGGTCTCAGCTCTTACCGCGCGCTGTGCACCGGCGAGGGGATCTACTCGTCAGATGTGATACTCGTTCCGATAGAGGACGGGGACCGCGCCGAGGCGCTCGTGAGGATGGGGAAGACCGTTCTGGCGATAGACCTTAACCCGCTTTCGAGAACATCAAGAACGGCGACGGTATCGATAGCGGACGAGATGTCGAGGGCGCTGGCGAATATGATAACGTTCGCAAACGAACTTAAGAACAGCGCAGCGGAAAGAAAGAATATCCTGAAGGGATTCTCCAACGCAGATAACAGAAAGGCCGCCGTCGGCCTTATATGCGATCACTTAAGGGCTGCGGAAGGCGGGCGGTGATACGAATGAGCGAAGCGGAAAAGGGAATGAGAAGGCTGGGATGGGCGGGAACGCACATGCCGGTGCTCGGCGAGATAAGGGAACGTTTCAGGAAGGAGAGACCGCTTAATGGTCTCAGGATAGGCATGGCGCTGCACACCGAGGCGAAGACAGGGATATTAGCAATAGCGCTGGCCGAGGCAGGCGCCAAGGTGCGGCTGGCAAGCTGCAACCCGCTGTCGACGGACGATTCCGTGGCTCTGGCGCTGAGAGAACGTTACGGACTGGAGGTTTACGCAAAGAAGGGCGAGACGCAGTCCGAATACTATGAAAATCTGAACAAGGTGCTTGACATATCGCCGGACGTGGTGATAGACGACGGCGCGGACCTCATAGCGATGCTCCACACGTCAAGAAAAGATCTTATCGGGAACGTTCGCGGCGCCAACGAGGAGACGACAACGGGCGTCGCCCGTCTCAGGGCGATGGCCGCCGCCAATAAGTTAAGATTTCCGGTGATAGCGGTCAACGACGCAAAGATGAAATTCCTTTTCGACAACCGTTACGGTACGGGACAGTCGGTGTTCGACGGATGGATGAACGCCACCAATCTTCTCGTCGCCGGAAAAAGAATGGTGATCGCAGGGTACGGATGGTGCGGCAAAGGCATCGCGATGAGAGCGAAAGGCCTCGGCGCCAACGTCATTGTAACGGAAGTTGATCCGGTAAGGGCGATCGAAGCGCGCCTTGACGGATTTGAGGTCATGAGGATGACCGATGCCGTTCGCGTCGCGGATGCCGTGATAACGGCAACAGGATGCGCATCGATAATCACGGCCCGCCATCTCGATATGATGAAGGACGGGTGCATACTCGGGAACGCCGGGCATTTTGATAACGAGATCGATAAGAAGGCGATGGACTCGATGTCGATAAGCAAGGAACCGGTGCGTGAGTTCGTTGACGGGTATAAGATGAAGGACGGAAGGAAAGTTTACCTTATAGCGGAAGGCCGTCTGATGAACCTTGCGGCAGGTCAGGGCCATCCGGCGGAGATCATGGACACAAGCTTCGCGACGCAGGCGCTGGCGGCAGAATATTTGGCGAAGAATTGGAAAGATATGGAATGCAAGGTCCATCCGGTACCGGATGAGATGGATATTGCGATAGCAAAGATAAAACTGAGGACGATGAACGTTACCATCGATGAATTGACGGATGAGCAGATAAGATACATGAGCGGATGGGAGGAAGGCACATAATGCGTCCGTTCCTGTCCGTTTACGGTCATATAACGATAGACCAGATAATGTCTGTCGACGAGTTCCCCGGAAATAACGTGTCAATAAATATAACATCAAAGGAAACTCTGCTGGGCGGCACCGGAACGAACATAGCGGTCATCGCTTCGTCGTTAGGCGTCCCGACGGCGCTTTGCGGCTTCGTCGGAAATGATCTTCCGAAGGAGTTCGGGGAATTCATAACGTCGCGGGGCGTGATAACAGACGAGTTCGTAACACAGGACGTTTACGATACGGCGCAGGCGATGATTGTCAACGATGTCAGGAAAGAACAGCGCGTATTCTTTTATCAGGGCCCTCAGGGTTCCGCCACGTCGCTGAACAATGTTCTTAAGAAAAATGCATCAATGTCCAGGTACGTCCACTTCTCGACGGGAGAACCTGACTATTACCTCAATATAATGTCATCCGTAAAAAGTGACGACAGGAAGATATCCTTCGATCCGGCGCAGGAGATCCACAAAGTGTGGGACAGCGACAGATTTATGCGCGCGCTGAACATGTCCGACATATTGTTCTGCAACAGGTACGAGGCGGTATCGGCGCTGAAATATGCGTCCGTACAGTCGTTCTCTGACATAGGCATAATGACAGTGTGCACCAAAGGACCGGAAGGCAGCGAACTGTACGTTAACGGTAAGATGACGAAGATCCCGGCGGTGACCGCGAAGCGCGTCAAGGACGCGACGGGCGCCGGCGACGCGTACAGAGCCGGTTTCTATGCAGGCAAGTTCAAAAATTATTCCGATGTTGATTCGCTTATCATAGGTGCCGCAACGGCATCGTTCGTCATCGAGGAAACGGGCGCGTTATCCAGCGTGCCGTCATGGGACGCGGTGATGGAACGCGCGGACCGTTATCTGGGGAAGTTATAATGATAATATCGATCACGGGAACGCCGGGCACGGGAAAGACGGTGATCGCGCACGTGCTGAGGGAAAGGGGCGAGCGCGTGATCGATCTTCATCAGTACATAGAGGAAAAAGGGCTGAAGGAGCGGTTCGATAAAAAGATGAACACGTACAACGTTGACACGGAAAAACTGAACGCATCGCTGAAAGAGCTGATAACGGACAGCGGGAACATATTCCTCGAAGGCCACCTGTCCCATTTTCTGGATTGTGATATCATCATCGTTATACGATGCAACCCTTCGGTATTGTACGAAAGGCTCAGGAAAAGGAATTATCCGCCGCAGAAGATAATTGAGAACGTGCGGGCGGAGGCGCTTGACGTCATACTGTGCGAATCAGCGGATTCCGATGCGCATGTTTTTGAGATAGACAATACATCATGTACACCGGAAGAGGCGGCGTCGGCGATAACGGACATTGCCGCGGGCAGAACGCAAGGGCACACGCCGGGAAGCGTCGACTGGTCGGAGGAGATGGAAAAATGGTGTTAGACGGGCACAGGGCCAAAGCGGACTTTGCGTTGACACCCGTTGCAAAACGGATGATAAATGTCAATCCCAACACAATATCGTGGATAGGTCTGATACTCGCATTCCTGGCCGGTCTTCTGTTATATCTTTCCGGAACAAAGGATGAATGGCAATGGATGCTGATCGCCGGCGCGATCGTGGTCATCGTTTCCGGGTACTTCGACGCGCTTGACGGCAAAGTTGCAAAACTTGCGGGAAAGGCATCAAAGAAAGGAGATTTTCTGGATCATGTATTTGACCGCTACGCAGACGTGTTCATGATAGGCGGCGTCGCGGTGAGCGCATGGTGCAACCCGTACATCGGAATGCTGGCGCTCGTTGGTGTTCTTTTAACGTCATACATGGGGACGCAGGCGCAGGCGGTCGGTGCCCCGAGGCTGTACGCAGGTCTTTTGGGGAGAGCTGATCGTGTCGTTCTGAGCACTTTGTTCCCGATAATTCAGTTCATTGCGCTGTGTTTCGGTGACGGAACGATAGACATCTTCGGTTATATCACGATAACATGGCTGGAGATAATGATGCTGTGGTTCGCGATCGTCGGTAACGCCACCGCTGTGCAGAGAGCGATAGTGACGTGGAGGAACATGTCCAAAGAATGATCATCCTTTGTCCGGATGGTCTTTCGCCGCCGCACCGTCATTATTCTCTGATCCGTCATCACTCACCGGGAGCGCGTCACCACGTCCCTTTCTCGTCTTTATGCGGTAATATATGAGCGGGTGAACAACTTTCTCATTATCGCAAAGGCCGTCCGGCTCGAAGCATATGCCGTAGCTCTTCATCGTCGAGCATTCCGGCGGGGTGTACTCGGTGCCGCTCCCCTCGCCGGTTATATGTTTAACTTGATATATCGTCTTGGACTCGTCGAAGTCCGGGGACTTCGAGAACAACGCCATTATCTGCTCCGAGTCCATTCCCAGCGCGTGAAGGAACGATACTAACGCAAATCTTCCGCTGTGCGGTAAATTTAAACCGTTCTGTGTTCCCGCGAGCAGTGCGCGCATGCACGGCGGGAACTCTTCGACGGATACGTTACCGTCAACGCCGTCGCCGTACCTGCTCTTCATCTCGTTCAGCGCTATCTCGACGTGCTTGACATCCTTCGATACCATCGCTCTTATATCCTTCGGAACTTCAAGCGGCAATTCCGATTCTATCTTGTCCTGCAGCGCATTCTGGAGGGCGCGGCAGAACTTATCGTTGGGAAGGAACACGTTGCCGCCGAACAGTTCGGAGTTCACAAGCTTCCATTCCATGCTTTTTATTCTTGACGAAAGCCTCAGATAATCGGTGAAGTGCATCATCAGCATATCGTTCCTGGCGACGGCGTCAACTTTCAGTTCCTTGGCTATCGATATCACGGCGTCCGCGCGCTCCTCGCCGAGGAGCCTGTTCATTCTTACCGCTTCGGCCAAAGCGTATCGTTTCGTAAGGAAGCGGTCGTTCACACATGAGACGAGTACCCTTGCGTACGGGTATGACATAACTTCCATCAACCGTTCGTACTCGAAGCTCGCAAGCGGAACATATGACACTTCCGATTTACGTATCGACTCCAGCACACGGTCCAGACCTCTCCTGCGGGCGTCCGCGTAGGATGGCGACATCATTAACGAGACGATGTCGGCGGAGTGCGATTCGGCGAATGCCGACGACTCCTCGAGGAAAGGATATCTCGCTGCGCGCAGGGTGTCCATGGCATCTTGAACGGAAAGCAATATTATAACTCATTCGGGCGCGCAGGGACGGCGTCCCGTGCGGCATATCCGGCATAAAGTTCATGCTGACCCCATATTTTCATCGGTATGCGACGATATCCGTCAAATAACCGGCGACGTCCGCATCGCCGACGGCCGCAGCCAATTCGCCGGCGTTCTTTATCGGTCTCGCAAGCATTATCCTTGCGGCCCTCTTCTTTCCGATCCCGGGCAGCGATGATATCGCCGCCATACCGGCGGTGTTGATCGGGAACGGATATTCAATACCGGTTATCGACCTGTATCCGTGGTCCGTCACGACAATATCGCAGAACCGTTCCGTCCCGGTCCTGTACGGGACGCCGATCAGTAACGGATACGATCCGATCTGTCTCCCGAACGTGATGCCGCCGTCGTTCAGCTCCAGATAAACGTTTTTGAGCACCGTCCCGGCGGGGACGATGCGCCTCAGCATTACCGAATCGATGTTCTCGCGTATCTTCTGCTTGTACCTTATGAACCTGCCGTGCTCGACCTTTGTTTTAAATTCCCTTCTCACAGGGAGCACCTGCCGGATGTTGATCCTTCTGACCATCAATCCTTCGGCGGTCAGTCTTTCCAGGAATTTGTAATTCGCTTCGTACGTATACGGCGTCTCGCCGTCAAGCCCCGAAATGAAATTAAGGCCGGGGAGCAGTTTCGGCATCCCGTTGTCACCGCGTTCAGATCCGATCTGATTTATCATACGTACTGCGTCGGTCACCTGATCGGGCGTTGAATTAAGATTGTTCATCCTTATCACGTCGGGATCGGCGCTCTCCATCCCCAATGCGAGAACGTTGCCCGGTGTGCAGCATTCCGTTAGCGTTCTCAGTATTGACGACGATTCGTCCGGGTATTCCGATATCACGGCGGGGTTCGCATTATCTACATGCAGCACGTCAAAATTCATTTCGCGAAGCGATGAGAACAATTCGTTCACAATATCCGGCTCAGGTTTAGGTATTCCTAAATATTCTTTGGAACCGTATGATATTATGCACGTCTGGCCGCCTATGCGTATGTTGCGGACGCCCGATTCCTTTAATCGTGCAACTTCGTCCGATATGTCGGAGGGAGAGCGCATCAACGGTTCTCCTTTCAGCGGTTCGACGCAGTACGAGCATCCGCCGCTCATGAACCGGTGGCATCCGCGGTATGTCTCAACTTCGGCAATAAGCGGCTGCGGGTGGTCCTGATGATCTTTCACAATATCGGCGCCAAGTAACATCCACCGGTTCCATTCGTCCAGCGTCCTCAGACGTTCGTCAACCTCTTTTCCGGTAAGGCCGTCATAGAGCGACGCCGCAAGATCCGTTCTTATACGAAAATCAAAGCCCTCGGCGGCATCCGATGATGCGGCCGATCCGCCGATCATCTTCCAGCCGCTCAGTTTAGGAAGGATATTTTTTATTTCATTGACGGAC
>WRNI01000033.1 GCA_009776695.1 Methanomassiliicoccaceae archaeon
GTCGCTTTTCAGGGCGATCGAATGACCATCCCCTCCTGAGATCGCTGTCACACCGGTCAGAAAATTTATACCGTCGGTATCAAGCACCTGCACGGGCACGTTGCTTGTATTGCCGGTGCCGCTGGTGCCGTCGCCCAGCTGGCCATAGTAGTTGAATCCCCATGCCCACACGGTGCCGTCGTCTTTCAGGGCGAAAGATTGAGAATACGCTGCTGCAATTGCCGTCACGCCTGTCAGGCCGACTACCTGCACAGGTGCGTGACTGTAAGAGCCAGTGGTGCCGTTTCCAAGCTGACTGCTGGAGTTGTATCCCCATGTCCATACGGTACCGTCGCTTTTGAGGACTACCGTGTGCCGATCCCCCGCCGCGATCGCAATAACATCGGACACATTTGGCACCTGCACCGGCATTCTCCGAAGGCCGGCAGTGGTATCACCCAGCTGGGCATAAAGGTTCCAGCCCCACACAAAAACAGTGCCGTCGCTTTGCAGAGCGACACAGTGATCGGCCCCTGCCTCGACCGCGATGATATCGTCGCCCCATATCACCGGGGCGATGCCTCCTTTTTGATCATCTTCGTTACCGCCGCTGCCAAAAAAGAACAATGCGGATGAGATCATTATGAACGCCACCGCCAATGCCGCCGCGACCATCGCAAAGTTCCTTCTCCCTTTTCCCGTCGGTCCCGCTCTGTCCGTTGCCATCTGTATCACTTTCCTCTCTTTTGCGCGCTGAAGCTATTTCATCTCGCCGTTAATATATGTAACAGGGTTTATTTTATTTAATAAAATGGTCTTTTGGCTGTGCGCAGCATGTCTTAAAGCGCGTTTTTAAGCGCGCCTTGAAAATGAACACTGTTTATATATGCGGAATATCCTTATTAACGGCGAGATGATACTCACACAGATGAGTAACATGGTCGCAAATGATCAGGATGGTATCATATGAGAACCGAAAAAGAAACGATCACAGCGAATACCGGCGGACGCCGGAGAACAACCGTTTTTGCAGTGGCCGCCGCGTTGATATTATCTGCCGCGGCGTTACTGGTCTTTGCTTCGTCAGAACCGCAAGGCAATGACAGTGAAAACGAAAACGATCAGAAATTGGGCTATACCGGCACGGGTGAGACATTCGAGGATTGGGACGGCCGGGAATATGAGATCATCTCTCTTCCGCCCGAAGGCACGGCAGCACTGATCGACAATCACGGTCATGAAGAGATATTTGTGAGTATATGGGGAGCATACGCTGAGGCAGGTCCATATATGGGAGAATTTTTTACTCTTGTTGCCATCGGGGACGGTGCATTCGCCGGAGACGAATGGCTTGATTCCATTATGTTCCCCTACGTGACAGAGATCGGAGCGGGGGCGTTCGAGGGTTGTGAAAGGCTGCAGTGGGTCAACCTGGATTCGATAGAGCATATCGGAGATAATGCGTTCAAGGACTGCACGGCTTTGAAACGGTTCGTTGCCTATTCCGTCGCGACCTTCGGCGAGAATGTGTTCGAAGGATGCACTGCGCTCGATTCGGTGTCGGTGCCGTACGGAACGACCCTTAACGGGACCGGGCCGAACCCGTTCGTGATGAAGACCTATTCTTACGGAGCATACGTCAGTGCAAGCTGGTCCTCAGATCATTCGTCAATGACTGCTTTTATACACCCACTGGCGGAAACACCGTACACGGCAATATTCATCAACGACGAGCTGCGCGTCATTGAGAAGCGCCCCTATATCTTCAGCACAGACATATTCTTTATTATCGACAACTTCTTCCTTTACAACTTTGAGCTCTACATCGAAGTTCGGCCGATGTATCAGCTGGAGATCCTAGATAACGGCACCGGCGATAACGTGGAGTTCTCGTACGTTGCGAAAGGTACTGTATTAGGGGGCGATGTGGTCCTTTCGGGCGTGGTATCCGAGAGCGTGTTCATTCCGGAAGGGTTTGATGTTACCGTGCAGTTGCTCCCGTCGGGGCCCGTGCATTTTGATATTGACGCTGATAATACGGAGTATTACGGTTCGGATCCCAACGCATACAGCATAACGGGGTCGGCGGTCGCGATCGATGCCATTGACGGTGACATAAGCTTTTACGCAGACGCCGCCGAATATACGATAACGTATCACAACGTGAAGGGAACGAACGTCAACACTTTGACGTACACCGCGAAAGGCGATAACGGTGCGGACATAGAACTGCTTGCTCCGGCGGACATACCCGCCGGGTACGAATGGGCAGGGTGGCTGGACGAGAACAGCGCCGCTGTAACAAAGATCGAAGCGGGAACGATGGGCAACAGAACATTCACCGCATCATATGACCTTGCGACGTATTCGATAACATATCTTCGGTCGGGCGGCGATCTGGACGGCAACGCGGAAACATCGAACGCAACCTCATATGATGTTGAATCGGCCGTCATCTTTGCGAACCCCGGATCTGTCGAAGGTTACAGGTTCACGGGATGGTATGAAGATTCTTCGCGCACATACGGGCTCGTTCCCGGCAGCACGGGCAACAGGACCGTCACCGCTGTGTACGAGGTCGATGGGGCCGCGGAGCCTCAGATAGTGTACAAACAATCATACGCGTACGTCGCGGTGATCATAGCGATACTTTCGGTAATACTGCTTTCCGCGTACGTTCTGCTGCATAAAGAGAAATAACGTGCATGACTGCGTGACAGGCGAAACGGACGGCAAACGGAGGCGGGCGCCTCCTTCCCCTTTTTATTCTGCCAATTATAATGATATGTTTTTGAACGCCGTTTGAAAATGAACACTGTTTATATATGCGGAATATCCTTCTTAACGGCGAGATGATACTCATACGGAAGAGTAACGTCCTTACAAAAAATTAGGATGGTTTCATATGAAAAGCGAAAAAGAGGTGACCGGTGCGGACAATGCCGGCAAAGGCCGGAGAACGGCCGTTCTGGCACTGGCCGCCGTGTTTATATTGTCTGCCTCGGCGATGATGATGTTTGTTGCGTCAGGACCGCAAGGCAATGACAGCAGCGGCGGAAGCGGAGACGGAAGCGATCAGAAATTAGGGTATACGGGCACGGGCGAGACTTTCTATGACTGGTGCGGCCGTGAATATGAGGTCATATCCGCCCCGCCCGAGGGCACGGCGGCGATGATCGACAACCACGGCTATAAGGAGGGGTGGGTGAGCATCTGGATGATAGAATCTGACTCAGGCTCATATGCGGGAGAATTATTCTACATCGTGGCCGTCGCGGACGGTGTGTTCGCCGGTGACGATGTGATCTATCATTTTGAGATCCCGACCTTAAAAGAGATCGGCGATAACGCATTTGAAGGCTGTACAGATCTCGGATCGTTCCAGCTTGAATCAATAGAGCACATCGGAGAAGATGCGTTCAAAGGCTGCACGTCCCTGGTGTGGGCTGTCATAGGCGGTATCGCGACCATCGGCGATAACGCATTTGAAGGATGCAATGCGCTCGAAATTGTGTCGCTGCGGTACGGAACGTCCATCGACGGAAGCGGGATCGGGCCGTACGTGATGAAGGTCTATTTCGACGGAACGAGTCTTTCGGCCGGTCTGACTTCAGACTATTCAGTAAGCGTTTTCGCGTATGTATCACAGGAAACGCCGTTCGTGGCGATATTCGTCAATGATGAGATGCGCGTAATGGAATGGTATTGGTATACGGACATGTACTTCACTCCCTATGAGGCCAATAACTATGAGCTGTATATTGAATTTCGGGCAATGTATCGGGTGGAACTCGTGGATAACGATACCGGTGATAACATAGGGTTCTCATACGTTGCAGAAGGCCGTTCTATGACGGGCGGCGATGTCCTCGTCTCGGGCGTGGCTTCCGAGGCGGCATACATACCGGAAGGGTTTGATGTTACCGTGCGGCCGCTCCAGCTTGAACCTGGATATCTGTTCGGCATTGACTCCGATAACGTCGAATATCAAGGTTCTGATCCTAACGCATACGTCATAACGGGACCGTCAGCCTCGGTCGATGCCATTGACGGTGATATAAAGCTGTACGCCGACGGCTTCGAGTATACGACAGGAACAGTTTCCGAACGATCGATCCCGTACGTCCCGGTGATCCTGGCGGTCTTCTTGCTCGTACTGCTCTTTGCGTATGTGCTGGGCAAGAAGCAATACTGACGAAAGGACTCGACAGACGAGAGAACAGCAAACGGGGGTTGTCCCCCTTCCTTACCATTTTCATTCCGTTCATTTTGTTCCGGATTTGCACGTTGCGGTATCAATGTTTATATTGTGCGCATGTCTCACGGAGAACCGTATGGCAGCCGTGAGATTGGGAAAGAATCATCTGAGATGGTGCTCCGTCTGCAACCTGCCTGTTCTTGAGGATACCGTCTGCTCGGTTTGCGGCAACGGTACGGAAGAGGTTGATGTCACTCCTCCCGGAGATGTGAGACCGGCGTTCCCGCACGATATCGAATTGATAAAAAAATTGACGGACGAACAGTTCGGATACGGTTCCGGTGATGCGCTGCTGCCGGACGGTCAGATAGTATTACTGAACAAGGCGCCGTCGCTGGACAGGATGGACGAGATCATCATAAACGGACGCACCGTGGCGAGCATCCGTTATGATATCGGAAGCGGCTGGAAACTGCTCAACAGGATGCAGAGCGCAATGCGTATCGAGAAAGTGATGACAAAGGGTTATGTTATATGCGATCTGAGCGCCGTGAGATTCATAAGGGAAAGCAAGAACCTGATGGTCCCCGGGGTCGCTGACGTGCATCCGGACGTAAAGGAAGAGGACGAGGTCATTATTGCCGACACAGAAGGGAACGTCATCGCGACGGGACTGGCAAAGATGTCCGCCGCCGATATGCTGCGTAATGAAAAAGGGCTTGCCGTGAAAACGAAATGGACCAAGCCGGAAGAGCTTATCATCAGTGATAAAAAAGTTACATGGGATGACGCCGTTTCCGCCAACGTGCCTGTGCTCACCAGAAGGAAAAATGAAGCTGTTGCATTCATAAACAGCACCATCGAAAAGAATGATGTTCCCGCGGTGGTCTCATTCTCCGGCGGGAAGGACAGCCTTGCCACTTTATTGTTAACGATGGACGCCGGCCGTAAGCTTCCCGTCCTTTTCATCGATACCGGCCTTGAGTTCAGCGAGACCGTCGAACATGTTCACGATACCGCAAGAACGTATGATCTTGAGCTCATCGAAGAGAAGGCGCCGGTTGACGCCTTCTTCGGCAATGTCATACAATTCGGCCCTCCGGCGAAGGATTTCAGATGGTGCTGCAAAACAAACAAGCTGGGACCGACCGTCAACGCGATACTCAAGAATTTTCCTGACGGCGTATTATCGTTCATAGGCCAGAGAAAATATGAATCGGAAGCAAGACATTCAAAACCGCGCGTATGGACGAATCCCTGGACGCCCGGGCAGACAGGCGCCTCTCCCATTCAGAGCTGGAACTCACTGCATGTGTGGATGTACATCTTCTGGAAAAAGGCCGAGTACAACGTATGGTATACGAAAGGATTGGACAGGATAGGCTGTTTCCTCTGTCCCGCGTCAGACCTTGCTGAGCTTGATATCATAAAAGAGAACAGCAGATATGAACAGTGGGATTCGTATCTTAACGAATTCTCATCGTCCCGCAAACTGCTCGAAGAATGGAAAAGATTCGCGTTATGGAGATGGAAGAGGGCACCGCAGTCGATAAAGGACGAGATATTACGGATCACCGGAAAAGATATCGGCGAGCTGGTAAAACAGACGGTGAGATCGGAAGGCCCGCTTTTCCTCAAGATACAGGACGGATATTCACCGTGCGTACTCGGTCTGAGCGTCGAAGGCGCCGTATCACGTTCCGTCAATATTGAAAAACTGAGAGGTCTGGCGCACATCCTTGGAAAGGATGTTTCCGTGGACGCTGACGGCCAATGGCTGAGCGTCAATAACGTTACGGTGTTCGGGGAAGGCTCCGTCATTTCCAAAGGATCGGATGAAAAAAGGGTCCGTGATGCGATGAAGAATATGTTCAGTCTCATCGTCAGGTCGGAGCAGTGCGTCGGATGTTCGTTATGCGTAGCGAGATGCCCTCAGAACGCATTGTCGCTGAATAACGGCGTCATATCTTTGGATCCGGACAAATGCACACAATGCGGTAAATGCCTTGACAAATGTCCTGCGGTAAGCTTCAGGGACGAGGAATTCGCGATGTAATTACATTTTTCTGAATCCGCGGCCCATCCATTCCGTTATTGATTTGAAACCGTATCTTAATGTTTCCGTGCGGGTCCTGTGCTTGCCGTTCGTTGTCACATTGCCTGCGATAACTTCTTTGATCACGCCTTCCCAGTCCGTCACGTCATCCGATAATTCCGTGTACGCAGCACCGATGTTGTCAGCATGGTGAGCATCGCTCCCTGCCGTCACGGGCTTGTTCATTTTAGATGCAAGTCTGCTCGCTTTGCCGTTGGAACCTTTGGTGGAGCGTGCGTTGAAGACCTCGACCGCGTCGAACTCTTCAACAACGTTCTTTTCTCCGAGACCGGACCACCATCTGTACGGATGCGCAGCGACAGCTATGCCTCCTGCGTCATGTATAAGATCTATCGTCTCCTGAACGCTCCTGTCCCGCGGTATCTCACAGTTGATGCCGTACGCGAGTATGTGACCTTCCGACGACGATACCTCTTCCCCCGGTATCACGATGATATCTTCGTACTTCGACGCTTCTTCGAACGATGCAAAACTGTTGTGGTCGGTGATCGCGATGCACCCGAGGCCTTTGGCCTTCGCCATCGTTATTATTTCTTCCACGGACGACATCCCGTCCTTGGAAAATGTCGAGTGAATATGCATATCGGCTCTCATCTGACGTTCGCCCCGTCCTTTATCTCCCTGTCGGTGACGGCGAAACATCCGTTCCCGTCCGATAACAGGATACATTCGCTGCCGTCGATGACCGCGGCGACCATCGGCGGTACCTTCTCATTGCCGGTATTGCCGCCGAATGACCCCCCGTCCGTTGATATCACTTTTATCACGGCCTTCTGGAAATCTTTGTACTCGATCTCGTTACCGTTGATATCAAGGCCGCAGGTGAATCTCATTCCGTTGTTAACGTTCTTCGACGGCGTGAGCAGTGCGACAGTACTTCCTCCCAGTTCTTCGTCATCCGCTGCCAGTAACATGCCCTGCGACATCAGTCCCCTTAACTTCGCCGGCTTTAGATTGAACACCATGAGGACTTTGCGTCCGATGAGCTCTTCCTTCTTGTAGAACGCCCTGAGACCGGCGACTATCTGCCTTTCCTCGCCCACGTTCACTTTAAGGCGGAATAATTTTTCGGCATCCGGATGATCTTCCGCCTCAATTATCTCGGCGACACGTATGTCAAGGCGTTTCATATCATTGAATGCTTCCGGCAGTTCCTTTTTCGGCGCGTCCTGCTCTTTTTTTGCCTTTGACTCTTTCCCCTTTTCGTCTTTCCCCTTTTCCTCTTCCTTGGGAAGTTCCACCTTTGTGTAAACGGGCACCGGCTCCGGAAGCTCTGCGCCTTCCGGCAGCGGTGATGTGCATGATGCCAGACCGGAATCAAGCGGCGTTCCGCCGAGGCCGAGGAACTTCCATATTTTTTCGGACGACGAAGGCATGAACGGCCATGCCATTATCGCCAGTGCCTTGACTATCTGGAGCGAAGCGTTCAGCACCTCTCCGCATTTTTCTTTATCCTCTTTCACAAGCGCCCACGGCTTCTTAGAATCGAAGTACCTGTTGCCGTACCTCGAAAGGTCCATTACAGCTTTCAATGCCTTTTTGAGATCGCATTTCTCCATGTACGCATCATACTCTGACCTCGCTTTCTCTATCTCTTCCGTCACGGCTGAAAGCTCTTCACCCTTTCTCTTATCGGGTATCACTCCATAGTTCTTTTTCGTGAAACTTAAGCATCTGTGATAATAGTTCCCTAACGCAGACACAAGCTCGTTATTCACCTTCACCTGAAGGTCTTCCCACGAGAACTCCGTGTCGTGCGTATCCGGCATCGTCACCGAAAGATAATATCTGATCACGTCAGCGTCATACTTCTCAAGGACGCTTGGCATGTCAATGGAACCGCCCCTGCTCTTCGACAGCTTTTCGCCTTTGAACGTTAAGTACTCGTTCGCAGGAATGTCATACGGAAGGTTAAGCGAACCGTAGCCCATGAGGATCGACGGCCATATTATTGAGTGAAAAGGTATGTTGTCCTTTCCCAGGAAGTAATAATGCTTTACGCTCTCATCGCACCAGAACTTCTTCCATAGGTCTTCGTCTCCGGTGATCTTTGAGAATTCCTTCGATGCGCTCAGATATCCGATGACGGCTTCGAACCAAACGTATATCACTTTGCTGTCCCAGCCGTCCGCCGGTACCGGAATTCCCCATTCCATGTCCCTGGTTATCGGTCTGTCCTTCAGACCATCCTTTAACCAGTTCGTTGTGAACGTTTCGACGTTCGGTCTCCAGTACGTCTTATCTTTCAGATATTCCAGGAGATCATCGCGGAAGGCGCTTAATCTGAGGAAATAATGCTCCGTCCCCCTTATGTCCGGTGGCGAACCGCAGTGCACGCATACCGCATCTTTAAGGTCACCCGTTTCGAACGTTGTTCCGCATGAATCACACTGATCGCTCCGTGTATTCGCGGCGCCGCATTTCGGGCACGTTCCCTCAACGTAACGGTCAGGAAGGAAGCGTGAGCATTTTTCGCAGTAGTACTGCATCGTCTCCTTGACGTAAAGTAAATTCTTACCGAGAAGCGTCCTGAAGACGTCCTGCACCGTTTCTTTGTGATTGTCGGTGTGCGTCTTCGTGAACAGTGAGAATTCAATTCTCATATCTTCTATCGCCTTTTTGTTTATCCTGTGGTACCTGTCGGCTATCGCCTCCGGCGTCGTTCCCTCTTTGTCTGCAGAACGTGTGATCGGAGTGCCGTGCTGATCGGAACCGGAGACCATCAGCACCTCGTTGCCTTTCATTCTGTTGTACCGATTGAATATGTCCGGCGGTAACAGAGAGCCTGCCATGTGCCCCAAATGTATTATCCCGTTGGCGTAAGGCCATGCGACGCCTATGAATATCTTTGCCATCTTATCGTTGCTGAACATGATTGCGCCTATTTGAAACATTATGTCAATGCGGGCGGGTCATTGCTTCGGACTGTGCCCCTTCTGATCAGCGCCCTTATGACAAATAAGCACCATATCATCACGACGACCGGTCCGACTATTTCCATCGCCGCTGTGTACCACCATATGTCCGTCAGCGTTCCGCTGATACCTACGACGAACGCCACCGGTATTATCACAAAATTTCTAAAGACCGTTGACAATAACGCTTTTGTTCCCATGCCGAGCGCCTGGAACAATGATGACGACAATATCCCAAAGCCTACGAACGGAAGGAATGAGCATGAGATGCGTATGAACAACGTTATGTCATCATGAAGCCCGGACATGTCGTCGGAATATGTGAAAATGACCGCAGCCACGCCCGCGAGGACGAACAGCGCTGTCGCTAAGAGAAGCATCGTCATGACCGATAACTTTACGGAATACAGGAACGCGGCCTTTACTTTCTGATTGTCGCGGCCGCCGTACGCGGCCGCGCATATCGGAACGACCGCTGCGCCTATCGCAATGCTCGGTATCATTATCAGATTGAATATGCGCCACCCTGCGGAGTATATCGCAACCGCATCCGTCCCGGTGTTACCGATGAGTATTATGTTCATCAGTATCACCGCGACGGATATCGCCATGAACTCGATCGATGACGGTATCCCCACGCGGAAGATGTCCTTTGATATGTTCTTATCAAAATGCGGTCTGCCCACTCTGAGCTTGACGTACGTATCCTTTTTGAAAAAGAACCAATAGAACGCCGGTATCGTGGCAACGGTAAGCGCAACGGCGGTGGCCAATGCTGCCCCCGCCATCCCCCATCCGAACGTGTATATGAATATCGGATCTAGAATGAGGTTCAGCAATGCGCCCGCGAGCATTATCACCATCGACCTTTTCGCGCTGCCCTCCGACCTTAAGATGCTGGACATCAGCGCGTTCACGAAGAACGCTATCGCAAAGACGAAAAGAACGTTCGCATACTGCATACAATATTCGATCACATCGGTGGCGCCGATCGCCATCATCACCGGCCTGACGGCCAGTAACATTATCATTGAGAACACGACCGCGGTGACTATCGTTAACGTAAACGCAACGGACGCCGTACGCTCAGCGCCCGATTTGTCGCCGGCGCCTATGCGCCTGGCTATCGCCGCCGAGGCACCGACGCTTATGCCGTTGGATACGCCGACGGTTATGAAGAATAACGGGAACAGTAAACCGATGGCCGCAAGGGCGTCCGGCCCCAGGCCTGATATCCATGCCGCGTCGATCAGACCGTTGGCGGACGACGCGAACATGGCGACCATCATCGGTATCGCCATCTTGACGATCGCCTTCTTCGGAGACCCGAGCATCGTCTCCACGTCCTTTGTCATTTCACCGTCGGTCACAATGCGGCGATGTTTACGAAAGATATAAACACAGCGCATACGCCGCGCCGCTGCGCCGCGCTCCGCCAAACCTTATATTTAACTTAAGGATAAGCGGGAGCATGCGGATAGCAGCGGTCCTTCAGGACAGATGCCAACACAGGAAGTGCAACAAAGAGTGCATAAACTTCTGCCCGAAGATGAGAACCGGAGTGGAAGCGATAGTCATCGGCGAGCGCGGGAAGCCGATAATATCCGAAGAATTATGCGCCGGGTGCGGCATATGCGTGAACAAATGCCAATTCGAAGCTATCAAGATAATAGGTCTCGCGGATGAACTGAAAAGCGAGATGGTGCACCATTACGGCGAGAACATGTTCCGTCTGTACAGGCTGCCCGTTCCAAAAAAGGGCGTCGTGACCGGCATACTGGGACCGAACGGCATCGGCAAGACGACGGCGATAAAGATGTTATCAGGCATCGAGGTACCGAACCTCGGAAACTATGAGGAACCGCCGTCGAAGGACGATGTCCTGAAACATTTCGCAGGCACCGAACTTTATGATTATCTCGCCGCCGTTTACAATGGGAACGTAAGAACAGCGACGAAGCCGCAATATGTCGATAAGATTCCGACAGCGACGGCGGGTGTTGTCCGCAGCCTTCTGTCGAAGGTCGAAGAACGCATGAACGTCGGCGAAGCGGCAGAAATGCTCGAACTTACGGATGTGCTTGACCGAGACCTGAACAAACTGTCGGGCGGCGAGCTACAGAGGGTTGCGATCGCCGCGACGCTGATGAAGGACGCTGACGTTTACTTTTTTGACGAGCCGTCGTCATATCTCGATATATATCAGCGCGTCAAAATGGCGAGGCACATAAAAGAACTGAGCGGGAAGAAGCAGGTGATCGTGATCGAACATGATCTCGCGATACTTGATTTCCTTGCCGATAACGTCAACGTTGTCTACGGTTCCGAAGGGGCGTACGGTGTCTTCACGTTGCCGAGACAGGTGAGAACTGCCATAAATGTGTACCTTGACGGATACCTTCCCGAGGAGAACATCAGATTCCGCGACAGACCGATAGAGTTCACCGCATCCCCTCCGAGAAGCGAATGGAATACTGACGATCTGTTAAGATACGGGACGCTGGAGAAGGACTTCGGAGAATTCAAACTGAAAGTTAACGGCGGAAATATAAGAATAGGCGAGTCGGTGGGCATCGTCGGTCCCAACGCGACAGGAAAGACAACATTCGTGAAGATGCTGGCCGGCGTCATCGCGCCGGACAAAGGAAAGATAGATGCCAAAATGAAGGTATCG
>WRNI01000034.1 GCA_009776695.1 Methanomassiliicoccaceae archaeon
GTCACGCCGACGGTCGCCGTCGTCGCCGTTTCTGCGGATGCGGGTCTCTTTCCGGTTATGACGCCCGTGTCTTCGTCTATCAGAAGCCACTCGGGGCCGTCGATACTGAACTTATACGGCTTCTCTCCGCCAAAAACACCGTCGTAAACATTCACGGGCGTGATGTCCTCTCCTGTCTGGCCTGCGGGTATGTTGAAACTTTCACTATTCGTAAAAACATACTTCTGCGGAGAGAAGAAGAAATACTCGCCGGCAACATCCCATCCTCCTGCCGCAATGAAATAGGTCAGAGCGTCCGCACCGACCACTTTGGTCTCGTCCGTGAAATAATTGTTTCTCACGTTGAGGTACGTTATCTCATTCAGTCCAGAGACGTCAAGCGATGTCAGCTCGTTACCGTCACATCCCAGTTCATTCAGCTCGGTGTTGTAGGAAACATCCAGCACGGTCAGTTTGTTATCGAAGCAACTCAGCGTTTCCAGCAACGTGTTGTTGGAAACATCCAGTTCGGTCAGGTTGTTAATGCTGCACTCCAGAAGTGCCAGCAACGTGTTGTTGGAAACATCCAGCGCGGTCAGTTTGTTACTGCTGCAAGTCAGCGTTTTCAGCACCGTGTTGCTGGAAACATCCAGCGCGGTCAGGCTGTTGTCGTGACAACCCAGTGAGGTCAGTGCTGTAAGTTCGGAAACATCCAGTTCGGTCAGTTTGTTACTGGTGCAAACCAGCGTTTCCAGCACGGTGCATCCGGAAACATCCAGCGCGGTCAGGTTGTTATTGGCGCAATTCAGCGTTTTCAGTGCGGTCAGCCCGGAAATGTCCAGCGTGCCAGTCAAACTTTTGCTGTTTATGATCAGCGATGTTATGCGTTTGTCCGTTGAAGCGGAGCTCCATGTCACGCCGGCCCATTCAGTGCCCATGACCCATGTGGGCTCAGTGGACGGGTCGCCGCTCGTGTAGGGGCATGTTGTCCATGCCAATTCGTTGTAGAGGATGATAGCATTGATGACCGCGATGTCATCAACGTTATAATCTCCGGCGGCGCCGAGTGTTGTATTCTCATTTTCGTTGACGTCGGCGTTCGTTAAAAGCGCGAACGCGGTGACCGCGAGCAACGCCGCGATCATCACGGAGAGAGTTGCGCTCCCCCATAATTTGTTTTTGCCTTTTTTCATACGGATCACTCCTTTATGGGCATGTGCGCCGACGATGCGTGCGACACATGCACCGCCGTGCGTACGCACTGCGCCCAGTCGTCACGTAATCGTGCGCACTGATAATAAATACTTGGTGTCTTCCCTGTCCGATATGCCTTCATTTGATGAAATGGCAGAATTACGAAAGGACCGGCACGTCAGAGGGCGCATCCAGTAATAGTTATATAGTGCATGACTATTCACTCGATTATTCGGTAGGTGGGTCTTATGGAAGAGGTCTTATGCAACGTGGAACTCATAAAGGAGAACAACGACTATATTGCGAAGATACAGAGCGATCTCGGCGGCCTTAGGGAATACAGGTCCGTCAATTTCGAAGAGGTGCTCGAACAGATGGTCATCGACCTTCAGGAAGAGTTCGAATCAATGTGAATGGTGATGACATGACCGCTAACAAGATCAAACAGATAACCGAGATATTGGATATCCTTGCTGACGATAACTCGGTGCCCAGGAATATAAGAAAAGGCGCGACCGACGCCAAGACGAGACTTTTGGACACGAAGGATGAGATGGACGTCCGCGCCACAAGCGCGATAATGATACTGGACGACCTTGCCAACGATCCTAATATACCGTTGCACGGAAGAACGCTGATCTGGAACGTCATAAGCCAGCTCGAGATACTGAGCCAATCGTAAATTTAAAAAAAGAGTTAACGGAATGAGCCGAGGCTCATTCCCATTCTATGGTCGCCGGAGGTTTGTCCGTTACGTCGTAAACCACACGGTTAACGCGGTCGCCCATCTCATCGGTTATGCGCTTTGATATGCGGTCAAGCACCACGAACGGTATCCCGGCGCATCTGGCCGTCATCCCGTCGCTTGAAAGGACGGCGCGTATCACTACCGTTCTTCCGTACATCCTGCCGCCGTTATGAACGCCTACCGACCTTATCGGAAGCAGCGCCGCAAAATACTGCCACGGAAGTTCCATCTCGCCGTCCGATGATGCCTTTCTTATTTCGTCCTCAACGATATGACACGCCTCCCTTACAACGCTTATGTTCTCCGGCGTTACCTCGCCGAGACATCTCACCCCGAGTCCGGGACCGGGGAACGGCTGTCTCTCCGATACTTTGATGCCGAGATATCTCGCCGCTTGTCTTACGCCGTCCTTGTAAAGTTCTATCAGCGGTTCCACAAGCTCCAGTCCCATCTCCGCGGGCAGTCCGCCCACGTTATGGTGCGATTTCACAACGCCTTTCCCGTCCTTCCCCGATTCTATGACATCGGGCGCGATCGTTCCCT
The DNA here is from genome assembly GCA_009776695.1 of Methanomassiliicoccaceae archaeon. Classification (GTDB taxonomy): domain Archaea; phylum Thermoplasmatota; class Thermoplasmata; order Methanomassiliicoccales; family Methanomethylophilaceae; genus Methanomicula. Next base: position 2,465 of record WRNI01000034.1, read on the forward strand.
GCACGAGATATTTCGCACCGAACTCTTTCGCCTCTCTCTCAAAGCATCTGATGAACCTTTCGCCGATCGCCTTTCTTTTCGCCTCAGGCTCGGTTATTCCTTTCAGATCGCCGAAGAACTCGTCCGCGGCGTTAAGCACTTTGAAGTTGACGTTAAGGTCTTTCAGCATGTTGCGGACCTCTTCCGTCTCGCCCTTTCTCATAAGCCCCGTGTCAACGTAGACAGCGAGAAGCCTGTCGCCTATCGCTTTGCTCGCGATGACCGCTGACACGACGCTGTCAACACCGCCGGAGCAGGCGATTATCGCCTTTCCGTCAACTTTTGCTTTTATTGCTTTCACCTGATCGTTAACAAACTTTTCTGCATCGAACATTGTCACACCGATTCCGAGTCTGCGATAACTTTCGCTTCCATCTCTCTGCGATGTTCGGCAAGCATCTTCCTGAGCGCCGGCGTTCCGACGCTTAATATCTCCGCCGCAAGTATCGCCGCGTTGTCGCCTCTGTCGAGACCGACCGCCGCCACCGGTATGCCGGGAGGCATCTGCGTCACCGACAGCAACGCGTCCAAATTAACGGCGCCGCTCACGGGGACGCCTATCACCGGCCTCGTTGTCAGCGATGCGACCACACCCGGTAACGCCGCCGACAGACCCGCTATCGCGATAATGACGTCGGCGTCGCTTTTTGTGACGATCTCCTCAACACGCTTCGGCGTCCTGTGCGCCGATGCCACCGTGATCTCGTTATCGATACCGAACTTTTTGAGTATCGCCCTTCCCTTCTCAGCGACGGGCATATCGCTCTTGCTGCCCATCAGGATCAGAACTTTTGACATCAATACTTTCAGAGGTTCAAAGGATATAAAACCACCGAACGGTCCTTTGACAGAGAGCGATGGCGTTATCATTACGGTGACGCACAGGGGGCCTTCCGTCCTGTCCTTCTTATTATTAACACCCCCTCATTATTCTTACGGGCGTCGCAAAGAAATAAATCCTACATCGTGATGTTACATTTGTCCGGTGAGCGACTATGTACGTTATATCGATGATCGTAAAGGACGAGTTCGGCGTCATGCAGCGCGCAATGGGTGAGTTCACCCGCAACAAGATAAACGTTGAGACGATAGTCGTCGGAAAATGCGAGCTGCCGGGCAAAGCAAGGATCGTTCTTTCGGTCGTTGGGAAGGAGTCGGCGGAAACGGCGATGGCAAGGCTTGAGAGACTGCAGGATGTGTGCGAAGTCCGCCTCGTTCCGGAGGAGGGACAGTCGGCGTACGCGCTGATATCGACGTCCGACGGCAACGTCGGTCTGATAGGCGGTTCCGCGCAGGTCGAGGAGATAATAGAACGCACAAAGCCGAAAAGGTACGTGAAGGCGCTGAACGCCCTATGATCAACAGGTGAGGAAGATGGAAAAAACGGAAAAGATATGGATGGACGGAAAGTTTGTCGACTGGAATGACGCAAAGGTCCACGTCCTTGCGCACGCATTGAATTACGGGACAGGTGTGTTCGAAGGCATACGCGTGTACGAGACAGAAAAAGGAATGGCGGTGTTCAGGCTGAAAGAGCACGTCAAGAGATTAATGGGCGCGTGCAAGGTCATGTGCTTCGACCTTCCGTATACTGAAGAAGAAGTATGCGACGCAATAAAGGAAACGATACGCGTGAACAAGAAAGTTGATTACATAAAACCGTGCGTCTTCCTTTGCGGTGAGGCCGTCGGTCTCAATCCGATAGGCGTTCCCGTGAAGTTCACGATCACGTCCGTGTACTTAGGCTCATACCTGGGCAAGGAGGCGCAGGAGAAGGGAGCTTCGCTGATAACGTCATCATGGTTCAGGCCGTGGAACCTCGCGGCGCCGGCAGGCGCCAAGGTCAACGGAATTTACGTGACGTCGTGCCTCGCAAAGATGGAAGCGAAGAAACTGGGTGCCGATGAAGCGGTAATGTTAAACGCACAGGGCAACGTCGCGGAATGCAGCGGCGAGAACATATTCATATTCAAGCGCGGTAAACTTTACACGCCGAAGGTCTCGGACAGCATACTCGAAGGTATCACAAGAAATTCGATACTGACGATAGCCGGGGACCTCGGCTACGAGACCGTTGAAACAGAGATCTCGAGAATAGACATGCTTACCGCCGATGAGGTGTTCATGACCGGTACGGCGGCGGAAGTGTCACAGGTCACGAAGATCGATAACCGCCCCATAGGCGACGGCAAGCCCGGCAAAGTGGGAAAACAGCTGGCGGCGAAGTTCGCGGACGTCGTCCGCGGGAAGGACCCGAAGTATGAAAAGTGGTTAGACCGCGTATGATACCGCCCCGCGGTATCGCTGCGCCGCCGTGTCCCGCGGGCGCGTCGGCGCATGCGCGCTCAGTACCGGCTATGTGAAACGTTAAATACGATTTAACCTGTTGCCGTACAATGACAGATACCGGCACGCGCTGGCTGACCGGCCATTTGGAGGAATAAGATGGAGTTGATGGATTTCCTAACGATCCTGGTGTTCGCATTCGCCATAGTCATGCTGGTGGCGGGGCTGTTCACGGCGTATTTCGGAAGCGGTAAGAGCAGAAAGGTCGGGGTCGCCCTCTTGGGTGTCGGCCTCATAGTCGGCGTGATATGGGCATATCTCGTGGGATGGAGCGACGCGGAACCGTTCGCCGATGTTGCGGCGTGGGATGTCATGGTCGACGCCATAATCAACATCGTGGCGGCACTTATCGGCGTGCTCATCGCCGTGGGAATATTCCTTGTGGCCGTAATGAAAAGTTAAACGGCGGCACACGCCGCCTTTCCGTATCCTTCTTCTTTTGATCTTTATGTTACATCGCGCCGTGTACGCGGCACACAATGACGCATACGGGCCAATACCGCGAAACATTGATGATAATCTGTGTTTACACATCACTTAGATATAAATTTGACGAAAATCATTAAATAATGGATACGTTATCGTTTCACAAAATTCGGTAGATAAAACTATCGCTCCGCAGGTTATGGTCATGGATGTTTTGGGAGTTGTGGAAGATGTCACGCACGAGGGCATCATCATCGTCATAGGTGATGTCACGCCGGAGTATGGTAACATAGTTTACGATTCGAAACAGAAAAGAATAGGATCGGTGAAAAGGATATTCGGGCCCGTTGACGGTCCGTACATCTCCGTCGCACCGTCCGATAAGAATGTCCTGAAGAACATAACAGGCAAGAAGGTTTACTTTGAGAAGGGGGCTCAGTATGGCAAAAACAAGAGAAGGAACGGATGAGGTCGAGAAGTGTCCCGAATGCGGAAGCAGACATCTTGTGCGTGATTACGAACGCGGTGAGCTGCTGTGCGAGGACTGCGGTCTTGTGCTTGATGATCAGTTCATCGACCAGGGACCGGAATGGAGGGCGTTCGATGTCGAACAGGGCGAGAAGAGAGCGCGCACCGGCGCCCCGATGACGTACACGATACACGATAAGGGATTATCAACGGAGATCTCATGGAAGAACAAGGACAGCTACGGAAAGAGCATACCCACGAGGAACCGCGCCCAGCTGTACCGCCTGAGGAAGTGGCAGAGACGCATACGCGTGTCGAACGCCACTGAACGTAATCTTGCATTCGCGTTGTCCGAACTGGACAGGATGGCGTCGGCCATGGGCCTTCCCAGGAACGTCAGGGAAACGGCTGCGATGGTCTACCGAAAAGCTGTGAACAAGAATCTGATAAGAGGAAGAAGCATAGAAGGCGTCGTCGCCGCTTCGCTTTACGCGGCGTGCAGACAGTGCGGCGTTCCGAGAACGCTGGACGAAGTTGCCGGATCAAGCCGTGTCGGGCGCAAAGAGATAGGACGCACATACAGGTTCATGACCCGTGAGTTGAAGCTGAAGCTTATGCCGACGAAGCCTCAGGACTATGTGCAGAGATTCTGCTCCGAACTGAAACTGAGCGGCGAGGTACAGAGCAAAGCGGCCGAGATACTGAAGGACGCATCTGAAAAGGAGCTGACTTCGGGACGCGGTCCCACGGGCGTCGCGGCGGCGGCGATATACATATCGTCGATACTTTGCAACGAGCGCAGGACGCAGAGAGAAGTTGCTGACGTTGCCGGCGTCACGGAAGTTACGATACGCAACCGTTACAAGGAACTTACAGAAAAGCTTGGTATCGAGATACAGCTGTGAAACTCATTAGCGGGCAAACGCCCGCAAAACATTCTTTCATTCCCCGCAATAATTTTTACGGCAGATCCGCTGATCCGCTTGATCAAAAAAGATCGTGCGGCGGATACTTCGCGGCCCCCTCGGGACCGCCGTTCTCCGCCTGTAAATTGTTTTACGGTCACTTCCTCAGGAAGAAGAAGTAAACGAGACCGACAATGACCGCCAGTGCCACGACCGCGATGATGATGATCATCATGGTGTTGTCGTCATCGGCCGGCTCGCTCGGCGGGGCCGGAGGCGTCGGCGGCGTCGGAGGCGCGGGCACCGAAACGTTCTTCACGTAGAGCTCTCCGGCGGCGTCGCCGTCGAAGTACAGGTACCCTTCATATGAAGGATCGCTGCTCTCCGCAAGGTCGTCCGTTCCGTACGGAACATATCCACTGCCGTCGTATGCCCATACGCATTCGTCCAGGTCCGCGACATAAAGCTCTCCGTCTATGACAACGAGACCGGCGCCGGCGAGATACACTCCGAGCGCCGCGGTGACATCGCCGGTTATGTCCAGTGTGCTGGCACTTATGGCCGCGACCCATGCATCATCGCCTGTCGCTTTCAGGGTGACGTTGCCTTTTATGGTCAATTTGCCGTTGGTGTCGGTATTGACCACGGCATTGTTGGTCGATGTGACGCTGACGTTGCCTTTTATGGTCAATTTGCCGTCGTTAGAGGCACCGACCGAGGCATCGTCGGTCGATGTGACGCTGACGTTGCCGGTTATGTCCAGCATGGTGTTGGCGGTCCCGCTGGCGTAGATCTCGACACCGTCGCCGGTGACACTGACGTTGCCTTCTATGGCCATTTTGCCGTTGTTTTCGGAATGGATCGCGCCAGTGCCGCCGGTCGCCTTCGCGATGACATTGCCGGTTATGTCCACTTTGCTGTTAACACCGGAGACATTGACGCTGACATTGCCGTCGGTGGCGTTCATGGTGACGCTGCCGGTTATATCTATCGCGCTGTTCCCAAACATGGCGCTGACCTCGGCATTGTCGCCGGTCGCAGTGACGCTGCCGTCTATGGTCAGTTTGAAGCTGCCGGTGCTGCCGACGGCGTAGACCTCGGCATCGCCGCCGGTCGCTGTTACGCTGACATTGCCGGTTATGTCCAGTGTGCTGGCACCGTTGGGGCCGCCGCCGACCAAGGCATCACCGTCGGTCGCGGTGACGCTGACGTTACCGTCTATGGTCATTTTGCCGGCGTTGTTGGCGTAAACCTCGGCATTGTCGCCGAGCGCGGTGACGCTGACATTGCCGGTTATGTCCAGTGTGCTGTTGGTATTCTGGGTGTAAACATAGGCACCGACGCCTGTTACGTTGACGTTGCCGGTTATGTCCAATTTACTGCTGCCGCTAGGATCAGTGTTTGTGGCGCGGACCACGGCATCGCCGTCAGTCGCGGTGACGCTGACGCTGCCGTCTATGGTCAATTTACCGGCGGTCAACGCGCTTATCCCGACCTCATCGCCCTCTAAGGTCACGGTGCCCGTTATGGTCAATTCACCGCTGATCTCGGCTGAGATGCCGAGTTCGTCAGCCGTGGTAACGCTTAGATTGCCGGTTATGTCAAGTGTGCTGTGGGGATCGGCAGCGGAGATCCCGACACTGCCTGTCGCTGTTACAGTGACGTTGCCGGTTATGTCAAGTGTGCTGTTTTGTTTTTCAGTGTAGATAAAGGCACCGCCGGTCACGTCTATTAAGACGTTGCCGGTTATGTCTATCGTGCCGCCGCCGTAGGCGTAAAATGACGCATAGCTGCCGTCCATTTTGATATCGCCGGTCAGCGTCATCTCTCCTACGTCGCTCCCGTCAACATCGACGCAGAACCACCCGCCATCGCTTGTTATCTCAAGGACGTTGCCGCTTTCCACGGATGCCTCGTATTCGGCACGCCAGAGGATGTTCACCTCTCCTATGTCAAGCGTAAGACATCCTTCCAGGTTCGATAACGAACCTGTGACCGTCAGCGTATCGTCGGCATCCATGCCGTCGATCATGTCCTGAATGTCGCCCATTAGATCTTCTACATTAGTGTATGAAGAAATAACAATACTGCCGGGGGCGCCGAGCACGTATGCTTCGCCGCCGCTGTCTTTGTCGTCCCCGAAAGAAATGAGGGCGACGGAGGCGATCATAAGGAACGATATCGCTATTGCGGCGATAACTATCCTAGACCCCCTTACCCCCCCTCCATCAGGGTTCGTTGCTTTTGTTCTCATTTGTTCACCCTTTTGTTTTATAACCTGTTGGTTGTATCGCACGTGTGCGAGTGTGGGGGAATCGTCTTCACAGATTATAATGTAAAAGTATTTTTTCTATATCGGAACGGTTTTTTGACCGAAAACAACCGTATGAGCGCGCATGTGACCGTTTACGGCCTGAACCGTCTGAATTCCACGTATTCCGTTACGTTACCGATGCGGCAGAAAAGTATCTCTTTTTTGACGCCGTGCGCAAGCCTGACCGCTCTCGATATCTCTGGCCACATTATCGTCCTCGATCCGTCAACCGCGTGAACAAGGAACTTTGCGTGGCATTTGTCCGGATGGCCTTCGTAAACCCTGAAATGCGTTCCGTACTTGAACCCCGTCTTCACCACCAGACCGTTATCCCTCATGTCCGAGAACGCTTTGAATCTGAGATCGAACTCATCCTGCGCTTTTCGTCCGAACATCATCATATCGTTCAGCTTCATTTTTTTACCGTTCTCGGACGATACCGTAACTATTGCCTTCTTTGACATGAGATAGCACGTTTCTATCAATGATAACTGAAGAACGCCGTCCGTGAGCCTGCCGAACGCGCCGTTCTCGTATATTGATGCCGCTGACGCTTCGTCAAACACAAAAACACGGTCCCTTATGAGCTCGCATTCCGCTTCCGCTCTGGTATCGGACAATTCAACGGAACCGGAGATATTACGCTTTGATACCACGTAGTACGTAATGTCACCTTCCTCGTCAGCGATCGCGAAAAGTAATTCTTTTCCTTTGGACGCCGCCGTATCAGCAAGCTCAATGAACGTATCGATGCTGAACGCCGTTCTCTCCGAGACAGCTTTCACCAAATACTTCGGACGCGAATTGCTTAACGTCTTCCCGCGCGGAAACACCGAAAGATCAACGTCGCTCGTTTCCGATTTCACTACGAAGCCGCGCTGTCTGATGTCGCGGTACACCATGTACTTAATGTCAAAACCTTCCGACGATGACGACGCATAAGAAAAAAGCGACCCAAGCGTCATTTTCTCTCCGCCGCGGAGAACTTCCATGCGTCCCGTTTCAAGCAGGAACGTCGCCTCGATGAGATCCAATTCCAGAGAACCGCCGCTCATCGGATATCCGAAGTTGCCTTTGTTGTATATTTGGCTGCTTTCCTTCTGGTCCGCGACGATCACCGAATCGTTCTTCAGTATGCCTGCCACGACGATATGTACAATCGTTCCGTATTTATCATTTCCTGATGCTCCGCTTATCACACAGCGTTGTCCGAACGGCGTCGGCGGACAAACATTAAAATCATATTCATCATATGGATTAACAATGAGAAGGATAGTATATCTGGACAACGCCGCGACAACAAAGCTTTCGAAGCATGCGAAGAATGCCATGCTTCCCTACCTTGAGGATTCTTACGGAAATCCGTCATCAGTATATTCGTTCGCCGGTGACGCGAAGAATGCTGTTGAAGATTCACGAAAGAAGATAGCCAACGCTGTCGGTGCCCGTCCCGAGGAGATATTCTTTACTTCCGGCGGAACAGAATCGGACAACTGGGCGATAGTCTCCGCCGCGGAGCTGAAGAAAGAAAAAGGAAAACATATCATAACGTCGGCGATAGAGCACCCGGCCGTCATGAGCACGCTTGAGCATCTTGAGAAGAAGGGCTACGAAGTTACGTATCTTAACGTCGACGGATACGGCCGGATATCCTTGGACGGTCTCAGGAAAGCGATACGTGACGATACGATACTGATAACGATCATGACCGCCAATAACGAGATAGGCACGATAATGCCGGTACCGGAGATAGGCACCGTCGCCAAAGAGAATAATATCTTATTTCATACGGACGCCGTTCAGGCGGTCGGCCATGTACGCGTTGACGTGAATGAGATGAACGCCGACATGGTATCGTTCTCCGGTCACAAATTCGGCGCCGCGAAGGGCGTCGGTGCTCTTTATGTTAAAAGAGGTCTGCGATTGCCTCCGCTGATATACGGAGGCGGGCAGGAACGCGGAAGACGGTCAGGCACCGAGAACGTCGCCGGGATCGTCTCGATGGGCGCCGCTCTCGAAGATATTACGGCAAGGCTCCCGCTTACCAACGTCATGAGACTCAGAGACCGTCTTATCGACGGGGTGCTGAAGAACATCCCGCGCACACGGCTCACCGGCGATCCGGTGAACCGTTTGCCGGGGATAGCATCTTTCGTTTTTGAGGCGGTGGAAGGCGAATCGATGTTACTGATGCTCGATCAATACGGCATATGCGCCTCTTCGGGGTCAGCATGCTCGTCGGGATCGCTGGACCCGTCGCATGTTCTGCTTGCGATCGGGCTTGCGCACGAGGAAGCTCACGGTTCGCTGAGATTCTCGCTGAGCGAGGACAATACCGACGGTGATATCGATCTCGTTATCGAGAAACTTCCCGGCATCATCGAAAAGCTGCGCCGGATGTCCCCGCTGTGGAATGAGGGTAAATAAAAAAGGCAAGAGGAGAGGAACAATGTACTCAGAGAAGGTGATGGACCATTTTACGAACCCGCGCAACGTCGGTAAACTTGACAGCGCCAACGGAATAGGCGAGGTCGGCAACCCAAAATGCGGCGATATCATGCGTATCTATGTAAAAATCGAGAACAATGTCATCGAAGATATACGATTTGAGACGTTCGGGTGCGGCGCCGCCGTCGCGACGTCGTCGATGGCGACCGAACTGGCAAAGGGGAAGACGATAGACGAGGCGCTGAAGATAACCAATAAAACTGTCGCGGAGGCGCTCGGCGGCCTCCCGCCGATAAAGATGCACTGCTCGATGCTCGCGGAGCAAGG
>WRNI01000035.1 GCA_009776695.1 Methanomassiliicoccaceae archaeon
CGCCGCCGCCGGAGAATGTGCTTTTCGACATGGGGAACGGCAGTACGGTCTGGGCAGTATCGGCAGGCACCGGCACCATAGGGGATGTGCTTGAGGGGACCGCCGCTGCCGAAGGAATTGAGTTCGATATCTCGGCAGAGACAAATATAGGGGGCACAGGCACAGGATCGTTCATATTGCCGGGAATGACGAACGTGACCGTGACGTCGAAATGGTTCGTCTATGAATGGACGGCCGGCGAATGGGTGCTGTCCGATAAGAGCCATCCGTATAGCAGTTCCGTCATCATTGCCGCCGCATTCTTCCCGGAAGATAAGGTGGTGGACGGCGTCGGGAACCCGCTGCCTGATCATATGACCCCGCTGGAAACGCCGGACTTCCGGTACTCATGGACGATGATAAGAGGCAACGCGGAACAGACGGGGGAACAGAATTACGTTCCGTCATCGGCATCCGAGGCGTCTGTCGAATGGACGGATGCCCGGGGAGGGACGAGCGGAGTGTACGGGGCCGTGCTGGCCGTTCAGGGGTATGTCTTCGTGAAGTACGGCTCAGGCAGGAACATCGACCCGGCCGTCAGGTGCTATACGCTGGCGGGGCAGCTGCAGTGGGAGTTCAGATACCCGGGCATCCAGGACTATGAGACAGCCACGCCGCTCATAGTCGGTGATCACATCTATGTGCAGTCAGGCGCGGGGCTCATATTCAAATTCCCTTGGAAAGAGGGTCCGCATGAGGTCAATGAGGCCAGGGATTACAAAAGGGTAACGTCATTCGACGGAACAGAATGGAAGGACATCGACTTCGAGGATGATATCTTCCTTGACAGTTTCATAATACCGTACGACACCGGCGCGGAAATGACGGGATACAGGTACAGCACAGGTCCCGGAGCGATGGTGTTCGACTCGGGATGCATATATTTGCTGTCAAGCAACGGGATGGCATACTGTTTCGATATGGATCTATCTTTGGTATGGTCGCAGCAGATGGGCGGACGCTCGTATTATTTCTCGCCGACCGTGTTCGACGGGTACGTGGCCGCCGGTGCGCTGAACGGAGGTCTGTATGTATTCGATAAAAAAAGCGGCAATATACTCGGGGAAGATATCGTCTACCAGAGAGAGATAAGCGTCGGCGGCGTTCCCAGAGCATACGGTTCGGTAGGGGCGCCCGCGGTGATAAAGGACGATCTCGGAAAATACACTCTTATGTTCTCGATATCGGACGGCCGCGGGATGGACTCCGTTGTCGGCGGCATAGGGATATATGAATTCGATCCGGACGCCGTCACTGACAAACTGACCAGGATCGAGGTTATCAGAGGAGAGTTCGGGCTGGTGTCCAACTATGTCCAGCGGGTCGTGACGGATGATTTCAAAGGAATCTATTTCACAGCGTCGAGAGGTTTCTACCGCATAGACACCGAAGGCGAATGGAAAATGCTGAACAATTCGATGTATGCTGTCAAGGGACCGCCGGCATTGGTGAACGGGAGCAGCATATACGTAGTGAGCTATGAGCCGGACAGACCGATATACGAGTTCGGACTGGACGGAAAGATCATTTCAATGTATTACCCGAGGACGACGGTCAGCAACTACAACATGAGCCCGGTCGTCATGGTAGATGGAATGATATTCTACGGCAACGATGCCGGCCTGATAGCCCTGTCCGGGACATTCCCGGCATATGTCGAGCCGGTGCCTTCGGAAGGTCAGTGGTGGTTCCCGATACTGATCCTTCTGATAGTGATCATTGCGGCCATCGCCGCCATATATGCGATAATGCGTCTCAAAGGCATTGAGAGACCGTTCGCTTACCTAAGAGGCAAGATGTCGCACTATGTCGGCGGCGACGATCTCAGGCACAATACAAAGAACAAGCACCGTCTGCTGGTGATGACGGTATCGGGCGCAGTGATAACGTTCATAATGTTCATCGTGTGCCTGTGCGTTGATTTCAATTCGGTCATGTCCGTGGGAGATATGTTCTCCTCTCTGTTCTCGGCAATATCCAAAGGCGGTTCCGCGCTCAATTACAATGAGCTGATGGTGTATGAGTCACGGCTTCCCCGCACACTGATGGCATTGCTGGTCGGGATCGGCCTTTCGATAGCGGGATGCATGTATCAGGCCATTATCAGGAATCCTCTGGTGGACCCGTACATAATGGGCGTTTCCGCAGGCGCGGGGACGGCGGCCATCGCGGTCATCGGGTTCAATTTCACACTGTTCGGATTGTTCTCGCCGCATTCGATATATCTGACGGCGGTATGCGCGATCGTCGGAGGCATCGCGGCATTCTTCGCGACGATGCTCATCGCAGAGAAAGCGGGAGGCTCGTCGCTGAACTATGTCCTTGCGGGAATAGTGATAGGTCTGGCGCTCTCGTCGATACAAACACTGATGCTGTCGATGGCGGGGCATCAGGTGGCCAATGCGCTCCAGTGGCTGTTCGGGTCATTCTCGAACGTTTCGTGGAGTCACATCACTCTGGTCGCGTTCCCGCTGATCGCGCTCTCTCTGGTCCCGCTGTTATGGGCAAAAGAGTTCAATCTGGTGTTATTAGGAGAAGATCAAGCGAGGCAAATGGGCCTGAACGTGAAGAAGTTCTCAAGATCGATGCTGGTCATAGCATCCGTTCTGACAGCGTTGTGCGTTGCTTTCGTAGGAATAATCGGATTCGTCGGATTGGTGATACCTCATCTTTGCCGCATGATACTCGGCGGGGACCATCGTTTGGTGCTTCCTGCGTCGATAGCCGTGGGCGGCGCACTGATGATGTTCGCGGACCTTATAGCAAGGATCGCTTATTACGGTCAGGAACTTCCGGTAGGTGCCATAACAACGATGATAGGGGTTCCCGTATTTGCTTACCTGCTCATAAGGAGGGGGAGGATGTACGATGGATGATGTGCCGCTCCTTGAGCTGAGGGACCTGAACAAGATATACGATAACGGGTTCCACGCGGTAAAGGATGTCTCATGCAAAATAGGCTCGGGAATGCTGGTCGGCCTCATAGGGCCGAACGGATGCGGGAAGACGACGATGATGAGGTGCATAAACATGATGCACAAAATTTCTTCCGGCGATGTTCTCATAGACGGCGAATCTGTTCTGAACAAGACACCGTCGCAGATCGCACGCGTTGTTTCCAACGTTCCGGCAGAACTGAAGGCAAGTTTCGGATTAACTGTTTTTGAGACGGTGATGCTTGGCCGTTATCCGTATCTGCAGAACATCTGGTGGGAACCCGACGAGGATGAGACGCTTGTCGAGGAAACGTTAAATAAGTTCGGTGTCGACCATCTGAAGGACCGTCCGCTGAACATGTTATCATCGGGGGAGAGGCAGCGTGTGCTCATTGCGAAAGCATACGTGCAGGAACCGAGACTGATGCTCGTCGACGAACCGACGTCGCATCTTGACATGAAGTACAAGCTGGAAGTGATGGAATATTTACAGCACATGGTGAAAAAGGACATGTCAATAATGGTCGCCGAGCATGACATATCGCTGATGGCAAGGTATTGCGATCTTTGTATAATCATGAAGAAAGGCGAGCTGGTAACGATCGGGGCGCCGAAGGAAGTGATAACTTCGGAACTCATCGAAGAAGTTTACGAAGTGAACGCGTCCGTAGGTTTCGATAACGACGGTGAAATTTACGTTCTTCCGAAACGTTACAGGCCAAAGCAGGAATGAACGCCGATTATATGGATGGATGTAATAGCCAAATTTAATATCAATGAGAGCATACCCCGACAGGATGAACGTAAGGGACGTTACCCGAAAGGAACTTCTGGACATCGCCGACACAGTGCACGGCGGGCAGGCGTGGAAGCTCGAAGGAGTCGAGGACTTCAGCCATAATCTGAACCCGTTCGGACCTCCGGGGTGCCTGAAAGAATTGATAATGGACGCGGTATCGGGAGTTTACCACTATCCAGACGACAGCGCAGCGGAACTGAAGGAAGCGTTGGCGGACCATTTCAATGTAAGGACAAAGAACGTGATCGTCGGCTCCGGGTCGTCGGACATAATCAGGATGTTCCCGAACACGTTCCTCGGCAAAGGCGACAAAGCGCTGATCTTCCGTCCCTCATTCGCCGAATACGCACATCAGTGCAGGATAGCCGGCGCGTCCGTTCATGAAATTCTTTTAACGGAGGAGAACGACCTGCGCGTGGACATTGGCGAACTGCTTGAGAATATCGCCGGCGTCAAGGCCGTTTATATCTGCAACCCGAACAACCCGACGGGAAGGATAGAGCCCAGGGACAAGATGATGAAAATAGTGAAAGAATGCGCCGACCGGAACATACTGGTATTTTTGGACGAGACGTTGCTGGAACTGGTACCGTCACACAGCGAAGTAAGCTGCGCGGAAAAGGTCCGCGATAATGAGAATCTTGTGGTCATCGGCTCTCTCACAAAGTCGTTCGCCATACCCGGCATAAGGGTCGGATTCGGATTTGCCGGCGAGGGGATCGTGAACGCGCTTGAAAAGGTGAGGATGACCTGGAATGTGGGTCACATTGAGCAATATGTCGCCGCCGCTCTGATACGTGATCATATGGACCATGTGACGAAGGCGGCGGATATGATGCACCTCGAATCTGAACGCATGCACCGTGAGCTGAACGAGATAGGATTCGAAGTGAGCATGACCGATTCGTTCTTCTTTTTTGAATCGCTGAGGAGCATCGGAATGAGCGTTCCCGAGTTCAAATATAAAATGCTGTCAGAGAAGATAATGATAAGGGACTGCGGATCGTTCGGCGCGGAGTTCAAAGATCATGTACGGTTCTGCGTCAAGGACGCCAACCGCAACAACATGTTCATCGACGCTGTGAGAAAAGTGACGGAAGGGAAGGTGAGGTGATACGGACCTTTGGTTGTGCGCCTTGCTGATAGTGATGCTCGCCTTCGTTATCGATGCGGTGATAGGCGACGTTCCGAATGCAATTCACCCGTTGAGATGGATGGGCAACCTTTTGGACAAACTTGATAAAAGAATAAAGAGGAAGAACAGAAGATCGTCAATTCTCAAAGGATTCCTTTCATACGCGCTCGTACTGTTCATTTTTGCATTCATTTCGTTAACGATATTGGCGGTCGTCCGCACATATGCCGGCGACGCGGAGATAAATGCCGGAATATTAGGAACGACAAGCATCGGCGAGATAATATGGATAATAATATGCGCCTTCCTGTTCAAACTGACGTTCGCCGTGTTCTCGTTCAGGAGGCACTGCAGGCCGATACAGAAGGACCTTGAAAAGGGGGATAACGAAAGCGCCGCGTCAAGGACACAGATGATAGTAAGCCGCAACACGAAAGGGATGGACGCTGAGCACATAGCATCATCCTGCGCGGAAACGATATCGGAGAACTATGCGGACAGCGTCTGTTCGCCGACGTTCTTTTACGGCGTGTTCGGGATATTCGGCGCGTGGATGTTCAGATGCTGTAATCTCATGGATGCGATGTGGGGCTATCTTAACGATAAATATCGGGACCTAGGATATTTTCCGGCGAAGTTTGACGATGTTCTCGGGTACTTGACATCACGCATCTCTGTTCTGTTCATTGCTCTCGCATCCGTATTCGTGGGCGGAAGCCCGCGCAAAGCGATATCGACGGCTGCGGCGGAACATAAAAAAACACCGAGCCCGAACAGCGGATGGCCGATGACCGCCGCTGCCGGCGCATTGGGATTCAGAATGGAGAAAGAAGGCGTATACGTGATGGGCACCGGAGAATTACCTTCAGTGAAAGATATATCGCGATGTTATGTTCTCGTGGAGATCGCGGCATTTCTTTTCCTTCTTATCGTTACGGTGCCGCTGTACATGTTCATCGGGATACACATACAGATTTACATGGAGAACGCTATTATAGGATTGTTCGGGGCGATATTTTGACCGTTGACGTAAAGATAGTAAGATCGAAGGGACACACGGTGGCTGTTGTGAGACTCGGCGGGAAGATGGAGATATTCAGCTCGCCCGGAGTGTCGAACACCGGCAATGCGATATCGGACACGTTAATGATAATGGAAGTTCCCAAGACGTACGACCGCAAAGACCCGGTGAACCACATCGAAGAGATAAGAAAAGATCTCGGCCTTCCCGACGGAACGGTAGGACTGATGACCGCCGCCGAACTGGACTATGTGACAACGGTTGAAGAAACGGACTTCGAAGGAATGCATACGTATGCGGTGGCGACCGCGGGCCTCGGGAACCAGGTCATTGCCGGGGACGTTATCGAAGACATGGACGCGCGTCTTGTGCGCTCATTGGAAAAGGAGAAAAGGATACGGGCGAGAAGACCGGGAACGATCAACGTCATCGCAATATCACCGGTGGCGCTTACGGACGCGGCGAAAGCCAACGCATTCATTGTCATAACGGAAGCGAAGACCGCCGCGCTCAGGTCGCTTGGGCACGAGTCAACGGGAACGACGTCCGATGCGATAGCCCTTGTATCTCCGGTAAAGGGAGAAAGGAAGGAATACTGCGGCACCGGAACATCATTGGGAATATCGCTGGCAAGATCGGTGAAGAATGCCGTCCGCGGATCATTGATAAAGCGCGAAGATTACCCGGAGATCGGTACGTTCATTGACAAACTCTCAAAAATGGGCATCACCGAAGAGAAGATGTGGGATTCCGCGATGGAGATATACCACCCGAATCCCGATTGGGACACCTCGAAAATGAAAGAGATGTTCCGTTCGCTGCTCACAATATATTCGAAGGACATCAACGCCTCGTCGCTGGTACAGGCGGCCATAGAATTGGAACGGCTCGGTAACAACGACATGATATGTTCGATGCCGAGAGGCATGTTCGCGACAGACCCTATACACCTGATAGCCGATGAGATCCTGGGGATGCAATTGGCGCAGTACATATCCGGTACGAGAGGGATATTCGAATTTCACAGGTTCGATCGTCACAAACCTGGAATAATAAAGGAACTGGGACCGTTCATGGACGACATCATATGCGGTCTCGTCGGCGGCATCATGTCCTCGATATATACAAAATTGTTTGACGGTGAGGTCTGATGGGCGCGCTAAAAGGAATGTTCTCGTTCTTCACGATGGTACGTCTCGATATAACGCAGGACGATATGGACGCGATGGACCGCAGGTTCTGGATGGTGCCGGTCGTCGGAGCTTTGTACGGCCTTATAGCGGCGGTGATGATGACCGTCCTTTCGCATTATATTGATACGCTCGTATCATCTGTGATAACGTTCTTTGTGATATTTGCGTTCAATCGTTTCCTGCATATCGACGGTACGATAGACGTAGGCGACGGTCTCGTTGTCGCAGGAACGAAGGAAGATCATCTCAGAGCGCTGAAGGACTCAAGGATAGGCGCCGGAGGAATGGCCTTCGCGTTAATGGTAATTTTAATGTCAGTTACGATGGCCTCCGCGATATGGATACCATTGATGGCATTCTTACTGTTCTCATCAGAGATACTAGTGAAAGTAGGAATGACATCCGCCACCGCGTTCGGCGAACCGGGCGACGGGATGGCCGGGAACAGCGTCCGTAATACGTCGCCGTTATCGTTACTGTACGCAATGATACTGGCCGCCGTTCTCGTAGCGATGTTCGGACTTCTGATATTCGTGCTTCAGGACCACACACCGTGGGTGGCCCTGCCCGATCATTATCTTATATTGATCGTAACGGCGTTCATCGTTTCCGTTGTGACGGGTATGATAATGTCAGTGATCGCGAAAAAGAACTTCGGCATGGTGAACGGCGACGTCCTCGGCGCCACGAATGAAATAACGAGGGCAACCGTTCTGTTAACGTTCCTGATACTGCTGTCGGTGATATGATGGAAGCGCTCGTCAACGCCGGCGGGAAGGGGACGCGCATGGGTTCATGCGATATAGAAAAACCGATGCATCTGATAAACGGAATTCCGGTGATAAAAAGGGTGGTCGATGCGTTATCGTTATCCGATAACATTGACCGTGTTCTCGTGTCGGTAAGCGATAACACGAAAGCAACGGAAAGATATCTGAAGAATGAAGGCATCGAAACCATAACAACATCGGGAAATGATTTCGTGGACGACATCCATAAGGCGTTCGAAGTGATGAGCGGACGGTTTGTGATGACAGCGCCCGCGGACATGCCGTTGATCAGGAAACAGGCGGTCGACATGCTGCATGATTTCTTCGATCCCGGCACGATGGAATCGGCGATAGCGGTCGTAAGCGAGGATGTTGTGAGATCAGCGGGCATATCACCGTCATATTCGATAGACATCAACGGCAGGAAGTGGGTATTGTCGGGACTTTGCATAATGGACCGTATCAAAACGCTGGATGACGTGTTCCTCAAAGAATCGTACATGCAGACGGAGATGTTTGAGTTGGCCGTTAACATAAATACGCAGAACGAATTGGAAATGGTCAGAAAGATGGTCGGGCGTCAGACCCGTTCAACAGGTGCAGAAACGCCATAAATATGCATAAAATAAGAATTATTTAAATACAATTATTGTTATATGCATTTATGTTGTCCAAAATGGAACTGCGTGCGCTCTCGGGTATCAGTGGCGGCGCCGATAATGTCCCGGCCCTATCAGAGCACCTGGGAATCAGTGTGTCACAAACATACAAGGTCATCAGTTCGCTAAGCGAAAAGGAATTTGTCCGTCTTGATCATGGTATCGTTTCAATTGAAAAGAGAACGCACATCGCAATTCTTCTGGAGATACTGAACAGCTCACAGGACTCATATCTGGCGCTTTCGGACAGCGGTCTGGAGATAATAAGAACGCTGACCATACCGCGCACGGCAGCAGAGATATCGTCTGTGGCAGGGGCGCATCAGACGACCGTGACAAGAAAGATAGGCATAATGAGAAGGATGGGAATGATCAGAAAGGAACATTCATTGTATTCTGCTAACGAAGCGTTGTGGCCGAAGCTCACGGAGCTGGCGCATTCATATGATGAATACGCAAAACGCACAGATCCGAGGATACCGTTCGGCTCGGAGATATTTCATTCAGCATCAGATGCCGTAGTGTTCTCCAGCAACAGGGCACTGAATTACGAAAGAACTGCGTTCTCAAGATACGGGGAATACGGAATGGAGATTCATCCGGGAACGAACTATTACTGCATATCAGACGATGAACTGAATATAAAAGATATATTCATCCATTCGCTGTACGTGGTCGATAAAGAAAAGGACTGGAGGAACAAGATGCTTGCTTTGATATTCTATGTGATGCACGAACGTGAACTGAATGATGTTTCGCATCCTGTTGTAAACGACATGCGTATGGTGCTGAACGGCGGCCGCGTCGACGGATGGGTGCCGCTCAGGGAAATGAATGAGCGCGCAATGATGTACGGAGTTGACCTGTATGATAACTGAGTTCGGACAGATACGGTCGCTGTTCACTGAGATATCGCAATTCATAGAAGATGACGTGAACGTTTATCTCATAGGCGGCGGGGCACTGATGTATCATAAAAGCAAGAATGTCACAAAAGACATAGATATCGTTGTGAATTCGGAAAAAGAGTTCGATGTTCTTCTGCGGTCTCTGAAAAGAATAAGATTCACATCCATGCTGCCTGATCATGACGCATACTCGAGACTGTCGATATCTCAGATATTCAAAAGGGATGAATTCAGGATAGATATGTTCTGCAGGACCGTATGCAACAAGTTCTCACTCTCCGAAGGCATGATCGAAAGAGCAAGGACGGTCGAACGGTTCGGGAGGGTCTCATTGCACGCATGTTCTGTGGAGGACATACTTCTGTTCAAATGCATGACCGAAAGAAAAGGGGACGCAGACGATTGTGTGCGCATAAATCAGGAACACCTGGTAGACTGGGAAATCGTACTGAGGGAGGCCAGAGAACAGTCGAGGATCGGGCAGGATGTCTGGATAACATGGATAACCGTCAGGCTTGAGGACCTTGAGGACATGGGGATCCGGGTGCCGATCATGAAAGAGATGCGCAGCCTTTCTGACGAATACATTAAAAAATGGGAACAGGACCTGATGTCAAAAGATCCTGAGAGATTCTGATCTCTTGTCCGTTCTGTATACTGCGGTCAGAGGTCAAGCAATTTCTCGTAGATCTCGTGAACTTTATCGAGCAGATCCTTGCATGTGATCTTCCCGGCACTTTGCGCAATGGCCGCGACGGACGAGCCGCCGCATCCGACGCCCTCTTTGATATAACCCCACTCGTACGCCTGGAGGCCTTCGTAAGGACTTTCCGAATAGTCCATGTTGACGTATGCGATAGGAACATCGTTATGAACAGACGCCATAAGTTTTCTGATATCGGAATTCGGATCGTTAACTAGCCATCTCGTTGTTCCTTGTATCACATTGCCGACGATCGAGGGGTCAAGCGCCACGGCAGCGGCGATGACCGCCGCCATCTGGGTACCGCCGCCGACTATAACGGGAACGTTCTTCGCAGCGCCTATGATCATACCGACGTTCGCCGGCATCATCGGGTCGCCGACGCATTCTATCGCCTTCAGCGGATCTTTTGCCAGGCTGCCCTTTTTGATGCCGGCCGCCGCTAACGCTTTGCTGACGATCTCTGTTTTCAATTCTTTAGGATTGTTCGGCGAGCTGCTGCTGACCAGGTTCTCGGCAACGACGCCCATGGCCATCATCACCGCCAGCGCGGTGGTCGTCCCTCCGGCGCAGCTTTCGCTTACCACGATGAAATCATACGTCTTTGAGAGCATCTCACCGAGTATCTTCCCTTTCCCGAAGCATTCGCGCACATTGCTCACCGCCTTTCCGGTAAGTATGGATTCGCCGTACCTTCCGCCGACGTCGAAGCACGGAACGTTCGGTTTTATCTTTGTGCCGCCGTCAACGATGTACGACGGCATGTTCGTTAACTGCAGAGCGGCCATTGTTAACGTGGCCGGCGTCGGTATGCCGCCCGGATTTATGGGAATGCCTTTCATGCATACCGTTCTTCCGAGAACGAGCATCTCCGCGTCCGCGGCGGGCGTGAATAACGTCAGTTCAGGAGTGTCACCGGCATCGGAGACGCCGGGTATCGTTGATGTCATCGTATTACCGACGGTGCATGTGAACACTCCGCGTTTGCCCCATATCCGTGATAATATGTCCTTTGCGATGTCCTCATTACCGCATATGCCCAGCGACGCGGGGATGTCGAAGTCATTCATGCTGGGTCAATCATGACAAAGGATATAATCTTCACTAATTCCGTCGCGGCGCCGGCGAACGGTGCCGAACGCCGCGCAATATCATTTACGGTACGAATGCGGCCGGGGCGGCTTAACAAAGATATTTCAAATACTTGGTATCATATAGGATAGTAATTATATATTTGATAACTTTGTCATCCCTTCGGTGGTAAAAATACAGAAAGAAACATCGACATTGATGATCTTTGCAATGCTGGTCGCCGCAGCGGGTCTGATGGCGGTCAGCGTGATAGACACCGGCGGCAGTNACGG
>WRNI01000036.1 GCA_009776695.1 Methanomassiliicoccaceae archaeon
CGGCCGTCAACGGCATCATAAGCACTAACGGACTGGCGTGGACACCATGCCCCTACACGGACGGCGATCTCAGCAGCGATCCAACATGGATGGCCGATGAATGGGACGGCGCGACATGGACCCTGATCGGCACCGAGCAGCGCATAACATCGTTGTTTTTAGTCAACGAACATCTGACCGGCAAACTGGACGTGTCCGGATTGACCGCGCTGAAAGAGCTATATTGCAGCGGCAATAGCCTTACCGAGCTGGACGTTACCAACAACACCGCGCTGATAAGTCTGAGTTGCAGCTACAACAGCCTGGAAGATCTGGACGTTACCAACAACACCGCGCTGACAGGGTTGTCTTGCAGCGGCAATAGCCTTACCGAGCTGGATGTTTCCAGCAACACCGCGCTGCTACAACTGTATTGCAACAACAACAGCCTGGAAGAGCTGGATGTTTCCAACAACATTGCGCTGACTTCACTCTATTGCAACAACAACAGCCTGACCGAACTGGATGTTTCCAACAACATTGCGCTGACAGAGCTGATTTGCTGGAACAACAGTTTGGAAGAGCTGGACGTTACCAACAACACCGCGCTGATCCTACTGGCTTGCGACAACAACAGCCTGGAAGAGCTGGACGTTACCAACAACACCGCGCTGACGACTCTGGATTGTAATAGCAACAGCCTGACCGAACTGGACGTTACCAACAACATTGCGCTGAAGGTTCTGGTTTGCGACAACAACAGTTTGGAAGAGCTGGACGTTACCAACAACATTGCGCTGACACAGCTGATTTGCGGCAACAACAGCCTGGAAGAGCTGGATGTTTCCAACAACATTGCGCTGACGTGGCTGGATTGTAACGACAACAGTTTGGAAGAGCTGGATGTTTCCAACAACATTGCGTTAACACATCTGGATTGCAGCGGCAACAGTTTGGAAGAGCTGGATGTTTCCAACAACATTGCGCTGACATATCTGAATTGCAGCAGCAACAGTTTGGAAGAGCTGGATGTTTCCAACAACATTGCGCTGACATATCTGAATTGCAGCAGCAACAGCCTGGAAGAGCTGGATGTTTCCAACAACATTGCGCTGACATATCTGAATTGCGAGCACAACAGCCTGACCGGGCTGGATGTTACCAATCTGGCAGATCTTTATTATCTTTACGTGAGGTACAATAATATGTCTGGTACCGGCGATGTGACAGGTGCTGAGTCTCTTTTGAATTTCCCCGCACTGGGCTGGGACAATGATTATTTCTACTTCAGCCCTCAGAACGACATAACGCCGCCTTCGCTATCTTCGGGCAGCGCTGACAGGACGAGCGATATCGCCGCGACGATCGAATTCGATACTAACGAAGCGGGTAACGCATATTACGTCGTTCTTGCGTCAGGGGCACCTGCGCCTACTGGTACAGCGGTCGCATCGACAGGGACGTCTTTAGGTGCGGCAACGCTCGGAACGAACAGCGGCATGAGCGTTGTGTTAACGGCAGGAGAGAAAGATATCTACGTCGTAGTAGAGGATGCGGCAGGCAACATCAGCGATCCGCTGAAGATCACCGTTCCTGAGTTCATAATCGACACAACGCCGCCTTCGTTATCAGATGGCAGCGTCAACAGGACCAGCGATATCGCCGCGACGGTCGAATTCGATACTGACGAAGCGGGTAACGCATATTACGTTGTCCTTGCGTCAGGGGCACCTGCGCCCACAAGCGCAGAGGTCGCAGCGGGAACATCTCTCGGCGCGGCAACGGTCGGAACGAACAGCGGCATGAGCGTTGTGCTGACGGCCGGTGAGAAGGATATCTACGTCGTAGTGGAGGATGCGGCGGGCAACATCAGCGATCCGCTGAAGATCACCGTTCCTGAGTTCATAATTGACACGACGCCGCCTTCGTTATCAGATGGCAGCGTCAACAGGACCAGCGACACCGCGGCGACGATCGAATTCGATACTGACGAAGCGGGTAACGCATATTACGTTGTCATTGCGTCTGGGTCGACCGCGCCTACAAGTGCGGCGATCGTTTCATTGGGGACATCATTGGGTGCAGTGACGGCAGGAACGAACAGCAAGGCCGTTGTGCTGACGGCAGGAGCGAAGGACATCTGCGTTGTGGTAGAGGATGCGGCGGGCAACATCAGCGCTCCGCTGAAGATACCGGCGGCGGCATCGTCGGCAGGGACGGAAAAGTCGGCACCGGCCGGCGGCGATGACGGCGGCGGACTGAACGGAACGCTGATTCTTGTTATCGCGGTTGTTGTCCTGGCCGTTGCGATCGGCGCCGTGTACTTCCTGTTCCTCAGGAAACCGTAACGGTAACGTAACGCACGCAAAAAAAAAACAATTTCAAAGACGGGGCCAAAACCCCGTCATTATGTTTTTATCATTTGCCGAGAGGATCGTTCACTAGCAGGACGATGCGTTGTCTTATTCATTCGCCGGATGATCAGTTCTCAGGGTCCTGTCCGGCGAGACCGGCGACGGCCTTTTCAGCGCCCGCATGACCCTGCGCGGCCGCCTTTGCATACCATTTCTTTGCCTCGTCAATATTCTTTTCCACGCCGATGCCTTCTTCGTAATAGCGGCCGATTATGAACTGCGAACCCGCGTCACCCTGTTCCGCGCCGACCATATGTTTCTCGAACGGGGTTATTTCTGATGACGGCGCTTTGCCGCAGTATTCCTCAATAAGCTGCCGCGAGTATACGTGGCCCTGCTTCGCGGCGCGTGTGTACCACTTTATCGCCGCATCTTCGTCCGCCGCGGTCCCTATGCCGTTCGCATAATGATGTCCGACGTAATACTGAGCCAGCACGTGACCCGTTGCCGCCGCCTTAAGGTACCATTCCAGCGCCTTTTTATCATCCTTTTCGACGCCCCGGCCTTCGGAGTAGCATTGCGCCAGGAAATACTGCGATTTCCCGTAGCCGGCGTTCGCCGCCATCGTATGCCACCTGAACGCCTCGCCGATGTTCCTTGGGACGCCTGTGCCTTTGCTTAAGCATACGCCGACGTGGTACTGCGACCTGTGATGTCCGTTCTTCGCCGACCTCAGGAACCATATGTATCCTAATTTCTCATTCTTCTTCACTCCGCGGCCGTTGATGTACGCCTCGGCGACATTGAACTGCGCCGTTGCGTTGCCGCCGTTCGCTGATCTGAGGAACCATCTGAACGCTTCCCTGTCATTCTTGCTTACGCCGTTGCCTTCTATGTATCTCTGCGCAACGTTGAACTGCGCATAATCGGAATCGTGCTCCGCGGCCATCAGGAACCATCTGAACGCTTCCTTCTCGCTTTTCTGGACGTCCCTTCCGTCGGAGTACATATGTCCGAGCGTTACCATGGCGTCCTTCTGTCCGAGCTCCGCGGCCGTCTTGTAAAGTTCCAAAGCCTTTTTACGGTCGCGGTCGGCGCCGCGCCCGCGCTGATAGCATTGCGCCAATCCGTACAACGCGTTCACCGAACCGTGACCTGACGCGACGGAGAACCATCCGAACGCATATAACGGATCTTCCTCGGTACCGATGCCCTCAAGATAGAAACGTCCGAGTTCGCATTCCGCGTCCGCCGACCCGGTGTCGGCAAGTTCTGAGATCATGCTGAACGCTTTCTTTCTGTCCTCGGGAACGCCGATGCCTTCGGCGTAACATCTTATCACATCTATCGGCGCGCCTCTGTGCCCCTTATCGGCGGCGGTGCTGAACAGCTCGAAAGCTTTCTTTTTGTCGGCGGGGACGCATGCCCCGTTCCTGTACATCATCGCAAGTTCGTATATCGCGTCCATGTGACCTTTCTCGGCGGCGCTGCTGTAAAGGCGGAACGTTGCGTCGATATCCGATGTAACTCCCGTCCCGTAATAATAGAAACGGCCGAGCATGTACATTGCGCCCGCTTTGCCTTTGCCGGACGCTTCCTTCAGGCGGTCGAACGCAGCCTTCGCGTCAAAGTTCCATCCCGCCTCCTTGTAGAGGGCGATCGCTCCCGCGGAGCGCCTGTCACCTTTCTCCGCGGCGCGCAGATACCAGAGTATTGCCTCGTCATCATCCTTCTCCACCGCTATACCGTTGGAATAGCATTGCCCCATCATATATTCCGAGGACGTATGACCGAGATCGGCCGCCATCTCATACCATTTGAATGATTCGTTCTCGTCCACTGCGGTCTCGTTGCCCAACGCGTGATATTGGGCGAGCTCGAACATCGCTGTTACGTTCCCCGCGGCGGCGCTAGCTTTCATCTCGTCGAGCGACACGCCCGTCCATATGTTTGCCGATATAAGAAGTTAATTTATTCGTGCGGATGTGTGCCATGTATTATTAATAACTTAATGTGTTGCGTACATCATGGGGAAGAAGAGATGGAAGGACCGCCGCGACGGTTATTATCTTTACGACGCGGACCCTATGCATAAATTGATGCCCTTCCTCATGCCCAAGCGCACCGAATGTGAGGTGTTTCTGAAAGAAAGTATTGACATGACCTCCGTTCTGAGATATCTTGATGAGAAGAAAAGGACGGAAGGAAATAAAATAACACTTTTCTCGCTTCTTATGTCAACGCTGGTTAGAACGATCGCCCTGCGCCCCGACCTTAATAATTTCATCGCAGGCCATCGTCTGTACAGAAGGAAGAACATTGATATCGGCTTCGTCGTGAAGAAGGAGTTCACCGACACGGGTGCCGAAACGGTCGTAAGGATAACGTTCGATCCCTCGTCCACCGTCACGGAAGTGAGCGAAAGATTATACGCGCACGTGAGTGAATTCAGAGAGTCGGAGTCGGCCGGCGCCGACAGTACGGTGAGAACGCTGTCAAGGCTTCCGCGTTTCGCAACGAGGTCGTTCATAGCGTTCCTGAGATTTTTAAATTACTATGGAAAAGTTCCCAAAAGTCTTATAGATTCCGATCCGAACTTCGCGTCGGCGTTCGTCGCGAACCTCGGAAGCCTGAAGGCCAACGCGCCCTTCCACCATCTGAACAATTGGGGTACGGGCTCACTGTTCATCACGATAGGCGCGACGGAAGAAAGAGTATGCGCCGTTGACGGCATAGCAACAATAAGAACGTTCATGGACGTCGCTTTCACCGTCGACGAGAGGATAGCGGACGGTTATTATTTCGCCAAGTCTATTAAGGTCATGCGCGATATACTCTCCAACCCCTCAGCACTTGAGACGCCGCTGCGAACGGAGGAATCAGCCGAATGAACGATGCGCCATGGATGAGACACTACGGCAATGTGCCTTCATCCCTCCGGTATCCGGAGGGTAGTATATACGATGTTCTGGAAAGAGCGGGGAAAGGTCACGAGGACCAGTGCGCATACGAGTTCATGGGCAGGAACGTCTCATATTCAAAACTGATATCCGATGTCGCGGATGCGTCCGCGTCCCTGAGGGCGCTCGGAGTTAAGAAAGGGGACAGGGTGATGATATGCCTTCCCAACGTGCCGCAGGCCGTGACGATGTTCTATGCGATAAGCAGGATCGGCGCCGTGGCGGTGATGGTCCACCCGTTATCGTCAAAGAATGAGATAGAGTTCTACATCAGCAATTCGGGAAGCGAGATCGCAGTAACGCTGGACAGGTTCTGCAAGGCGTTCGAAGGCCTTGAAAGGACGACCACGCTCAAGAAGCTCGTGGTCGTCGATATATCCAGAGGACTCGGACCTCTGATGAAGGCCGTCTATAAAATAAGGTCAAGGATACCGAAGGCGGCCACCGGCGATCATGTGATGTCATGGGAGGACATGATATCCGCCGGTGCCGGCGGTAATAATGAGAGAACTGCCGCGGACGCGAAGGACGTTGCCGTGATACTTTACACGGGAGGAACAACGGGAACGTCGAAAGGCGTTCTTTTATCAAATCTCAATTTTAATGCAACGGCGTTGCAGACGTATGTGATGGGGCAGTACGAGATAAGCAGAGAGGACTCGATGTTAGGCGTCCTTCCAATGTTCCATGGTTTCGGGCTGTGCATAGGGATGCACATGACGCTCATGCATTCCGCGAAACTGATACTCGTTCCGGTGTTCACTTCCGATTACTACGCAAAGCTGATAAAGAAGAAGAGGCCGACGTTCATCGCCGGCGTTCCGACACTGTTCGAATTAATGATAAGGAACAGGCGTCTCAAGGACGCGGACCTCTCTTTCCTGAGAGGCGTCTTCGTGGGAGGCGATACTCTTACCGTCGATCTCAAAAGAAGGGTGGACGCGTTCCTGAAAGAACGCGGTTCACAGTCAACGATACGCGAGGGCTACGGACTTACCGAATGCGTCACAGCGTCATGCCTCACACCCATAGATGAGTACAGAACGGGAAGCATTGGTATTCCTTTTCCGGACACATTCTACAAGGTGGTCGCCGTCGGCACCACGGACGAGGTGCCGTACGGCACCGACGGCGAGATATGCATATCCGGGCCGTCCGTCATGATCGGTTATAATAAAGAACCGCAGGAAACGGCGAACGTTCTGAAGACGCATGATGACGGTAAGTTATGGCTGCACACCGGCGACGCGGGCATGATGGACGAAGAGGGATTCATATACTTCAGGCAAAGGCTGAAGAGAATGATCATAAGCTCCGGCTATAACATATATCCGAGTCAGATAGAGAATGTGCTGGATTCGCACCCGTTCGTGCAAAGCTCATGCGTCATAGGCGTTCCCGATGAGATACGCATACAGTCGGTCAAGGCGTTCGTCGTTCTGAAGAATGACGCAAAGGAGAATGAAGTGACAAAGCAGCAGATAAGCGACTACTGCAAAGAGAACATCGCCAGGTACGCGGTACCGACTGATATAGAGTTTATCGACGAGCTTCCGAAAACGAAGGTGGGAAAGGTCGCTTACACCGAACTGGAGAAGCTGGAAACCAACCGGAAAGTACTTTCGGTGCGGGAACGCGCCCTGTGAGAATCGATTTAGGTTATCCTAAATCTTAAATACGTATTACTGTTACGCTGTTAATATGGCAACAGGCAACCGCGAGGACTATCTTCTGCGCATCCTTCGTCTTACGGATGGCGAAGGTGTCGCGAAAACAACGGACATCGCGGCGCTTATGAACGTTTCCGCGGCAAGCGTCACGGAGATGCTGAGAGCGCTGGCGGAGGACGGTTCCATCGTGTACGAAAAGTACAAAGGCGTCTCGCTGACGCCCGAAGGCCTTATACAGGCCAGGCGCCTGCGCGACAAGCACCAGATAGCCGAACGTTTCTTAATGGACATCCTTGACAAGGAGCAGGGCGCGGCGCACGAGGAAGCATGCAGAATGGAACATATCCTTTCCGACGAATCGGCAAAGAACATGTGCCGTATCATCGGCGCCTCCGATGTTTCCGCGTGCGAGGTATGCGGCACCGAATGCATAAAGAAGATATCGGGCGTGCAGATGAACAGACTGCCGCCGGGGACACCCGGAAAGATATCGCACCTGAAATGCGACGACCCCGAGAAGATAAAGAAGCTTGTGTCGATCGGCTTCGTTCCGGGGCGTTCGGTATCGCTGGTTAACAGAACGAGCAACAACGGCCCCATGATCTTTCATCTTGGCGAGTCGAACATAGCGCTGGACCAGGACCTCGCGTCGCTTGTGTTCGTGGACGCCGGCACGTGATACGATGAGAGAGATGCAGGTAACCCTCATAGGTCAGCCCAACGCAGGGAAATCGTCTCTTTTCACGCGTCTGACGGGCGTCGGCGTGATAATATCGAATTACGCGGGAACGACGGTGGAGTTCGAAGAGGCGACGATAACAAGGAACGGTGTGAACATACACGTTCACGACCTTCCCGGGACGCACTCGCTGTCCGGAAATTCTGATGATGAAAAAGTGGTAATGAAAGCGCTGACAGAGGATGCCGGCGATGTTGTCATTGTTGTTGCGGACGCGTCGAACATCGAAGGCAGCATGGTACTCTGTTTCGAAACGATGGAGTTAGGCATTCCGGTGATACTCGCGCTGAACAAGATGGACGCGGCGGTAAAGAAATTCGACACCGACGTGGATAAACTGAGGGATATCCTTAAAATTCCGGTGATGCCCGTCTCGGCGAGATCGGCGATGGGCGTCGATGAACTTCTGGATGAAGTGATACGCTACGAAAAGAAGGAAACTGATTTCAAGGTACGGTATGACAGCCACGCGGAGGCGTACATAAAAGAACTGATACCGATGATCTTCGTGAACGGACTTGACGAGCGCGGCGTCGCGGTAAAACTTCTTGAAAAGGATGCGACAATATCCCCTCTCGTCAGTGACGAGGCAAAGGATGCCGCGGAAAGAATGGCATCTGAATTTGAAACAACTCACGGCGAATCGATAAACGTGCATATAGCAAGAGATCGTTACGGCCAAGCCGGGATAATAAAGAACGAGGTGCAGCGGAAGACCGTACGCGAAAGGTCGTTCTCCGAAAAACTGTCGGACGCGGCCACCGCTCCCGCAACGGGCATACCGTTGCTGATCGCAGTGCTTTTCATAACGTTCTCCTCATTCATATTAATAAGCGGTGTACTCGAATCGCTGATATCGGAGGCGTACCGCTCATTGGCCGGCGATTCGTTAAGCAGCTTTGGTGAAGAAATAGGCGGCGAGATCGGAAAGGCGGTGATGGAAGGCGTCGACAAGAGCATAGAGGCAATTCTCACGTTAGTGATACCGTTCATAATGCTCTTTTACGTTATACTCGGCATACTGGAAGATTCCGGATATATGCCGAGAGCCGTCGTATTATTGGATCGCGTCATGCACAGGCTCGGCCTTCACGGCGGTGCCTTCATACCGATGATGGTGGGCATCGGATGCAATGTGCCGGCGATAATGGCAACGCGCGTCATTGCGTCGAAGAGGGAACGTCTCATCGTGAGCACGCTGATAGTCATGGCCGTTCCGTGTTCCGCGCAGCTGGCGATAATATTGGGCGCAACCGGAAAGTACGCCGGCGTCCTGGCGGCGTTCTCGATATTTTTGGTACTCTTGGTGATGATCTTCGCGATCGGCATACTGATGAACAGATGGATGAAGTATGAGCCGTCAAGCCTGGCGATGGAGATGCCCGACCTTTCGATGCCGTCTGCGAGGAACGTCGCGTTCAAGACGTGGGACCGGTGCAAAGATTTCTTCATGATAGCGTTCCCGCTGCTTGTCGTGGGAAGCATCGTACTGGAAATATTGCTGCAGTTCGGTCTTCTCGACGTTCTCATCGAACCGTTCTCATTCATAACGGTGACAATGCTCGGCCTTCCCGGTGTCGTGATAATAGCGTTCATCATGGGCATCCTGAGAAAGGAGATGGCCGTCGGGATGCTGATGATACTGGCGATGCAGGGCGGCGTCCCGCTGGCGGATTTCATGACGGGCGATCAATTCCTTGTTTTCGGTCTCGTCATGGCAATATATATACCATGTTTGGCAACGATGGCCGTTCTCTGGAGGGAGTTCGGGATAAAGAACACCGCATTGATATCGGGAACGTCGCTAATTGTTGCGCTGCTCATCGGAACGGCATTCAATGCCGTTCTGTCGGTGATATGAACGAAACGGTCAGCGATGCGCGAATACTGCACTGATGCCGTTCTTATCATTCTTCTCGATCTTTACGAAACCTACTCTCTCGAACTGAACGATATCGTTCTTTTCGGCGAGCAGAGCCCTCTCCGCCGTTCCTTTCATGACCGAGCCGTCAGGCATATGAACTTCAGCGGGAACGCCCGACGATACCCACTGAACGGCGCGGACACCTTTCTTCAGAACGGATACGTCGTTGCCCGAATACTTCGCGGGCTCGCCGAACTCCAGATTGCAAAGGTCCTTCAGTCTTATCGTTCCGGTCTCACGGAAATTGTCCGCGTCATTCGATGATATGGATACGTTCATCTTTCCCGATATCGAATAATCGCGCGTCCCTCTTTCCGGATGGTCGGGATGCAGAGGCGCCTTTCCTTTGAGCATATCTATGCCGGCAATATCGAACGGGACGGGGTCCTGAACGAAGAAGTATCTGTTCGCGCCGTCATCAATAATGTCGCGGTTCATCGCGTACAGTGTGTCCCATGTGAATTGTATGTCAATTTGCTTCATTCCGGCTTCCGTCCAGTACCTTCGTATCGCTTCCGGCCTTATCCCGCGTTTCTTCATCGCTCTCAGCGTTCCTGTGCGTACGTCGTCCCATCCTGTGTACTCGTTATCACGTATGCCTTGTTTTATTATCGACGTCTTAAGTACCGACTCGGGAATGCTTACGAGACCGTAATGATAGAAATGCGGCGCCTTCCATCCCATGTGCCTGTAGATGTACTCCTGCCTGAACGTGTTGTTCAGATGATCCTTACCGCGTATCACGTGCGTCATACCGAGAAGATGATCGTCTATCGCCACAGAGAGATTCATCATCGGATATACGTTATACTTCGTACCGATGCGGGGATGCGGATGATCGACGATGCGCAACGCAACGAAGTCCCGAACAGCAGGATTAGGATGTTTCAGATCGGTCTTCACAACGGCGATGGCCTCGCCTTCCGCGTAACCGTTCGATAACAGCCTATCGTAACGCTCCATTTGCTCTTCCTTCGGAAGATCACGGCACGGACATGCCCGCATATTCTCCTTTAATTCGCGCCAGTGATCGGCGTTGCACGTGCAGACGTACGCCTGTCCTTTTTCGATCAGTTCTTTTGTAACATCGTAATAGATAGGAAAGCGATCGCTCTGTATCACCGTCTCATGAACTTTCACGCCCAGCCATTCAAGGTCCTCCGGTATCATGTCGTACGCTTCCGGAGCTATCTTCTCGGGATTCGTGTCCTCGAATCTGTTTATCAATTTGCCGTCATATCTTTTGACGTACTCGTCATTCAGTACCGATACACGGGAATGGCCGATGTGCAGCGGACCGGAAGGTCCGGGAGCTATCCTCATCACCACGCCTTTATCGGCATCGTCCAGCGCGGGAAGTTCGTACACGCGCTCTTTCTTCTCCCTTACCATAAGCTCGGGGGACAAAGACCGCAGTTCCTTTGTCTGCGCGTCCAGTGACATTTTGTTGACGTCCGATACGACGGCGTCGATCATCGGGATTATTTCGGACGATCTGCTTCTGAGCTCAGGGAACTCGCCCAATATCTTACCGACGACGGATTTCGGATTTGCGGTGCCTTTGAAGAACACCGCGTTCTGCAGCGCATATTTCCTTATTGAATCCTGTATTGGATCGGACATTGATGTAGCGAACATCCGTCACGTATATTATTCTGATTGCGAAGTATCTCGTTCATACGGCAAGTACTTCGTTCATACGGCAAGTACTTCGTTCATACGGCAAGTACTTCGTTCATACGGCAAGTACCTTGTTTATACGGCGGCAATTGTTTATTAACTGTACATGCGATAATGTCAGCAATCGGATCCGGTGCGTACGAGCGCGTACGCACAAACCCGACAAAAGGAGTGATGCGCATGGAAAAAAGCAAAAATAAATTATGG
>WRNI01000037.1 GCA_009776695.1 Methanomassiliicoccaceae archaeon
CCGCCGGGAATTCGCTTTTTTATTCGATGTGCCGCCGTTCTTCGTGCAACGGTACCGTTATGCGCGTGACATGCCGCCGTTCTTGTGCAACGGTGCCGTTATGCGCGGAATGCCCCTCGGACCGGTCACTTATCTTTGGCGTGTCACTTATCTTTGGCGTGTCACTCTTCTTCGGGCCCGAGATATTCCTTCTGTATCCTTACCACGTCCGTGCTGTCCTTTGCGTTCGAATAGTCGTTAAGCATGTTGCCGTTCATCCGTATAAACTCGGAGCCCCATCCGAACCTTTCCGCTATGCCCATTGCCTGTTCTCTTTCGCCGAGTATCATCAGCGCCGCGACGGCCGCCTCGGCGCTGTTCAGCTCCATCGGCCTTCCCCAGTTGACCGGGTTCGACGCCAGAAGGTACGGAAGAGCGCGTTCATTCATTCCTTTCGGCCTTGGGAATTCGTTTATGTTCGTCCACGTCATATCTATCACCGTTATACCGCTCCGGAGCGCGTGTATTCGATCGGCAGGCGATAACGCCTGCTCCGCGAACGGTGAAAGTATCACGGAACCGCGCGGTATGCGATTTACGTTTACTTCCGAGGCAAGCCCGAACTTTATCATACGTTTCGCGGTGCATTTCTTCGGATCGCACTGTCCTTTATCATGAACGAGCACGCTTATCATCGTATGACCGTCTTTTCAAGATCCTCGATGGACGAGAACGTTTCCTTTATCCAGTCTTCCACCTTTTTCGCCAACGCGATGTAACATTCCGCAAGTTCCGCATCATCCGTGGCTTTGAAATCGGACCTTTTTCCGAAATCTTTCAGTATATGCTTCCCTTTGAACGGTATCACGTCGCGTATCCGTTCGTACGTGTCCTTCTGCAGGAATGCTATGTAATCGTACTCTATCATGTTCTTGGCGCTGAAATCTTTGGACGTGGAACGTCTCATATCGTGGCCGTTCTGGTACATCACCGATATCAGTTCGCAGTCCACGTGGTCATTCTTCGGTCCGGCGCTTCGAACTTCGTACACATCGCCGTAATATTTTAACAGAAAATATTCGGCGATCTGCGACTGAAGGTCGTTCGTCTCGTCCACGAATAACACGGCGGTCTTGTTCTTATCCGCTTTTTTGATGACTTTCTTACGAACGGACATTATTCTCTCACGGGTGTGCATCATTCACCAAGGTTATACATTTTATCCGGTCGTTCTCATAAAAAAATCACATAGGACAAAGATGTTATTTCCAGACCCATCTGCCGCCTTTTTGCTCCCTCTTCTCTTGACCAATCTTTTCCGGAGAGGATCCGCCGTTTTATATTATGCCAGGGTAATTTCTTTATTATACTCGATATATCATCCCGAACGTGATGAGACCTTTGACCAAATATACGAAAAAATATTCCGGGATGGATCTATGAGCCTGTTCCATTACCGCAGAGGAGTATTCATACCGTATAGGTCCAATGACTGGAAGCGCAGGTATGAACGGCTGATTGTCATTGATGACAGCGGCGAGATAGGATCCGAATCTGCGTTCTGTGTCCTTACGGCCGCGGTCACGGACGATGTGAAAAGGTTCGAAGGTATCACCCTCGCCTTTCCTAAGGCCAAGAGCGAGACCAAACACTACACTTCAGAAAATCACGAGATATCCAAGGTGCTTACATGGGCGGAAGAATGCGATGTTGATGTTTACGCGGTATCGTATAAAAAGTCAAAGCTAGACCTCGGAACGCCTAAAAAGAAGAAGGACCACAACCTCCGCCAAACATTAGAGCTTGTTGAACTCGTCCTCATGAATGACGATTGCAAGGTCTTCGATCTGACGATAGACAACACCTCTCTGATGGACGGATATGAGAAAAAGTTAACAGATGCCTGCATCGAGATCGCAGGACGTTACGGAAAGAGGATAGAGAGCATAGAGATGAGAGATTCGAGAGGCACCAAGATCCTTCAGGTCCAAGATTACATTGCGGGGGCGGTATGGGCTCACATAGAATACAAAGAGGACACGGAAAACGATTGCCATTGCCGTTTTGGCATAATAGAGCATAAAATTAAGCAGATAATAAGAAAGTGAGAGCCCACGGCCTGAAAGGGTTTTTGACCCGCAGAGCAGGAAAGTCGCCACGTAATCGCAGCGACCCCTTTTCAGGACTTACTTTTGGACAAAATGATAAGTGATCATCATCAATAAAAATGTATCTGTGCTACGTCTGATAATTACGGCTCTTTACGGAACTCGCCGGAATTGCAATTTCAGGATATGTCGTGCCACGGTCATTCGTCACCGCAAATCATTATTATCACATGCGGGTATTGACGAACGCCACGATGATGATCGTTGTTGAGCTGAACGTGATGACAGACGGGCGAGCTGAGTGGCCTTTTGTTCTTTATGCTTTTTTACGGGACCGCATCTTTGGGAAAGGTTTTAGATTCGTACCGTTATTGGCGTTGCATGCTGCCTGTTCTGCAGATCGCGCTGGACCTTATGCATCTTAAGAGAAGCGTCGAGATAGCGCGCGAGTCCGTCGCCGGAGGCGTCGATTGGATCGAGATCGGAACGCCGCTGCTGAAGAGCGAGGGCGCTGAAGCCATACGCACAATGCGCCGGGAGTTCCCTGATGTTAAGATAGTTGCCGATACGAAGACAATGGACACCGGCTCGTTCGAGGCGGAGATCGCCGCGAAGGCGGGTGCTGATATAATTACCGTAATGGGACTGGCTGACGATTCCACCATATCCGAGGCTGTTTCCGCCGCCGGGAAGTACGGCGCCGCGATCATGGTCGATATGCTCAATGTGCGCGACGTTGAGGAACGTTCGAAGACTGTTGAAAGACTTGGCGCGTCATACATATGCCTTCATATGGGCATAGATCAGCAGATGCGCGGGGATGCCGCGCCCGTCGACGTTCTTAGGAACGTCGTATCATCGGTATCGATACCGGTGGCCGTCGCCGGCGGCATAACTTCTGAGACCGTCGGCGAATATGTGAAGGCGGGCGCGTCGGTCATCATCGCCGGCGGAGGGATAACGAAAGCCGAGAACATAACCGACGCGACTAAGAAGATGAAGAAGGCGATGGCCGGTTCAAAGGTCAGCGCAGGCATTTCCAAACGTTACGGCGTTACGGAAATATACGAGGCGTTCTCACGCGTATCAACACCCAATATTTCGGACGCATATCATAAGCGCGGTGTTATCAGGGGATTGACACCGCATCTCGCCCCGGGACAGCGCATGATAGGCAAAACGTTCACCGTACAGACGGCGGACGGCGACTGGGCGAAGCCCGTCGAAGCGATAGACCGTGCCAACGAGGGCGACATCATCGTGATATCCGCGGGCGGGGGGCCGACGGCGGTCTGGGGCGGCCTTGCGACGCTGTCGGCGAAGGTCATGGGCCTCGGAGGCGTCGTCATCGACGGCGCCGTCCGTGATATCGATGAGATCGCAGAATTAAAATTCCCTGTGTTCGCGAAGCACGTGACACCGGACGCAGGCGAGCCGAAAGGGTACGGGGGCATCGGCATTGACGTCACAATATGTAACCAGACGGTCAGAACGGGCGACTGGATAATAGGCGATGCCAACGGTCTTATCGTCGTCCGCGGGGAGAACGCGGTCGAGGTCGCCAACAGATCGCTGAGCGTCGCAGAGAACGAGAATCGTATGCGCGAAGAGATCGGCAGAGGCTCAACGTTATCAAAGGTCGCCGAACTTGAAAAATGGGAATCTGAGAAAAAGTGATGTTCCGGCGGTCCTCCCGCCGTAATATGTTTACTCGTTCGCGTCAGCGACCCGGGGATTCTGAGCGATGTCCTTCGTCTCCTTCATCTCCGCGTCCATTATCTTGTCGAGCGTCGCTATCTGCTCCTTGAGCTCCGCCGCCTTCGGTATCGGGCCGAGTATGTCATCGGGATCGCCGATGTTCGCTTTCACGTCGCTTATCTCGGATATCCCTCTCTCCGGTATTGTCGATGCGGCTCCCATGTACTGAGAAACGCCTTCCACCAGTTTCGTCAGTTCGATGGGGAAGAAGAACTTCGTCGATTCACCTTCGCCGACGCTCTTCAGCGTTTCCATCGAAAGGACGGCCATCGCCTTGGAGTCGAGCGTTGCAGCACCGACCGACATTATGCGGAGCCTCTGCGCGTCGCCCTGTCCTTCCAGTATCACCGCCAGTCTTTTGCCTTCGGCCTCAAGTATCATCGACTGCCTGAGACCTTCCGCTTCGAGAATCCTTGATTTCTTTTTACCTTCGGCCTCAAGTATCGCCGCGCGTTTCATACCGTCCGCCTGAAGTATGGCGGCACGTCTCTTTCTCTCCGATGACGTCTGCTCTTCCATGGCCTCCTTGACCTTCCTTGCCGGATCGAGCTCACGTATCTCTACGTTCTCAACTTTCACACCCCACTTGTCGGTGTTCTGGTCGAGTATGTCGCGGAGCTGAAGGTTTATTCTCTCTCTGTTCGAAAGTATGTCATCAAGTTCCATCTCGCCTATCACCGACCTCAGCGTCGTCTGCGCTAAATAAACGGTAGCCATCCTGTAATCCGTGACCTCGAAGAAAGCGTTCTTCGGGTCCGTCACTTTAATGTATATTATAGCGTCGACGTTCACAGGCGAGTTGTCTTTCGTTATCACTTCCTGACTTGGAACGTCAAGCACCTGCGTACGCAGATCTAATTTCCTTACCTCGTTTATGAACGGGCATACGAAGTTGAGACCCTGGTTCAGCACTCTTATGTACTTACCGAGGCGCATGTATATCGCCTGCTCGTAAGGCCGTATTATCTTTACCCCGCTGACCATGGCGACGAGCACTCCGGCTATCGCCACGAACACGAGGACAAGGATCCATGTATCAATTTCTAACATCTTTTTCACCCCTTTCTCATTTTTTTACTGTTTCCGTTCGACCGTTACGTGAACTCCCTGACTTTTTATGACGACAACTTCGGTACCGTCGTCTATCGGCTCATCGGATGTGGCGCTCCAGACGTCCGAGCCTATCTTGACCTTTCCTTTTATGCTGTCCGGCTCTGTCCTTACCGTCACTACGCCTTCTCTGCCCACCAGTGATTCCGCGACGGTCGTAGTAGGAGGCTCCGGTCTCGCAAGCACCTGATACATCTTCACCGTACCGAACGTGACCGGTATCGCCACTACCAGCGCTATTATCGGCGACCAGACGCTGAAGAGCAGATCCGGATACACGTAACCGATTATACCGAGTATCACCAGCACCGTCCCGGGTATGATCATGAACACCCCCGGCGAGAACGCCTCTATCATTATCAGTATCGCGCCGATCACAATGAACAATATCGCCAATGTCTGTTCAACTTCCATTTCTTATGCCTCCGTCCTTCCGGCCATCGCGTTCAGCCGTCTTATCCTTTCCTCAACGGGCGGGTGCGTGCTGAATATGCGCGACGTCCCCTTCTTGCGCCCGCTTAACGGGTTCGCGATCCACATATGCGCGCTCGACGGGTTCTCGTTCTCCATCGGTCTTCTTATGTTACCCGATTCAAGCTTGTCAAGCGCGCTCGCCAGCGATAACGGATCGCTGATGATCCGGGCGCCGGACTCGTCCGCCTTGTACTCCCTGCTGCGCGAGATGCTTAACTGAATAAGCATCGCCGCGATCGGTATCGTGAGATATGCGAGGAACATTATGACCATCGTTCCGGCGTCCCTGTTCCTTAACGAACCGAACAACGCGAATCTTGCCAATATCGATATGGCGCCGGCGATCATCGCCGCCACCGACATCACGAGAATGTCACGATTCTTCACGTGCGCCATCTCGTGCGCCATGACGCCTCTTAACTCTTTGTCGTCGAGAAGGTCAAGAAGACCTGTTGTCGCGACCACGGCGGCGCTCTTCGGCCCGCGCCCTGTTGCAAATGCATTCGGCGTCGGGTTGTTCGTTATACCAACTTCAGGCATAGGAAGTCCGGCGCTCACCGCGATGCCTTCGACGATACCGTAAAGGCGCGGATTGTCCTCTCTCTTTATCAGTTTGACCTTATGCGCCTTCAGCACTATCTTCTTTGAGAAGATGAATGAGAAAAGATTGATCAGCGTCGCCAGTACGAGGAACACCAGCATGACCAGCATCATGCTGTCCGTGCTCCCGTCATATATGAAATAGCTCAGCACGGCGCCTATGCCAACGAACAGTAACGTTAGCATCAGGAACAGCGCCGCGGTTCTTACGATATACCCCATCTCCTGTTTCTCCTTTTACACTTAATTAAAGCTATTGCGTCGCTGTATTTAGAATTGACCCGTATACCTCACGTATCCGGCGCGGTCACGGTCGCCTGCCGGTCACTATTATCAGATGTCAAAACTTATCTCGGTGCCCGCGTAAAATTCTTTGACGGCGTCCATACCCAACTTTTCCCTCAGGTACGTTCTCTGCGTCTGCCCTGTGCAGTGATTAAGATACAGTTCGGGAGGTCCGCTGTCCGCGAACGTGTCCGCGACCGCGTGAACTTCGGTGCGTTTCATCTTCACCATGTGCAGACCGCCGATGACGGCTGCCACTTTTTTCCCCGTTCTCTCTTTGATGAACGACATCACGTTTGAAATACCGTTATGACAGCATCCGCATATGAGGACCGGGCCTTTCTTCGTCATCAGCACAAGGGAGTTCTCTTCGGTCTGCGCCTCCGGCGCCGCGCCCGCCGGCGGAGCCTCTGCGGGGACGCTGCCTGTCACGAATAAGTTATCGCTAAGCTGCGCCCATTCGCTGATCACGCCGATATTCATCTTTCCGGACATGCCGTCCGGTATCTCTTCCTTCCCCATCTGTATACCGAGAACGCGCTTCCTCATGTCTATGCGCGACGGTGCGACGACGTTCACGGCGGCGTCCCTTCTTTCCAGGAATGCCGCAAGTCCGCCTATATGCGGCCTGTGCATATGCGATATCACAACGCGGTCTATCGTGTTCACGTCGATGTTCAGATGGTCCATGTTATGCATCAGGTAGTTACCGCGCATGCCCGTATCGAAAAGCGTGCGCTCGCCGTCAGTATCTATGAGGATCGATATCCCGCGGGCGCCTATCAGCGCCGTCCTTACCAGCGAGCCTTCGTCGTAGACGCTGAGCACCTTCGCTTTCATAGCGCATCATGGACGAGCGCATGTAAAACCTTATCC
Source organism: Methanomassiliicoccaceae archaeon (assembly GCA_009776695.1). GTDB lineage: Archaea > Thermoplasmatota > Thermoplasmata > Methanomassiliicoccales > Methanomethylophilaceae > Methanomicula. The sequence continues at coordinate 7,191 of WRNI01000037.1, forward strand.
GTCATCTTCGTTGCCTTGTGCTCACAAGCTCTTCGAATAACGATACGTATGCATCTACGGACCTAGATATGGAATACGAAACGGCCGTCGTTCTTGCGTTAACTCCTATCGACGGATCGGCGGAAAGACATTTCTTTATCGCTTCGGCGCAGCCTTCCGGCGACGCGTCGAACATAAACCCGTTCTCCCCGTCCACGATGAAATCGACGAATGCTCTTCCGTGCGGGCATGCGACCGGAAGGCCGCAGGCCATAGCGTCCATTATCGCGAGGCATTGCGCCTCATATATCGACGACGACACGGCGGCGTCCGCCGCCGCGTAATGTAACGGTAACTCGGCGTCACTTACGAACCCGGTGAATATTATTCGTTCCGTGAGCCCGAGATCGGCGGTCAGGGCTTTCAGCTCCGCCTCCGAGGCGCCTTTGCCCACTATCATAAGAACAACGTCTTCGCTCAGCATCGTCATCGCCTTTATCAGAACGTCCAGACATTTTTCGGGACAGAGACGGCCGACGTGTATCAACACCTTTTTTTCAGCGATGCCGTATCTTTCGCGTATAACGCTTCCGTCGATCCCGGGTCTCATCGTTCCCGTATCAATGCCTGTGGGTATCACACGCACGTTCGCCTTCACGTTATTCTCTTTAAGTTCTTTGGCTATCGACGGCGTCTGCGCCACCGTGACGTCCGCCCTTTTGAAAAGACGGCGGAAGTATGACCATCCGACCTTCAGCGAGAATTCAGGGTCGAAGGGCGAATATTCGCCTATGAAATCCCAGACCGGCGTGTGGAACGTAATGACAACGGGAACATCGAGAAGTTTTCCGCATGCTATGCCGCGAACCGCCATGAACGCAAATCCGTGAACGTTGATGACATCGACGCCCATCTCCTTAAGACGGAATATGCTGTCCGACGGGAATATCGGCAAATAATATCCTTCGAACGTCCCGAAGCTCTTCGCGGGTATGTAATGAACGCCTTCTACCCTGTTCCCCTTCCCGGGATCGGGAGCTATCAGAATAACATCATGACCGCGTTCCTCAAGACCTTTCCGTAAGGTGTCGATGGCCGCCACGACCCCGTCCCTCACCGGATGGTGCGAATCGACCATCATCGCTATTTTCATTGACGCTCCCGTTACCGACAACGTCCGCGTCCGGATTAATGCTTTTCTGTGCTCACCGGCGGAACATCCTCTCCGGTGTGTCATGGCATATCTTCCATGCCGTCTCCGAGGACATCCCGCCCGATGAGAGCAACGCATTCACCCTTTTCGGCACGGTGGTTATCGACATCACCGCGCCGGGCCTCGCATTATCGTCTATGTAATCGGTCTCAAGCATGAAGCGATCGCCTTTGCCGAGGGCCTCACGCACCGCATTCCTCGATGCGGGTATCGACGGGAATATTCCGTAAGTCTCGTCATCGCGCACCAGCGGCGGTGAGAAATGCTTTATCACCATCCCGGGGTCTAACGATGCGGACCTCGCCATTTCTGACAGCTCTTTCATGAGCTCGGGCGACCCGGACTCGCTGTGTATTATCACCGGGCATCCGTTCTCCGCCGCAAGTTCCATACCGTATACGAGTATACGATCGGACGCCTCTTTTATTTCCGCCGGAACGTCGAAATGCGGTCTTCCGATCTCGCCGAGCGCGTCCGCTTTGCCGGACGCGACGAGACCGGCGGCGGTACGCATGCCGTCTTTCATTATCTTCTCCGCCTTTTCAATGCCGAACCGTTCCGCAAGCGGTAACAGGAGAACAGGATACGGACCGACGGCAACGTTGACGTGAACGCCGGTCATCTCCCTCGCACGTTCGGCCATTGATAACGTTACGTTATACGATCTGAGGAAGCTGTCCGCGTCGGATATTTCTATCTCTTCGTAAGGTAACGTAACTAACGTTATACCTGTGCCTCCGGCCGCTTCGAACTCCTTCAGCGCATCAATGTTACGTCCGCTCGGGCTGAGATGCACGTGGTTGTCGTATATCGGTACCTTTTCCGTCACATCCCAAAGAATACGGACAATGTAATTATATGTTGTTCGGCGCTACTCGTTCCGATGGATCAGAACTCCAGGTTCCTGCTCAAAGCGTTCCGCAGATATTACAAGGCGAACGCACCGGTACTTCCTGAACGATTCGGCAGAAGAGAATTCGGATTCATGTTCTTCGACAGGACGTTCGTGCAGCGGCACCTCGGTTTCACCAAAGCCGACGATGTCCGCAGATTCCTGATAGCGCAGGTGCCTTCGCATTGTTATTACTCGACCGCGTATTACAGAGACCCGGCGGCGCCGACGATGGACGAGAAGATGTGGCTGGGCGCCGATCTGATATTCGATCTTGACGCCGATCATCTGAAAGGCGCCGATAAGATGACGTACGCCGAGATGCTTGAACAGATCAAGAAGGAGATGATCAATCTCGTCGATTCGTTCATATGCGGCGATCTGGGGTTCAAAGAGGAGGAAGTGAACATCGTCTTTTCCGGCGGACGGGGATATCACGCTCACGTATCGTCGCCGAAGGTGCTGACGCTCGGTTCGCCGGAAAGAAGGGAGATAGTCGATTACGTTACGTCAAAAGGCCTTGACATGAACTGGACGTTCCCGGAAAAAGGTACCGTCACGTCGGCGGTGAACCTCGGCGGCCGGAAGCTTACCAACGTCACGCTGGACCGCCTGATACCGAAGGCGGACTCCGGCGGGTGGAGGCTGAGGCTGAGGGACGGCCTTGCGGCCGTGGCGGACGACCTGATGGCAATGGACGCAAAGGAACTGAAAAAGAAGTACCCGAGCATAGGGAAGACCGCTGATAAGACGATCGCAAAGGTAAAGGACGACGTGGCGTCGTCCGTGAACGCGATGTTCGAACGCAACACCATGGCGACGCTGACGAAAAAGAGTCAGGAAATTCTTATGAGGATAATGTCGGAGGACGTCGTCGTTTCGTTATCGGGGGAAGTGGACGAGCCCGTGACGGCCGATATAAAACGATTGATACGGCTTCCCGGTTCCGTGCACGGGAAGAGCGGCCTGCGCGTGACGCCGCTCTCGCGCAACGGGCTTGATGATTTCGATCCGCTGGAGGACGCCGTTCCCAAAGAGTACTCATCCGACGCCGTAAAAATAACGATGAAACGTGACACAGAAATAACAATGCTCGGTGAACGGATGTTACTGAAAGGCGAGACGGAAGTGCCGGAATACGCGGCCGTTTTTCTTATTGGCCGTAAGCTCGCGGATCACGGTCACGGCATTGTTAACGAGTGAAACAGCAGCACGTATGCTTTTCAACGATTTTCATTCCTTTTTCCCTGGCCCACGCCACCGTATCACGGGAAGGGTTAGCTATACTTTTTATACCAGAATCTATACACCTTATCTCAAGGCCGCGATGGAAACGCGGGCGCATGCAGCCCAGCGTCACTTCGAATCCCATCCCTTTAAGCATCCTCGCGGCCTCAACTATCGTATCCTCCGTTATTAACGAATTCTCCGTTATGGTGCCCTTCACGGGCACCAGCGCAAGCAGCGTGATCTCATTCAGCCCCTTGTCCCTGACAAGTTCCGCCGACGCCAGAAGGTCGTATGTACCGAAACCGGCAGTCAGATGCGGCACCGGTCTGCCGCCCGCGCTGACGATTATGTCGATCATTTCCGAGTATGCGTCCGGTGAGACATCAAGGTGCAGCACCTCTTTTATGATGACGGGGTCCTGATGCACATCTACCGAGAATTCCCTTACACCCGCGGATACGAGACGTTCCGCGTCATCCTCGTTCAGAAAACCGGTGTGAACGTTGACCTTCAGTCCGCTGCGGACCGCGCGCTCAATGTCATCGATGACGTTCATGACGGGGACGCTTCCCCTTTTATCACATCCCCCGCTCACAAGCATGCCGTGACCGCCTGACGATATTATATCGTCTACCGCCGCGGACATGGCGGACCCGCAGGAAACATCTTTCATATGTCTGAGGTGCGCGCCTTTGCAATGCTCGCACATTTGGTCGCATCCCGTTCCCGTGACGGAGAGCGACGGGAACGGCCTTCCCGGCAAATATATTGTTAACGTCTCGCTATCAAAGCTCATTTAGGCACAGAATGACCAAAAGCTTTATTCAATAGATATAATTCTTCGTCTCGGTAGTTGCAATGAAGGGTTT
>WRNI01000038.1 GCA_009776695.1 Methanomassiliicoccaceae archaeon
GGGGTCGGATGCGTTCTCGCCGTCGGCGCACACATCGTACTCATGAAGGGATGCGGCCTTCCTCACAGACGAATATATCGCCCTTTTGCAGTGATAGCATCTGTCCGCGCCGTTATCGCGGACACGGGGCATATCGTCCCATGAAAGTTCCGCTGATATCAGGTTCGCGCCGAGTTCTTCGGCAACGTCACGCGCGATGCGCCTCTGACGTTCCGATATCATCGGAATGTCGGCGAATACGGCAATGTGATCCTCAGGCAACGCATTCACGGCCGCCGCGAGAACAACAGTGCTGTCGACGCCGCCGGAGAACGATATCGCAACCCTTTTCAATGAGGATATGCGGTCGCAAAGCAGACGCCATTCTTTCATATCGCCCATCATCCATTAAAAAATATAAGAAAGAGGGAGCACGGTACCGTGCTCCCGTTCTTCCGTTCACTCGAAATGCTCTTTGACCCCGCGGCCGATCATGAATATCGTACCCAGGATCGATGCAACGAGGATCAGCAGGATCTCAGCCACCGGCATGAGCAGAGCGACCAGGTCCCCGTCCTCGAAGGCGCTCTTGAAGATGCCCAAGGTGCCCTCAGGATCGCTGACGTCTATGCCCATCAGCGCAAAGCACAGAATGAGCGCCAGACCGGACAGTATCGTTATTATCATGAGCATGAGCTTTGCCATCAGACGTCCGTTCTTCGTCAGTAACAATATACCGGCTATGAAGGACAAAGTTCCTACGATCGGGAACAGATAGTAAAGCAGTTCGGCCTGGCTTGCCGTCATGTCAAGACCGAAATAGAGGAAGAATATCGCCGCCGCCACGGTGAGCGAGAAAGGATCCCCGAGATCGAGTATGGGAAGCAGGCTGTTCATTATGAACCACCCGCCTATTATTATCAGGAACAAAGCTGTCAGTGTTACACGTACCGCTGCCATGAAGGCGGAATGGCCCTCTGTATATTAAAATGACCCTTATCTTTCGCCCAAATGCTGCCGGCCGTAAAGATCGGAAATATTCCGTCGAGACGCCGGGATCCGTTTACAATCGGTGAACAGGACCTTTCCTGCGACCGCTGTCCGCCGATGAACAGTTTAGTAAGATACGATTTAGTAAGACGTACCTTAGCATTACAGAAACATATCACTGTTCTCACAATGACGGCAGAAAGTTAAGATACCGCCACGCCATCCCATGAGCATGAGCATCAGGGACGTCCTCGAAGCTTTGGAGAAAGGTGAGATATCCGTTGCGGAGGCGGAGAAGGCGCTCAGGCTGGACTATATGGAAAAAGTGAATGACCACACAGTCATGGACCACGGCCGAAGAATGAGAAAGGATATTCCCGAGGTGGTGTACGCGCTTGCGAAATCACCCGAGATGGCGGCGGATATCGCAAAAAGCGTACCAAAAGGAGGATACCTTCTGATATCCAGAGCGACGAAGGAGCATTACAATGCCGTCGTCCGCGCTGTGAAGGACAATGATGTCACATATCACGACAAAGCGGAAGCGGTATCGGTCGGCAGCGTCACGGCGAAGAAGAAAAAAGGTGTGATCGGGATAATAACAGCAGGCTCATCGGACATACGCGTCGCGGAAGAAGCGAAGCTCATGGCCGAGGCGATGGGATGCAGATGTATAACATCATATGACGTAGGCGTCGCGGGGATGCACAGATTCCTTGAGCCTATGAAAATGATGCTTGACGAGAACGTGGACGCAATAATTGTTGTCGCGGGGATGGAAGGTGCTCTTCCGTCAGTGGTGGCGTCATTAGCATCAGCCCCGGTCATAGGAGTGCCGACGTCCACCGGTTACGGTTACGGCGGTAACGGCGAGGCAGCGTTAATGTGCATGCTCCAGACATGCTCTCCCGGACTTGCGGTCGTAAATATAGACAACGGCATCGGCGCGGGGTCGATGGCGGCAATGATAAGCATACGCAGGCATCAGAATGAAAAGGAATGCCGGAAGGAAGCCGGAAGAGAGAGGAAATGAGCGGGGACACAGAATTTTTTGATACGATGGCGGAGAAGAACGCCGCCACGCGTTCGGGATTGTGCATAGTCTGCAAGGGATCGCGGATGCTCTGCGGAAAGAGCAGATGCCCGCTTATGATAAAGTTCTACACACAGCAGAGAACGATGCGGTTAATTGATTCCCTGGACATAGAGGGATCAAGCCCTCCCGCCGTCTTCGTGGGACGCTTCGGATATCCGAAGGTGGACATCGGCCCTCTCGTACCGCCGCAGTTCGGCGACACGTCGTTAATGGACAAACCGGAGTTCTGGGTGGGAAAAAGCATCGATCAGATCGTTGACTTCAGGTTCAATCTTGTGCGCGGCAAGTACCGCATAGACGCAAGGAACTTCAAAGAGGGCGGTAAGATCGTGGATAACGTTCAGGAGATCGCGTTAACGGAACGTCCGATAGAGGTGGAAGCGTTATTCTCGCAGAAACCTCGCGGGCGGCTGATACTTGATGATGAGGTACAACCGTTCGGTCCGTCAGCAAGAATGGAGAAGATGTCCATCGGAAACCCGAAATTTGAACGTAACTTAGAAAGGTCGTTCTACGACACCGATATGAAAGCTGTTGAAGCGGTGATATCGGCGTACAATAACGGCACGCTGATATCAGAGATACAGAAGGCGTTCGCCGTCGGCACCATGGGCATCGAAAAGAATCGAAAATTCGTACCGACGCGGTGGTCCATCACCGCCGTGGACGACATGATAGGTAAAGATCTCTTAAAAACGACGAAGTACAACAACACAATAGACGAATTCCGCATATACCAGTGGGAGCAGCTTGACAACAGGTGGTGCATATTGCTCATACCATGCTCGTGGCGTTATGAACTCATAGAAGCGTGGTACCCGAACACCACGTGGAATCCTAACGGTTCCGACATCGAAATGATATCGGACCACGAATTCTACGAAGGACGCAAGGATTATGCGCACATAGGCGGCTGTTATTACGCGGCGAGAATGGCAGTTAACGAATTATTAATGAGAGAGAACAGACAGGCGGGCGCTGTGATATTCAGAGAGGCGCATTCAGGTTATGTGATGCCGGTGGGCGTATGGAACGTGCGTGAGAACGTCAGAGCAGCGTTGAAAACGCGTCCTCACAAATATGATAACATGGAATCCGCATTACAGCATGTGGACAGAGTGATGGACATTCCCAGAAAGACATGGTTACTGTATTCGGGAATACTTCAGGACTGGTTCACGCAGAGGAGGATAGAGGACTTTGTCTAATCTCCTGGAATTTTCCGACGACGGCGTATGGAACGGAAAATATGAGATAATACAATGCAGAAAGGCATTGTCGCCGTCAAGGCTTCCGGGGATAGACCATGCGCTGAACCCGTACGGCGGGTGCGGTCACGGATGCCTTTATTGTTACGCACCGGAGTTAACATACACGGAATGGGATGACTGGTCGACCGTGAGAATAAGGGCCGGTATCGAAAGCAGACTGGGAAAGGAACTTGCGTCCGTCAAAGGAACGATAGGCATAGGAACAACAACGGATCCGTACCAACCGGCGGAAGAACGATTCGAGCTTACAAAGAAATGTCTCATCAAGCTGAAAGAGAAGAGAATGAGGATACATCTTCATACAAAATCCGATCTGATATTGCGCGATCTTCCGATACTGAAAGAAATGAACGGCGAGGTTGCCGTAACGATAACGTCCATTGACGATAACATTTCAAAGATCATCGAGCCCGGTGCACCCGCTCCGGCGAGAAGGATCGACGCGTTAAAAAAATTAACGGACGCCGGTCTCGATACGTACGCGCTTGTCGGTCCGGTGCTGTCGGTACTTGAAGGAAATGAGAAAGAGTTCGTCGACGCGATAATATCCACGGGAACGAAGCGCATGCTCCTGGATTCGCTGAACCTTCGCCCGCTGCTCGCGAAGCGCATGGACGCCGTCGGCATCCGCGGATCGCCGCGCGCTCTGGAAAGGATAAGGTCGCTGGCCTCCGCGAACGGTATCAAAGTCTTCGACGTCTTTTGATAACGGCGGACATAAAAAACATTATATCCGGACAACCCCGTTAAACATTCGTGGAAGAGCGAGAAGACCGTCTTTGGATAAGCACTTGCATTTGGTGCGGGAGTTACATGTTAAGCACGTATCCCCGGCAGGGCGGGCGCGGCGGCATCATATGCAGGGAATGCGGCGCCGCATATGGGGGATTCCTTCACTCGGTCCCGAAAAAGAGCACAGAATCCAAGGAGGGACGCAACTGCAGAACGATCAAGTTACAGATGGTAAATTTAGATCGCATAAGAAATAAAATGGTCAGAATGATCGTGTGCCCCTGGTGCAGATGCGCAGTGCTGCATTTCAAGTTCCCGCCGGGATTCAAGAAAACGTGCAGTGAATGCGGAACATTATACTATTACGAACTGAACCAGGCCATGGTGCCGGAAAAAAGCATGGATAAAAAGGACAGGTACAGGATCGTATAGAATATGGCAGCCAAAGAGAAGTATGTCACAGTAGTCGTGTGCCCCTGGTGCGGTAACATTTTACAAGATCCTGAGGCTCCTGTGTTCGATAAAAGAACCGTATGCGAGGTCTGCGGCACCACTCTCAGCTTCAAATGGGATTCTTTGCTGGTGCCGGAACGCAGCCTGGGAATGAAAAATAAGAACAAAGATAAAACGGTCGATGAAGGGAACCCGTACTACTGATTCCGTGTCAGCGATTCCAGCTGAATGACACGACGCTTCCCGCCTCTTTCTTCCCGGCGCCGTCATCCTTTCTTTCATCCGCGGCCTTTTCGTACTCGGATTCCGTCAGTCCGCTCCTTATCGTTTCCGTGTGCGTCCCGCTGACGAATATCCTTGCCACATTATCGTTCAGAACGCCGTTCATGCGGTACATGCCGACAGTATGTTTCACGGCGTACGCTCTCGCATCCTTCAAATTATCGAAACCATGGACCACGATACCGCCCAGATATTCGTTCTCAACGTAGAACGGCTTCTTACGTTCCGCTTCTCTTTCCATATCGGTCTGGAATGCGCCGCCCATCAGAAATCCGGGAATTCCGAACAGCAGGTAGAATCCTGCCCTGTGTATCGCGCCCATATGGTAACGTATGCGTATTCACAGATATAACGGCGATGATAAGAAATGCCGCCGTAAGAACGGATCTCCCGGCAGTGTGTGATAAAATAATATTATGTAGAGAGATTTAGGCAACATTAATATAGAAGAACTAATTTACATCTTCTTCAGAAATAGGAGAGTACATCGTATGTATGGTTCCGGCAATCAACCGATAATCGTGCTTAAAGAGGGCACAGAAAGAAGCAAAGATAAAGAGGCGCAGTTCAACAACATCGCCGCCGCGAAAGCTGTGGCGGATTCCATAAGATCGACGTTAGGACCGAAAGGGATGGACAAGATGCTCGTCGACACCATCGGCGAGGTTCTGATAACGAACGACGGTGTCACGATATTAAAAGAGATTGACGTTCAGCACCCGGCCGCCAAGATGGTGGTCGAAGTCGCGAAGACACAGGACGACGAATGCGGCGACGGTACAACGAGCGCCGTTGTCATCGCGGGCGAACTTCTGAAACAGTCTGAGTCGCTGATAGACTCGAATGTTCATCCGACGGTCATAACAAACGGGTTCAAGCTCGCGTCCGCGAAAGCTGTCGAGATACTGAAAGAGATGTCGGTAAAATCTGATGACAAAGTAATGAAGAAAGTGGCGATCACCGCGCTCACCGGCAAGTCGGTAGGCGGAGAGGATGAATATCTCGCAGACCTCGTCATAAAAGCAACGAAGACAATATTTGACGAAGGAAAAGTGAACGTCGATAATATAAAAATTGAAAAGAAAGTCGGCGGTGTGATAAAGGACACATACATGATCGAAGGCATCGTCATCGACAAGCAGAGAGTACACCCGCGCATGCCGAAGAAGATCGAGAACGCAAAGATAGCTTTACTCGCCGTTCCGATGGAGATAAAGAAGACGGAAGTGGACGCACAGATAAGCATCCGCGATCCCGCATCAATGGCCGCTTTCCTCGCAGAGGAAGAGGCAACTCTGAAAACAATGGTCGATAAGGTCAAAGCGGCAGGTGCGAACGTCGTTCTTTGTCAGAAGGGCGTTGACGATCTTGCGCAGCACTATATGGCGAAACAGGGCATCTTCGGATGCAGGCGCCTGAAGCAGACCGATCTGGAAGCGCTTGCGAAAGCCACCGGAGGAAAGATCATCGGCAACATCGCCGAGATAACGGCAAGCGACCTCGGTAAAGCGAAGCTTGTGGAAGAGAAGGCAGTGGGCGCTGAGGACATGACGTTCATCACCGGATGCTCGAACCCGAAAGCTGTTTCTATTGTGATAAGAGGCGGGACGGAGCATGTGATGGATGAGGTTGAAAGATCGATACATGACGCGATACGTGTCGTCGGTCTTGCCATGGAAGATGGTAAGGTCGTAGCGGGCGCAGGCGCGCCGGAGATCGAGCTTGCGTTAAGACTTGCGGAGTATGCGTCAACCGTCGGCGGAAGAGAGCAGCTTGCGATAGAGGCGTTCGCGAAGGCCATGGAAATAATCCCGTGGACGATATCCGAGAACGCGGGCATTGACAGCATCGACTCCATCATAAAATTAAAGTCGGCGCACGAGAAGAAGGGCGAGGGCAGGAATTACGGCCTTGACCTTGAATCCGGCGAAGCTGTCGATATGCTGAAGAAGAACGTTGTTGAACCGCTGAGAGTGAAGACGCAGGCGATAACGTCCGCAACGGAAGTCGCGAACATGATCCTCAGGATCGATGATGTCATCGCATCGCGCCGCGCCGCGCCGATGAACCCGATGGGCGACCCGAACATGGGCGGACCGGGAATGGGCGGCGTCGGCGGAATGATGTAAAACCCATAAGGGGTCCAAGCCCCTTATTTACTCCTATTTTCTCTTATTTCTCCTTATTTATCCTTGTTTCTGTTCATTCATCTTTCTTTGCCTCAGCTTCCTTTCCGTTTCGTTCTCTTCCATTTATCGAAGCGGAACCTGCACAGAATTTATCGGCAACAGACACACGTGCGGTGAAAAGCGATATTATTCACCGCAAAAATGCGGTGAATAATTTTACATTTACCTCAATTCTGAATGATTTTCACTTTTCAGGGTCGAAGTTTAAAAAGAATAGCACACTATTAAAGTCTTTAACAGCGATACTTTATCAATCGCATGTGTGCGATGTATATCACAGAACAAAAAGAGGGGAACTAACATGGAAACGAAAAGAGCCTGCCCGAAAGGGAGGGAAAAGGACCGGTCAAGGATATTTATCGCGGCAATAGCGGTAACATTCCTGATGATCGTTTCCGCAGCCTTCGTCCTTTCCGGGAACAATGATGACGACGACGCCTACGTACTGGGCGCCGGCGATGTGGACATATCCTCATGTACTAGCGCAAATGATGTGAAGACAGCGATAGAGGCCGAGGTCGCCATTACTGCCGACGGGCAGACGGTGAAGGTCGTCGGTTCGCTGTCAGGCATTACCGACTGCCTTGCACTGAACATAGGAAAAGTGAACATCGATTGGTGCGCCGATTATGAGGCAGCCGTGGCAAGCGGCAATGTCTTGGAGATAAACAGCGGCGGCGGATGGTTCGTTGTGACCGTTGACGGTACTGACGAGGGAAAGATGACGCTGACCGGCGATGTCAACGTGACCGGTGATAATGCCGGTTTCGCTGCCAATTACGACGGCGAAGTGAGCGTTGATGGTGACGTTACCGTAATTTCGACCCCTGGCACAGATCTGTCTGTTCATGCCTACTACGGCGGCATGATGAGCATAACAGGCGATGTCAACGTGAGCGGCGATTACGTTCAGGTCTACGGCGCCGGCTCCGGAGGCATCACCAGCACGCTGGAAATAGGCGGTGATGTCATTGCTTCCGGCAATTCAGTCTTCATCTCCGCCAGCGATACTGCCGGTGTTTTGAATATAGGCGGAAATGTAACAGTGACCGGCACCAATGTTTCTGTTTTTGCCGACGGTAACGCCTGTGCGATGGAGATAGACGGCAATCTCAGCGTGACCGCCACCGGCGGCGGCGCATACGTCTACGCCTATGGCCTCAACACCACATTCGAGATAGGCGGAAATGTAACAGTGGCCTCAACAGGCGATGATGCTATGGTCTATGCTTACGGCAACGGTACGGTGTTCGAAATAGACGGCGATGTAAGCGTGACAGCGGCCGGCGGCAATACCGCATGCGTCTGTGCCGAGGTTAACGGTAAACTTATTGTCAGCGGTGATGTCACGGCGGCAGACGGGATATATCTTTCCAACGAGGGCTTTGTGATCATCCATGGAATGCTGTACGTCGCGGACGAGGATGAATGCCTATGGTACGATGACGGTTCCGGCAATGTTCCCGTAGGATTGTATGATCTTGTCGAAGGCGGCGGTGCGCTTTATCCCACATACTTGTACTTCGGCGATGCGGCCGCAGGTGAATTCTACCTGAGCCCCGGAGCGGTGCCCAAGTTCACAGTGACGTATGATGCGAACACCGGCACCGGAGCGGTGCCGACGGAAACGGACAAGATAAAAGGAGCAACGTTCACAGCGGCGGACTCAACGTTAACGGCACCGGCAGGCACACGGTTCCTTGAGTGGAACACAGAGGCCGACGGATCGGGAGATTCATATGCGGAAGGTGACACGGTAACGATGCCCGCGGCGAATCTCACATTGTACGCAACATGGGAAACGGTCTACACTGTAACGTATGACGCGAACGGCGGTTCCGGAACGGTACCAACGGAATCCGATAAAGCACCCGGAGAGACGTTCACGACCGCTGTCTCAGCAATAACGGCGCCGGCAGGCATGCAGCTCGCCGAATGGAACACAGAGGCCGACGGATCGGGAGATTCATATGCGGAAGGTCAGACGGTGACCATGCCTGCGGCAAATCTCACATTGTACGCAATATGGGAGAACGTCTACACCGTATCGTATGATGTGAACGGCGGGACCGGAACGATAGCTCCGGAACCGGGCAAGACCAAAGGCGTGTCGATCGTTGTGAAAGATATCACCGGAGTGACGGCACCCGAAGGCAAGCAGTTCAAAGAGTGGAACACGGCTGCGGACGGATCGGGAACATCATACGCACCCGGCACCGTGGTAGCAATGCCGGATGACGATCTTGTGCTGTATGCGACATGGGAGGACGTCCCCGAGGACAGCGGACTCAACGTAGGCCTGATACTGATAATCGCGGCCGCATTGCTGCTGGTCATCGTCGCTGTGTCCTTCATGATCGCAAAGAGGTCATGAGCTCGCAACGTGGTGAACGGAAACGATTTAAAACGCGGGGCAACGCCCCGCCTCACTTTTATTCATAAAATAATCATAACATTCAGATCAATGCTTCCAGCTGAATGATACCACGCTTTTCACTTCCGCCTTCTCATTCTCTGCCTTTTCCTTCGCCTGCCGCTCTTTGATTGCGTTATATTCCGATTCCGTGAATCCTCCTATTATCGTTTCAACAAGATCTCCGTTCTTGTCAAATATCTTCACATACCTGTCACTGAGCTGTCCGTTCAGTTTGAACGTGCCGCGCGTAAGATCGGCGGCAGCCTTTAAGGCAACTTCTAAATTATAAACTCTGGAGACATTCGGCATGTTCAGATGGATAAGTTCCGCACGGTACGGCCCCATGTACTCGGTTCCGTTATTTTCCGTCTCTCCGGTCTTTTCCGATGACTGGCACCCTCTCATCATGTTATACTCCGATTCGGGAAACCCTCCGATTATTGTCTCGATGTATTTCCCACCCCTCTCGAATATCTTCGCCTCATGATCGCTGAGCACACCATTGAGATTATACATGCCGACGGTACTGTTCAAGGCGTACCTTCTGGCACCTTCTAACGTATCGAATCCGGTGACTATTAATTGTTCCAGGCGGAAAAATTCCACATAATATGGCCTTTTGCGTCTGATCTCGTTGAAGAGCCACCTATTGAGCATGAGAACACAAATGCATTTGTACCTATTAAGATTCGTCATGAAAAAACGGCGATCTCGACTGAATGGGCGAACCGGGCATAACGATGAGAGGATGTCGCGAACGTGTCGCGCCCGCAAAGATCGTTCAGACTACTTTTTCCAGCCGAAAGATACGACGCTCTTTATCTCTGTTCCTTGTTCCATCGACTCTTTTGCCTGACGCTCTTTGATCGCGTTATATTCTGATTCAGGGAGTCCGCTGATGATCGTTTCGATGAGCTTTCCTCCGTTCTCATATATCTTCACGCATCTGTCATTCAGCTGACCGTTTATTTTGGACATCCCTCGCGTGTAGTTTACGGCGAACTTTCTGGCATCCTTAAAATTATTGAAACTGGCTACCCAGAGGCTTACCCAGGCGGCAGGGGCCTCAACATAATACGGTTCATCATTATGTCCGATCGTCCCTCCTGAGGCCAACAGGGTGAAATGTTCGACGGGCGTCAGCATTGCGCTCATGATATGTTATCGAGACCGGCGTACTTACCATTATCTGACTGATAAGGGCATTGCATTTTTATCCGTCACTTCGCCGAGATGGTTCTGATGTACGATCAGATTGATGTTCATATTTTTTAATCTTCATTGTGATACTTTCTTTATGTCATCAAATGTTGTCATCAAGAACATATACGAAAGAAGATCGGTCCGCTCATATTCTGACAAGGAAGTGAGCGACGAAATTATCAAAGAACTTATCAAGGCGGGTTTTCAGGCAGCTAACGGAATGAACGCGCAGAAGCTTAGATTCTCTGTTGTCACGAACAAGACAAAACTTCTTGAATATTCGGACCGCGGAAAAGAACTGTACCTGAAAATGATGGAAGCTTCGGGATCGGTGAACGAACATCTTGAGTCGATGCTTAAGAACAAGGACGTGAACATATTCCACGGGGCGCCGGCAGCGATATTCATCTATGCCGCACCAGGTATTCTGACCGGCGTGGAGGATGCTTCGCTGGCCGCCGGTAATATCATGCTCGCCGCGAGATCGATGGGTCTCGGGACATG
>WRNI01000039.1 GCA_009776695.1 Methanomassiliicoccaceae archaeon
GTTTTTGTTGATTTGATAGTTTGTCTAATCAAGAGACTTCGTGAGCACAGGCGCCTGCGGCGGGTGCTCCAGGTCGCCGGCGGTCATCGTATATCGGTCTCATCATGCGCCAGGACCTCGTTCCACAGATCGATCGTTCTCATTGCTTCGTCCTCGTCCATTATCTCTATGGCGAAGCCCGCGTGAACTACGACCCAGTCGCCTATCTTCGTTTCCACCATTGTTATGTTGGCTTGTTTCACAACGCCGCCGAAGTCCACGTCGGCGGTGTCATCCTTTACGGATATTATCTTACCGGGGAGCGCTAAGCACATCTTCTCACACCTATGCGGTCATTATCTTTATTATCGCCTCGGCCGGCTGGCCGCCGCATTCCTGCAATGCATTGATCGCCGTCGGCTTATCGCAGCCGGTCTGCGACATCACAAGTTCGATGTCCTCTGCCGGTATCACTTCTCCCGTATCTTCGTCAACGGTCCCGACAGGTCTCGATTCGGGCTCGCCCGATATCTGGTACGTTTTATTGCCCTGCACTTCCATTATGCTTACTTCGGGGCGCGTGAACACAAGTTCCTCGTTGGGCATCCTTATGATAACTTCCGTAACATCGTTCAATTCGGTGTTGCGGATGCCCATCTTCTTCATCGCCTGCTTCATTTGGCGCGGGTTTATCCTTCCCATTCCGGACATGTTGAATCCCCATATTGTACCTTTTAATTAATTTTCTGTTCCAGCGAGCGCTCAACGCGCCGCAGAAGCTCTTTCATTATACCGTTCGCCTTCGATGCGTCAGGCGAACCGCCCTGCGCAAAGTCGGCCTTTCCGCCTGCCTTTCCGCTGTTCTTTGTCATAACGTCCTTCAGTATCACGGCGCAGTCAACGCTCTTCATGCCGGATGACATGTACGCTGTCAACGTATCGCCTATGGTCAGGAATACTGAAACGCCGCCTTCGTTCTTTATCCGTTCGGCGGCGTTTGTTATCACAGTTCTGTCATTCGCGGGCAGCACCGCCGAGAATACCGGTGTTCCGTTCACTGCGGAAGGCTGCAGACCGCTGATGATATGTAGCAGCGCCGACCTGAGCTGTTCGGTCCTTGCCGCGAGATCATTCTTAATGTTCTGCGCCGCTTTGACCGCGTCCTCTGTTTTGCTTCCGATGATCTCGACGGTCTGCAGGCAAACGTTCGCCAGTTCCATCGATCTGATTACGGCGTCATCGCCCACCCTGAAATGTATCTCATACCCGTCCTTTCCCGCCGATACCTTACGGTCTGCGAACAATGCGCCTATCTCGCCCGTTTCCATCACGTGTATGCCGCTGCACGCCGCTATATCGACGTCACCGATCTCAACGACGGTGACAAGGTCGCCGTCTATCCTTTCCGTCTTCATGCGTACGCCGTCAGTATCCGCGTCATCCTTGCTCATTGTGCTTTTCGTGACGCTCAGATTATCACGTATCGACGCGTTGACGGACGTCTGCGCGTTCTTTATCACATCCCACGGGACGTCCCTGTCGACGGTGACGTATTTACTTTCCGGCGATATGAATATCTTTACGATGTTAATTTCAGGGACCTCATGTTTCAGAGCGCCGAAGAAAAGGTGCTCGGCCGTGTGGCCTTTCATAAGATCGTAGCGCCTCGTCCAATCGACGCTGCACCAGACGGTATCGCCTTTCTTCAGCGAGTGCCCCGGAACTTTATGCAATATGCTGTCACCGTTAGCCTTGACGTCGGTGACGTCAAGGCCGCATATCTTTCCCGTATCATTCGTCTGCCCCCCGCCCCCCGGGTAGAAGGCGGTGATGTCCAGCCCTATCCATTCTTTGTCCGCGTCCGTGACAGCTGCCTCGAATTCGGCGACGTACGCGTCCCGTTCGTATATCCTGATGCTCATATCGTCCGTTAATACGCGTCGTGTTTAAAAACAAATGCGCGCTGCCGCGCACCGTACGGGCACGGATAAATACGCGGGTGTATGAGTTTTATATATCATGCAACATTAACGAACGATATCAGAGTGAATATCATGAAACGGACCCATACATGCGGAGAACTGCGCTCGTCTGACATCGGTAAGAAAGTTTGTATGCAGGGGTGGGTGAGATTCTCCAGGGACCACGGAGGCGTGGAATTCATCGATCTTGCGGACGCGTACGGCATAACGCAATTGGTGTTCGACCCGGAGGACATAGCCGCCGGCGCCGACAGAAAGGCGATATCCGCGGCGCTGAAGGACTTTACAAGGGAGTCCGCGGTGTCAGTGGACGGCATCGTAAGGAAGAGAGTTGACGGAACGGAAGATCCAAAGAACAGGACCGGTGATGTTGAGGTTCTGATAACAAAAGCAAACGTTCTCAACAGATCGAAGGCGCCGCCCTTCGAGCTCGGCGATCAAAAAGAATCAGTACTTCCGGGAGAGGAGACAAGGCTCAGGTACAGGTATCTCGATCTCAGAAGAACGGAGATGACCGAGGCCCTGAGATTCAGGCACCGTTTCATATCCGCGGCCCGTGAATTTTTGGAAAAGAACGGTTTCATTGAAGTCGAAACTCCAATGCTCACCAAGAGCACACCGGAAGGTGCCAGGGACTTCATCGTACCGTCAAGGGTGCATCCCGGTACTTTCTACGCATTGCCGCAGTCGCCGCAGCTGTTCAAACAGATGCTGATGGTCGGCGGGATCGACCGTTATTATCAAATTGCGAGATGCTTCCGCGATGAGGACTCCAGAGCTGACCGTCAGCCTGAGTTCACCCAGCTTGACATGGAGATGTCCTTCGTTGAGCCGAAAGATATACAGGATACCATCGAAGGGCTGATGGCCCATATCTGGAAAAAGATATACAGCAAAGAATTAAAAACACCGTTCAGAAGGATAGCTTTCACCGAAGCCATGAACTCGTACGGTTCCGACAAACCGGACCTCAGGTACGGGCTTCCGATAATTCATATAACCGATATTGTGAAAGATGCGCCTTACGACATATTTCAGAAGATATTATCAAAAGGCGGTATCATAGCGGGATTCAACGTCAAAGCGGAGATAGCCAAAGATAAGATAGGAAGGAACGATGTTGACCGTCTTATCGACTTCGTCAAGAAGAACGGTCTCGGCGGTATGACGTGGATGCGTGCCACGAAGGACGGTCTGGACAGCAACATCGTGAAATACTTCACTCCGGAGATATTATCGGAACTGAGGAAGAAGATGGACGTCAGCGAAGGCGACCTTCTGTTACTGCTTGCCGGTCCCGTAAGAAAAGTACTGGAGACAGGCGGCATCCTGAGAAGGAAGCTTGCCGAGGACCTTGATCTTGTTCCGCCGGGGACATTCGATTTCGCATGGCTCGTCGACTGCCCGATGTTCGAAACGGATCCCGCATCCGGGAAAAAGGATGCGTTCCATCATCCGTTCGTGATGCCCACCACGCCGCTGAACGATGAGAACGCCGGCGGCGCCTCGTTTGATCTTATTCTCAACGGCAACGAACTGGGAAGCGGTTCGCAGAGGATACACGATCCCGACGTTCAGAGGGAAGTTTTCAGAATGCTCGGGATATCCGAGGAAAAGATAGAGACGGACTTCGGCTTCTTTTTGGAAGCATTGGGATACGGGGCGCCTCCGCACGGAGGCATCGCGTTAGGCATCGACAGAGTGATAAGCATACTTCTCAACAAGGAAACAATACGCGATGTCATCGCGTTCCCGAAGAACAAGAAGGCGCAGTCGCTGCTCGACGGTTCGCCGCAGAAGGTGGATGACGCGAGACTCGAGGAACTTCAGATACTGTCGGTGGCGATAGACGATATCGACATAGACGAGATCAAATGATCTCATCAAAGCGAAAGCGTTCCTGCAGGCGATGTCGCGAGACCGATGACGGCGTTATTTGATCATATCGTTCAGTATCCTTTTCGTCGCTTCGACGATATCGGATGACGAGAAGACACCGCCGGTGCTTTTCATGACGGCGCCGATGATCCTGTTCGCGGCCTTGTCGCTCTTCTTATAGTCGCCGACAACGGACGGGTTGTCTTCGATCGCTTTTCTTATGATGACGTCAAGATCGTCCGCGGCGCGTTCCGTTGTTTTTCGGTCCTCGCCGGTGATCAGCTCTTTGATCCTTATCGAACATTCGACGTCGTTTATCTTTCCTTTTGCGTGCATCGCGATCACATCGGTCAGGGGGCCGGTCTTCTCGGAGACGTTCTTCTCAAGCGCCTTCCAGTTGGCGCTTATAGGTCCGGTGACCCATTTCAGTGAACTTTCTGTGCCGACGATCTTTACAAGGTTCTCGAAAAGCTTCGCCATCTCAACGGATGTGCCTACGATCTGCGCTGCTATCTTCTCATCGACACCAAGCTCGTTGCGGAAACGCAGTATCATATCATGCGGGCTTTCCTTCGTCACCACGCTGTCGGCTATTTTTTTAACGTTTATCATACCGAGATGCGGCTCGCCGATGTACGCGTAATCGCTTTCGAACTCCTTCTTGCGGGCGGAGGTGGTGACCTTGCGCTCCTCGTCGTAATGCCTTGTCTCCCTGACTATCTTTCCGCCCGACCTGATGACTTTCGTCTGACGCACCGCTTCGTATGTAAGCGCCCGCTCCACGTTCTTCAGACCGGTGACGTTCTTGACCTCGCATCTTTCCGTTCCCACGGATATGTTGCAGTCCGCGCGTATGCTTCTCTCCCCGTCGTCCGGAAGGTCGGTCACGTGGCGTATGTCACGCAATAACGCCTTCAAGAACTCACGGGCCTCCGCCGGTGATGATATATCGGGTTCGGTAACTATTTCAACAAGCGGCATGCCGCTCCTGTTGTAGTCGATGAGAGCGTTATTGCCGGATATCCTCATGCTTCCCGGGTCCTCCTCCAGATGGGCGCGGGTTATGCGTATCGGTTTATCGCCCAGATAATAAACACCTTTCGAACCTATCGGCGTCTCGTACTGCGTAATTTGATAGTGTCTGCATATATCGGGATAGTAGTACACTTTGCGCGAGAACCATGCCACATCCGGTACCGTACAGTTCAGAAGCCTTGCTATCTTTATTCCCGTCTCGACGGCGGCCCTGTTGAGCGACGGCCTTGTGCCGGGCATACCCATGCATCCCGGACATATATGCTCGTTCGGTCCTTCCGCGCCGGTGGCCGGGCATGAGCAGAACATTTTAGACCTCGTTGGAAGCTGGACGTGTATCTCCAATCCTATTCTCATAAGGACACCTCCGGTGCTTTTACGATAAAGGAACGTTCCCACAGATCCGCCGCATCAAGCAGAACGTCCTCATTCCAGTGGCAGGCGGTGAACTGCATGCCTACCGGCAGACCATCGGAATAACCGCACGGGACGGAGACGGACGGAAGACCGCAGAACGCCGGCGGCGCGGCGAAGCGCGACGCCATATAGGAATCGACTGAACTCATGATAACAGCGTCGGCGATCTTCGGGGCGGCATACGGCATGCTCGGCGTGAGAACGGCATCATGATCTTTGAATATCCCGTTATACGAATTGATCGCAAGTTTTCTCACGCCCAGCGATCTCAGGTACATCGTTCTGCGGTTTTCGCCCATGGTCGCGTACGTGCCAATTATTATCCTCAGCTTCGTCTCAGCGCCGAAATATTTTGAACGGAACGATGCGAAATAATCGTTGAACGGTAACGAAAGGTCACCGTCGCGCTGTCCGCATCTCATGCCGCAGTATCCGGCGAGGTTCGTTGTTGCCTCCGTCGCGCAAAGTATGTAGTGAGCAGGCATCGCATGCCTCAGAATGGGCATATCAACGTACTCAACGTTCACGGACATGCTCTTCAGCATATTCACGGAATCGTCGAACGCTTTGCGCACGCCGTCGCTCACGCCGTCCGTCACACCTTTCGGCACAGCGACGGACCTCAGTTTCTTTTTCCCGATCTTGAGTTCGGGCTGCGCCGTTGACGTCGGGTCACGTTCATCTTTTCCGGATATGACGGGAAGATATTTTTTCAGAAGTTCGCTCTTTGATGCGAATATGCCGACAGGCCCCATTGAACTGACGGTATCGATCTGCCCGTAACGTGACACGCGCCCGAATGTCGGCGTTAATCCGAAGACACCGCAGAAAGCCGCCGGCGACGATATCGAACCGCCTGCCGATGTTCCCAGCGCAACGTGATCTTCCAAGACCGATGCGGCGCACGCGGCACCGCCGCACGAGCCGCCGCACGATCTCTCGGGATCGAAAGGATTTTTCGGTATTTTTGTTCCCGAGACAGAGAACATGCCGAACCCGAACTCATCCATGTTCGTTGTTCCGATAAGCGAGTTTTCAGCAGTCATTCGCGAAACGACGGCCGAGTCGAACACGGGAAAATAACCTTCAAGCATCCGGGACCCGGCGGTCGCCTGGAAATTCCTGGCAACGATATCGTCGGATATCGAGAACGTTCTCTTCTTGTCGGCTGCCGCGGCGGTCCCGCTGAACATGTTATATTTTTTATCAGCGTCGTGATAAGAGGTCATACGATCCTCGGCCCCCTGACATATCCGTCGTGGGTGCTCATATCCTTGAGCATGGCCTCGACGTTATCATCAACGATCGGAACGTCATCCCTCAGGGCGTCGGATATGCCGATGGGATCGAAACAGAACGAATCGCATTCGGGAGCGTCATTCATCGTGTTCAGGAGTTCGAATAATTTAACGATCTCTCCGCTGAACTTCTCTGATTCGCCTCCGATCAGGCCGATGCGCGCAATGCCCGCCACGCGTTTTACTGTTTCATTGTCCGTGATACCACCGATTCTCCATTAGACACAACTTTTATTTATTTTTTCTATGCGCGGGATGCGCCGCGCATATGCGCACATACGTGAGTATGCGTTGCACCGTAAGGTATATTAGTATCTATTAGAAAGCAGTATCAAATTTGAAATTTAGTAAACAATTGATAGTTAATATTATATACGAGTGCTGTATCAGTTTTGATATACTGATGCCTGACCGTTTGAAACGGTCTGCAGGACTGTGACGGAACGCCGGCCGCGGACGGCCGGCATTTGTGACCGCGGTAACGCGGCACTTCGTGATAATATATGAATGACAGGAGGAAACATGACATCAGCGGCACAATACGACCCAGACACCGGAACAATGTTCACGGTCACCGTGAACGCGGGGTCCGAGGAAGGCGGAAAATTCGAATACAGGCTGGACGGCGCCAAGCCTTATAAATTGCTTACCGGCCCTATATCGGCCGTTTACGGATCGCTCGTGGAGATAAGGGCGGTGGTGAACGACGGTTACTCGTTCGAATGGGATGACGAGAGGGCGACCGGTAACATCATTGCGTTAACGGTCACGTCGGACGAGGACCTCACGGGAAAGTTCTCCCCGCCCGCGGGGAAGGTATCGAATCTCATATGGACGTTAATGATGCCGATATATGCCTTCTTCCTTCTGCTGATCCTGCAGAGGAACAGAAGAAGGGAAGCATAGTCGCGCAGCACACAGAAAACGTTCTCTTGCGAACATAACGACCGTTCCGCGCCCGACGCTTATGCCCTTCGGTGCATGAAAATTATTTAACCGTCGTCGCAATAGACCAAACGATAAAATGGCGGACATCGAAAAGCAGCTCAGTGAGGGCATGAGGGCCATGGACGAGGGGGACTTCAAGAAAGCTTACAGCAAGTTCAAGAAACTTGCCGAAGATTTCCCGGACAGCCCGGAGGCATGGTTCTACAAAGCGGAAACGGGGAACATGGCGTCAGGCATGTTCGGCGCGAAGGTGGCGGACGAGGATATCATAGCGTCTTACAAGAAAGCGGTGGAGCTTGATCCGGAGAACAGCGAGTATTACGCATCTTACGGCGCATTCTGCATATCCATCGGCAAATATGACGAAGCGGAAGGAGCATACAACGAGGCGGCGGAACTTGACGAATCCAATTCATCACGCTTCTTCTCAGAATTTGCCGCGGACTATTACAGCAATGTGCTGGCCAGGTACGGCGAGATAATGGACGACCCGAAGGCCAGGGCGCCGTATGCCAAGAAAGCATTACTGTACATGCTCAAAGCGTTGGACATGGAACCGGAAGAGGCGAAGACGCTGCTCTGATCCGTTACGTTATATACGGCGCGGCGCAGTGCACACGAGCGGGCACATCACCGGTGACCGCTCAGACCGTACGCAAAAGTATCAGCGGTTCTCCCTGAGGTCGCCGAGCGTTGTCTGCCTTTCCGCGAATGCGTTATGTTTGTGTATGGATTCCTCGGACTCGCTCCTTACAGTTAAGAAAACATCATCAGGAAGATGAGGATATCTGTCAACTATCCTTTTGAGGACATCGCGCACCACGTCCTCCACGAATTTCGGATTGTTGTGCGCATTGATTACGACCGCAGCCTCATCATCCCTTTTCAGTATCTCGTACGTCGGCGATGAGAAAGATGATTCAACAATATCAATAAGGTCATTCGCCTCTATATTTTCGGATTCGCCGGTTGTTACCGACACCGTGCATATGTTCCGTTGGTTATGCGTCATGACGGCAACATCACCTTTGCAGTTCAGCACATTGCCGACGGTCTCCTGGGCGCACGGGCATGCCGTCATCCCGATGACCTCGGTGCCGATCGTTTTCGTGATGCCTTTTCCTCTGACGGCGGACGCCTCTCCCATTAATGTATAAATTTCAAGCGTATCGCGCCCGTTGGGCGTCCTGTTATTTCTGAAGTATTCGGCAACGATGAAAACTTCCGCGGTGTCCGCGTATTCGTGCCTGTTCAGAAGTTTGCCGCATATATTGACAGCAAGCGTCTCTATTCCTGATACCGGTCTGCTTACGCTCTCGTCGACGATCTCCCTCAGAACCTCAAGATTCCTTGAGAGATGGGATCCGCGCTGTTCGGCGGGAAGATCGACAAAGACGTCGATGGTGCAGTTCAGCGTGTCGTTGATAAGTGCGATATCTTTGCTGCGCTTTATGCGCACAGGTTTTTTAACGCCCGTCACGCCGACTCTCGTTAACCTGAACCCCGAATCGAGCCTTCTGTTCTGAACGTCGCACTTGTTCGTCATACGAGCGCACAGATATGCGCGGCACGTTTTAAAGCAATGCATATCAACCATTAATCTGGTAACGGAACGGAGCACGGGATTGTTAAGTTCGTTTATCAAGCAAGTCTATTTAATATATGCAATCACATATCGTTATTACGGGCTTAACGGAGATTGACGTAAGCACAGCCAGAATGGGAACGGTCAAAGCAAAGGGGGAGCGGATCGGCCGTTGGAAACGACATGAGGCAGGCAGAGCGCGTTGGGGGACGGAACGTTCCGTACATTTCAGTCAATATTTTACGACAGTTATTCGGCGTATCACGCCGCGATCCGCGAGATAACGTCTCGCTGACAGACAACAGGGGGCCATGATATGAAAATTCAACACAGAATAAAGGACGCGGCGCCGAAGAAGCGCTCGCGTTCGGGATATGGGGTGCTGTGCGTCGTGCTGGCAATAGCGGTGATAGCATCCGTTCAATTCTTCGGCATGTCACAGGATGAGCATACCGAACGGAACGAAAAGGAGATGTATCTGGGCGCAGGCACGCCCATAGTTCTTGACGGTGCAGCAGCATCCGATCCGGATTATAATTACAACGGAGCGATACTGAGATTCATGTCCGGTGCCGACGGCAAGGAATATGAGATATCCCAGACGCTTCCGGCAGGTTCATCCCAGGATATCAGGATAGAGTACGGTACCGTGACCATCACCGTGGACAATATCAATATCACAGGGAACATCGAAGTGTCGGTCGGAGCAGCTCTTAACCTTTTGCTGCGCGACACGAACGAGATATCGGGAAGCATAACCGTCCCGGCGGGCGCTGAGCTGAATATATACAGTGAAAGTGGCAGCGATGCCATCGACACGCTGAAAGTAACGGCAGCGGCCGCGGGCAACGCGGGCATAGGCGGCATCAACTTGCCCAGCCTCAGGGACGCCGGCACAATAACGATAAACGGAGGTACGGTGAACGCATACGGCGCGGACGGCGACAGCGCGGGAACGTATGCAGGAGGCGGCGCGGGCATAGGAGGCGCGGGAGGCGCGTCCGCGGGCAGTGACGGCGGTTCCTGCGGTTCGGTAACGATAAACGGTGGCATCGTGAACGCATACGGAGGCGGCAGCACCGTCACCACATACTCGGGAGGCGGCGCAGGCATTGGCGGGGGCGCAGGCACAGGCTCCGCGGGACGGACAGGCAACGGCGGGACGATCACAATATCGGCAGGGAGCGTGTTCGCGCAGGGCGGCGAGATCGGCGGCTTTTTGGGCGGTGGCGGTGCCGGTATCGGAGGCGGTCACTCGGCAGGACCGGGGCAAGGTGACACGATACTGATAGACGGCGGTATCGTGAACGCATACGGAGGCGAGCGCGGTGCCGGTATCGGAGGCGGCAACAGAGGATATTCGGATGTAACGATCACCGGCGGCAGCGTGTACGCGGAAGGCGGACAGTACGGCGCGGGCGTCGGTACCGGGCATGGCGCGGACACAATATCACTTTCATACACGATCACCGTCGGCGGGGACGCATACGTGGAAGCAGTCGGCGGCAACGACGGCTCGGGCATCGGCGGCGGTGTCAGCACCAGCAGCACCGGCACCTCGGGAAACGTCTCCGAGATCATCATAGGCGGCGGCGCATATGTGAAGGCGACGGGCATCGAGAACGGCGCAGGCATCGGAGGTCACGGCATAGACGGTGTCAGCATCATCAGGATAGGCGGCACCGCCGAAGTGTTCGCATATGGCGGCATAACCCCAAATTTCAACAACGGAGGCGCAGGCATCGGAAGCAACAGTCAGTCGCAAGGCGGCAACATCAGCATTGAGATCACCGGCGGCACCGTGGTCGCAGAGGGAGGCACCCACAGCGCGGGCATCGGCGGCGGGGCGGCCAACGACGGCGGGACGATAACGATAACAGGAGGCAGCATCGTTGCGACAGGTGGCGATCCGATCGGCGGCTCGACCGCCGG
>WRNI01000040.1 GCA_009776695.1 Methanomassiliicoccaceae archaeon
GTACGGCCTGGGCACAGGCACAGGCCATAACGGCGGCGCCGGCGGCAATATCACGATAGGCGGCAACGCGGTCGTCGAAGCAACGGGAGGCAACGGCTCGAACGGCGGCGCGGGCGCGGACATCGGCGGCGGAGGCGGAGGCCGCGGAGGATATACCTCAGGAGAGGGCGGCCCCGGCGGCAGCGGCGGTACGATAACGATGAACAGCGGCGATGTGACCGCATACGGCGGCAAGGCAGGCACAGGCAGCGGCGGCGCGGGCATAGGCGGCGGAGGCGGCGGTATCGGAGGCGGAACATCGGCGGCAGGCGACGGCGGCTACGGCGGCCTGATCACAATAAACGGCGGTCACATGACCGCAACCGGCGGTCCGTCCGCTGCGGGCATAGGCGGCGGCGCAGGAGGTAACGGCGGCAACGGCGGCACGATAATTATTGATAACGGCATCGTGACCGCCACCGGCACCGGAAGCGCTGCGGGCATAGGCGGAGGCGGCGGAAATGACAGTGACGGCGCGGGCGCCGAGATCTCGATAGGAAGCGCCGCGGACGTTTACGCATATTCAGTCGGAGCAGGAAAGCCCGCGATAGATGCCGTGAATGATAATGTACCTCCGTCATACGGCAACGGATATTATGTGAACGCCAGACTGGATGCGATGCTGTCAGGCACGTATTCCGCGGAAATATACGTCTTTGAGGACGGTTACAGCGGCGGCGATCCCAACGACGCCGTGAAGACACTGGAACTTCCTTCAGGTTACATGTGCTTCGCGTTCACGGTCAAAGGTTCCGTGACGTCGGAAAATTACAATCTGTATGCAGACCTGAGAGCGATAACAGGGGACAGCGACGAGATACATGTGATCGACAGAGTGGCGGACAGCGATGAGAGGATACCGTCCGTCAACGCTTTGGACGATTATGACGTTTTCAACGGCGATGCAGGCGACGGCGTCCTTCCTGTAAAACTGCGTGTTGAACCGATACCGGGAACGCCGTCCTCGGATGACATCGGAAAATATTCCGCGGAGCTCACGAGTGAGGACCAAGATCTGAAAGGTCACGTATTCGTTGCGGGCGGTTTCCTTTATTCCGATGATGCGCTCGCACCCTATAGCGCGTGGTCCGCAGTCCCGTGGGACGGCTGGGATGACGATGCGATAACAAAACTTGCCGGTTCGCTGCAGCCGAACACAAAATATTATGTCGTGACATACCTGACCGTCTACCCGGGCACATGGCTTGTGAACCCTCCGGAAGCGAAGACATATTACAGCACCGTTGTCGAAGAATTTGTGACGCTCCCGAGTATCGCTGACGCAACGCTCACGCCGGACGCCGACGGCGATGTTCTGATAAACGCGGTGTTCGAAGGCGGCGAAGAGAATATCGGCGCAGACATATACTGGGGCACCGGCGCCATAGACCCGTCGGACCCGTTATCGTATATCGGTTCTGTCTCGCTCTCTTTCGGCATTGATTTTGATCATGAAGGTCTCATTGATGAATATACGATAACATTCACGGCCGCCGGTGATTATAACATTCTCATAGTGCTGACCAACGTGACCGGCCAGGATACGAAAGGTCTGACATGTACTGTTCTCACGGTAACGTTCGAGAGCAACGGCGGTTCCGCGGTGAGTGATAAACTTGTCGTCTCAGGCGGCACGGTAACAGAACCGGCGGCTCCCGGCAGGTCAACCTACATGTTCGGCGGATGGTACACCGATGACGTAACTTTCGATGACGCATTCGTATTCGGAACAACGGCCGTTACGGATGACATCACATTATATGCAAAGTGGGACCACGACCCGGCGTACTGGTACATGCTTACGTTCGAGAGCAACGGCGGTTCGCCCGTGGACACGCAGTACAGTCTCATGACAAGCCCGTCCGCGTCCGCGGAACCGCCTGAGCCGGCGAAGGCGTCATACATATTCGCGGGATGGTATGAGGACGATGTCATCTTCGCAATGCCGTTCGTTTTCGGCAGCGATATCAACAGTAACATCACATTGTACGCAAAATGGGACCATGACCCGGCGTACTGGTATATGCTTACGTTCGAGAGCAACGGCGGTTCGCCCGTGGACACGCAGTACAGCCTTATGACAAGCCCGTCCGCGTCCGCGGAACCGCCGGAACCGGCGAAGGCGTCATACATATTCGCGGGATGGAATGAGGATGATGTTATCTTCGCAATGCCGTTCGTTTTCGGCAGTGATATCGACAGCAACATAACATTGTACGCAAAGTGGGACCACGATCCCTCAGACTGGGCAAAGGTGACGTTCGACCCGAATAACGGTGACGATGAATGGCATGTATGGGTCATGAAAGGCGATCCAGTCGCCAGACCGGTCCACGATCCGGTGAAACCGATGCTCATCTTCGGCGCATGGTACTTCGGAGATACGGAATGGGACTTCGGCGATGCTGTTGATGATGACATGGAACTGACCGCAGGGTACACAGCGACCGTGACAATAACATCGGACACGGACTCGTCGTTCGAGTACACATTCGACGACTGGATAACAACGGAAGGTATGTTCAGCATCACCGCCGGCGATCATTACGCAATAACGGTGGCGGAAGGGACAGTCATCGGGATAAGAGTGACGTCCGAGCATGACGGATATGAGATACAATGGGACGACGGCGCCGTGACGCAGAAAGGTCCCGTATACGTAACTGCGGTGAACACTGACATTGACGTTACGGTAACATTCACGGCCCCCGACGATCCGCCTGCTCCGTGGGCATGGCTGACGCTTGTACTCCTTGGCCTCCTGTTCCTGCTGATATTCCTGGACGACGATGACGATGAGATATTCGGTAAAGTAACGAAGAACGGCGAAGGGGTCGAAGGCGTTAAGATCGCATACACTGCGGACGGTGTAAGGAAGACGGTGACAACGGACAGGGACGGCGATTATTCGATACCCGCGGCCGTCGGTTCCGTCGTCATCATATCTGAAGTGTCAAAGAACGGCGTCATGTTAACGGAAAACGAGATACAGATAAACGTGCAGAAGGAGAGAACGAGAGCGGACATCGCTGTACGCTGAGGTCACTGCTTCTGGATGTCAACGGTGGCCACCATCTCCAGCACCAGATCTTCGCAGGGTATCGTACCGGATGCGCTGATACCGAGGTTACGAAGCTTCGCTTCCGTGCACTTTAAAATGCCGTCGTCTATGACCGCGCCTATCTCCTCCAGGCGAAGGTCGCCGGCGCCGAACACGGCGATGACGATCTCCGCGCATCCCTCTTCAGGTCTCATCTTCGCCAGCGCCTTGGATATCTGCCGCTCGCCGGCCGCATACAGTAACGTTTCCGTGAGCAGCGTCTTGGAACGGTTCGTTCCGTGCCCGAACGCGCGTTCCGCGTGCAATACTGCCGACAGAATGTGATCGCGCCCGCAGACATATTCAGGATTCATCAGTATGACGTCCATTCCGAGGCCGCTGAAATGTTTTACGATATCGTCGAACGAACGTTCGCATCTGATGCCGATGACGGTCACGTCTGCCATGCACGGATGATAAAGTATAAGTTTTAATTATTATCCTCGCGCATAACAAAAAGAACTTATTTGTAATCCTCCTCACATCACCATACAGGATCGCGTGGACACATGAGCGGAAAGTGGACAAAAGTGGCGGCGCCCGCCACGATATCTAACATCGGGCCGGGCTTCGACATATTCGGCATGGCGTTGAAAGAACCGTTCGATGTCATCGAAGGAAAGAAGATCGACAAAGGCATCATAATTTCCGAGATCACCGGACCGGGAGCGGAGACGATACCCGCGGACCCCAAAAAGAATTCCGTGGGCATAGCGGCGTCCGCGGTCCTCGATAAATGCGGCGCCGATTTCGGTATCGAACTGAAGATAAAAAAAGGGATAAGACCGTGCAGCGGCATAGGTTCGTCGGGAGCGTCCGCAGCGGGAGGCGCGTATCTGGCGCACCTTCTCTGCGGTGAAAAACTGAACGACGCGCAGCTTATACTGTGCGCCGCGATGGCCGAGAATGTAACGTCGGGAGGACTGCACGCCGATAACGTGGCGCCGTGCATACTGGGCGGTTTTACTGTTATTCGATCATACGAGCCCTTCGAAGTGATACGCATCGAACCGCCGGAGGACCTGGGCGTTGTCGTTGCGATGCCTGACGTCCTCGTATCGACAAAAGAGGCCCGCGCCGTTCTGCCGGCGGAAGTATCGGTGAAAGATCTCGTATTCCACGCGGGCAACGCGTCATGTTTGGTTCACGCCATGGAAACGGGCGATATCGATCTCTTGGGCAGATCGGTCAAGGACGCGGTCTTCGAACCGGCGAGAGCGCATCTGATCCCGCATCTGAAAGAAGCTGAATCGGTCGCGATGTCACTGGGCGCGAAGGCATCGTTCCTCGGTGGCTCGGGACCGTGTGTGATATCATTTTTCAGCATATCAAAGCATAACGGCGATATCATCGCCGACGGCATCAGGAACATGTACGCCGATAAAGGGATGAGATGCGACACATGGGTCACCGGGTGGGGCACGGGATGCAGGAGGCTGTGACATGGCTGCGCATAAAATAATCTGCTGGGACTGCGGTAAAGTTATTGATGATGTTTATGCGGACACGTGCGCATCGTGCGGAGGTCTCCTCACAATAAAGATGGACCTTGAACCGCTGAAAAATATGAGACCGAAGGATCTTCACAAGACGCCGATAGGCGTCTGGCGCTACGCGCCGTTCTTACCTGCCGACCCGATGAAGAAAGTTTCGATACATGAAGGCGGGACGCCGCTGTACGATTGTTCTGCGTTAGGGAACGAAATAGGGATAAAAGATCTGCATGTGAAATACGACGGCGCGAACCCGACGGGATCGTTCAAGGACCGCGGCATGACCGTCGGCGTGTCGCATGCATCGGAGATAGGAGCAAAAGTGGTCGGCTGCGCCTCAACGGGCAACACATCCGCGTCATTGGCCGCGTACGCCGCGAAAGCAGGGATGAGATGCGCGGTGTTCCTGCCGTCAGGAAAAGTTGCCGCAGGCAAACTTGCGCAGGCCATGTTCTTCGGCGCGAAAGTGATATCAGTGGACGGGAACTTCGACGAGGCGCTGAACATAGCAAGAAAATTGTCCGAAGAGCGTTCGCTTTATCTTCTGAACTCAATAAATCCGTACCGTCCCGAAGGGCAAAAGACCGTTCTCTTCGAGATAATGGACCAATTGTCGTATAACGTTCCCGACCGCATAATACTGCCTGTGGGCAACGCGGGGAACATATCGGCGGTGCACAAAGCGCTCGTCGAGCTGGAAGAGATAGGATGGATAACCGAGATACCGATGCTCACCGGGATACAGGCGGAGGGCGCGATGCCAATCGTGAAAGCGTTCGCATCCGGGAAGAAGGATTTCATTCCCGAGGAACATCCCGAAACGGTGGCAACGGCAATAAGGATAGGCAACCCGATAAGCGGAAGGAAGGCGCTGAAGGCGATATACAGCACAGGCGGGTGTTCAGTTTCGGTGACAGACGCCGAGATAATAGATGCGCAGAAGCTTCTGGGAAGAACGGAAGGGATAGGCGTGGAGCCGGCCAGCGCAGCGTCGGTGGCAGGCGCGAAGAAGCTTGTTGATTCTGGAATAATTGACAGAAATGAGAAGGTCGTTTGCATATGCACCGGCAACGCTCTGAAAGATCCTGATACGATAATATCATCGTGCGCCCCGCCGGTCAGATGCTCGAAGGACATGGACGAGATAAGGAAGATACTGTCGCAGTGATCAGAAATCAAGAAGATCGGTCTGACGCTCCGCGCCTCCGTTATCCTTCCCGTCATTCTCTTTTCTGTCGCCGCTCATGCGGTCCTTCCATATGCGGCCGCCGCTGTCGCCGGAATATCCGACCTGTTCCTTCAGGCTTTTTGCCAATGACATGCCTATCCTGGGCAAAGATGCGATATTGTTCACGTCGGCGTCGGCGATGTCCTGTCTTTTCTGTATCCCGGCGTTGTACAGAGTGCGCGCTCTGGACCTTCCGATACCTTTGAACGAGACGAGGTCGGTGAGCTCGCTTTTGATGCCGTACCTTACGCGGGTGAGCAGCGGTCTGAGTCTTTTTGAGCATTCCGGCCTGAAGATGACCGAAAGTTCGTTCATGGCGTGCAGTATCCACTCCATTGTGTCGACCCTCGCCCTTATGTCGCCCGGTCCTATCGCCAATACATTGGTGATCGTCTCCTCGTCCACTTCGTTGATCCAATTGAGCAGCAGATATGCCACCTTGAGGTCCGAGAGAAAGTAAGAGTACTCCGAAACGTCGTCCGGCTCGTCCACGAGGAAATACCCTTCGTGGTCGTCGATCAGCTCTTTTAACGTATCGGAATCGGACTTCTTCGGATAAAGGCCCAGAATATCCGGTGTTGACGCTACCGCGTGCAGTATCGCCAGATCGGGCGTCGTGTCTTTCATCCTGCGTATCGAGTCCCTCAGGATGATAGCGGACTCCGGGTCTATGTACAGATCGGAAACACGTTTCCCGAAAGGCGTGGCCGTCAGTCCTTCATCAT
Source organism: Methanomassiliicoccaceae archaeon (assembly GCA_009776695.1). Classification (GTDB taxonomy): domain Archaea; phylum Thermoplasmatota; class Thermoplasmata; order Methanomassiliicoccales; family Methanomethylophilaceae; genus Methanomicula. Next base: position 6,586 of record WRNI01000040.1, read on the forward strand.
TTTCGGCCATGCCTTCGGAGACGAGGTGCGCTACCGCCCTTTCAACCACGTCCTCAACTCCGTACAGCTCGGACTGATGGCCGAAGAACGTTGACCTGAGGAAATCTACAATATCTGATTCAGAGGATGCGTCCTCCGTTGCTATCAGCCCCAGTATATGCGACCGCAGCGTCGCCTCGTTCCCTAATTTTGATATTACGTCCTCGCTCTCCGCCGATAAGTAATCTTTGATGATGTGCCGCTTGTCGTATTCCGTTTTCGCGATTATTATCGCCTCGCCGTGCGTGTCGTACCGCGGACGCCCCGCGCGTCCGCACATCTGCTTAACTTCCATGACCGATATCGGCGTGTACCCCATGTTGGATTCGTAACGCTTCGTGTCGCGTACGATGACACGCCTCGCGGGAAGATTGATGCCGGCGGCCAGTGTCGGTGTCGCCACAATACATTTTATCCGTCCGTTCCTGAACTCATCTTCTACAAAGCGCCGCTGCTGGTATGTCAGCCCCGCGTTGTGGAACGCCATCCCGCATTTTGCGCATGAGGCAAGTTTTTTTCCGAGGGACGTCGTCTCGCTCTCCCCTTCCAGTATCGATATCTCATCCTCGGAAAGATCGGGTGACGTAAGTTTTCCCATATTCTTCGAATAGTTCACGGCAAGCGATTCAGCCGAGCGGCGCGTGTTAACGAACAAAAGACACTGACCGCCGTCGTCCACGGTATCTTTGATCAAAGACCATATCTCATCCTTCCCGCCGTCCATCGTAACGACGTCGAATTCATCAAACGTTATCTCATCGTTAAAGTAAACGCCTTCTTTCAGCGGTATGGGACGCCAGCCGCTTGTCACAAGGTCGGCGTTCAGCCATTCCGCCATATCGCGCGAGTTGGATATCGTCGCCGATAATGCGATGATCTGCATACCGGCGTTTCGGCGCATCATCTTTGTTAACGCAACTTCAAGTGTTGGCCCTCTCGTCGGATCGTGCATCAGATGTATCTCGTCCGCAACGACGAGACCGACGTCGCTCATCCATTGGCTTCTGTGCCTGAGCAGCGAATCAGCTTTCTCCGATGTGGCGACGACGATGTCGGCGGTGCTCATCCATTTGTCCTCGGAATCAAGGTCGCCGGTGCTCATCACCACTTTGAACCCGAGATGTGAGAATTTTTCCAGATCGTCGCGTTTTTCGGCGGCCAGCGCCTTCAGAGGGACGATGTACAGGACCTTCCTTCTTTCGATGAGCACCGTCTTTAAAGCAGTGACGTATCCTACGAGCGACTTACCGCTGGCCGTCGGTACCGCAACGACAACGTTCCGTCCGTCAAGCGCCCTCGGGAGGGCGTCCGCCTGCGGGGGATATAACTCGGTATAACCTTCTGCGCGGAGCGCGTCAGCAATATCGTCAGGAAGGTCCAGTTCGTCCGTTCTCATCGGTATGGCAGATGCATTCAATCTTTTAACGTCTTTCCGATGACGTCCCGCGGACACATCTTTTCCCTGAGGTTCTCACGCGCTCCCTTTTTAAAGCGTATAAGAGAATATCTTTTATAGAGGTTCATTCATCCCAAAGTTGCGGGTATATATGACGGAAGAAAATAAGACCGCAGCACCGTTGGACGAGTGGATCGAGGAACAGAGTTTCAACTCGACCGCCGACATCATCGTGCCCGGCACGATGGCGGACAAGGTCATAGGTCAGGACAAGGCGGTCGAGGTGATAAAGAAGGCGGCATCGCAGAAAAGACATGTGATGCTCATCGGCGAGCCCGGTACCGGAAAGTCGATGCTTGCCAATTCTATGGTCGAGTTCCTTCCCAAAAGCGAACTGCAGGACGTTATATCATATCATAATCCCGAGGACGTGAACGAGCCGCTGATACGCGTGCTCCCCGCGGGCCGCGGGAAGCAGATCGTCGCCGAGCAGAAGGCGATGGCGGCGGCGCAGAAGCTCCAGAAGAACAAATCGATGTTCACCCTGATGGGGGCGATCGTGCTGCTGGGCCTGTTAGGCTTCTTCATCTACGGAGAGGCCGGCGTAACACTGCTTTTGGTGGCATTGCTGGCGTGCGTGCTCATATTCCTTATAATGAGGACGCCCGGCCAGAGGCAGGAGATCATGATCGTTCCTAAATTACTGATAGGGCATGACGAGGGCGATATGCCGCCCTTCATCGACGCGACGGGATCGCACGCCGGTTCTTTGCTCGGGGACGTGAGGCACGACCCGTTCCAGAGCGGCGGCCTTGAGACGCCGTCGCATGACCGTCTGGAAGCGGGCGCGGTGCACAAGGCATCAAAAGGCGTTCTTTTCATCGATGAGATAAACGTCCTCAGGATGGAGTCCCAGCAGTCGCTCCTCACCGCGATGCAGGAAGGGAAGATGTCAATAACCGGGCAGAGCGAGAGGTCCTCGGGCGCGCTCGTGAAGAGCGAGCCGGTACCGTGCGATTTCATATTGGTATGCGCCGGTAACGTGGACGCCATAAACGGGATGCATCCCGCTTTGAGATCAAGGATAAGAGGGTACGGTTACGAGGTGTACATGCGCAACTCCATGGAGGACACCGACGAGAACAGAAAGAAGGTCGTAAGGTTCGTGGCGCAGGAAGTGATGAAGGACGGCAAGATACCTCACTTCGATAAGTACGCGGTGGCCGAGATATTAAGAGAGGCGCAGCGCAGGGCCGGAAAGAAGAATGAGCTTACGTTAAGGATGAGAGAGCTCGGCGGCCTGATACGTGTGGCCGGCGACGTCGCGGTCGCAAAAAAAGCAAAGCTGGTCACAAAGGCGGACGTCATCGATGCGAAAAGGACAGCGCGCAGCCTTGAACAGCAGATCGCCGACAGATATATCGAGTCACACAAGTCATACGAGATGTTCAGGACAGAGGGTGCCGAAGTAGGCGCGGTCAACGGACTCGCGGCGCTGAACGCAAGCTCCAACATGGCCGAGTACTCAGGCATCGTGTTACCGATAGTTGCCGAGGTGGCGCCGTCGCAATCAAAAAAGGGAACGATAGTGGCAACCGGTCAGTTAGGCACAATAGCGAAGGAAGCGGTCGACAATATATCCGCTGTCATTAAAAAGTACACGATGACCGATATTTCGGAACGCGATATACACATACAGTTCATAGGCACGTATGACGGCGTGGAAGGTGACAGCGCATCGATAACGATAGCAACTGCCGTGATATCAGCAATGGAGGACATACCGATAGACCAGACGATGGCCATGACCGGAAGCCTGAGTGTCAGAGGCAAGGTATTGCCGATAGGCGGCGTTACCGCCAAGCTGGAGGCGGCGGCCCAGGCAGGGATAAAGAAAGTGCTTATACCGAAGGAGAACGGCAAGGACGTGATGATCGAAACGAGATATTACGATATGATCGACATCGTCACCGTCGAGAATCTGAGGGACGTGCTCGAACATGCGCTTATAGATTGCGAGAAGAAGGAGCAGTATCTGAAGAAACTGCTCCCTATCACGTCAGAGGGAAGGTCCACAGCAAAAAAACTGGACAGACCGCCGATGGGCGACGCGGTCGCGAAGCCGGTGCCTCAGTAAAATCTTTTTATTGATATCACATCTTCACCGAAGGATATAACATGCCGGAAGTTCGCAGACACGAGAACGATTCCCTGATGATAGGGAGATTCCAGCCGTTCCATAACGGTCATCTGGAAGTGATACGCAAAGTATCCAAGGCATCGGGGAACCTTACCATAGGTATAGGAAGCGCCCAATATTCGCACACTCTCAACAACCCGTTCACCGCCGGCGAGCGTTACAGGATGATATCCGATTCGCTGAAGGACGCGAAGATAACGAACGCGTACATCGTTCCGATGGAGGACCTCAACAGATATTCGGTGTGGGTGTCGCACGTGGTGTCGATGTCGCCGCCGTTCTCTGTTGTTTACTCCAATAACACGTTAACCAGGCGCCTTTTCTACGAGGCCGGATACGAGATCAAGGATTCACCGCTTTACAACCGTCCCGAATATTCCGGAACGGAAGTGAGAAAGCGCATGCTGATGGACGAGGACTGGAGATCATTAGTTCCGAAGGCGGTGGCCGACGTGATCGACGATATAGACGGCATCGGCCGCATAAAGGGGCTGAAGGATGACGTCCGATGATATCGCCGAGAGCGTGAAAGAGCTTTCCGCAGTCCTCATCAAAAAAGGAATGACGTTATCGTTAGCCGAATCATGCACCGGCGGAATGATATCATCGCTTCTCACGGATATCCCGGGCGCATCTGAATTTTTCATGGGATCTGCGGTCACATATTCGAACGATTCGAAGAACAGGATACTTAACG
>WRNI01000041.1 GCA_009776695.1 Methanomassiliicoccaceae archaeon
AGGACGGAGCGCCGATAACAAAAATGCTGATCGGGACATCCCTCCACGGGAACGATGTCGCCGTTATCACGGGGCCGCCGTGGTCGTTCGGAGCGGAGGCAGGGAAGAGATATTATGCGACGATAGCCCCGGTCACGGTGACCGTTACATCTGAGGAAGGCGGATCGTTCGGATATACGATGAACGACGGTGTCACGTGGACACCGTTCATTATCGATCCTCTTGACAGCTATGAGATAACGGACATACCGTCCGGAACGCACATAAGCATAAGGGCAGAGACAGATACCGGATTTATAGCCGTGTGGGAGGACACGGACGGTAACATCACAATAGGAACGGTGCTCTCTTTCACGGCAGTTTCCGACACTGAGATCGCGGTAACGGCCACGCCGTTCACCATCGGCGTCCCTGAACCGCCCGACGACCCGTCGGGCGATACGCCGGGACCGCCGGGTGTAAGGATCAGCAGCGACGGATCTTCCGTGAAGCTGTATCTTCCGTTCATCATCCTGGTGATCGCGATCCTGGTGCTTACGGAAGTTCTGCTGCACACAAGGAAGAGAAAGTGATCCGCCGCATGCGTAAAGAACGACGAAAAGCATCCGCCGGCACATAGAACGAAAGATGTCCAGAACGTCTGTGGGATTGAAACGTTTTTATCCTATACCAGCAATCGCAATTATCAGAGATGATAAAAATGGTCACGGAGCTTAATGACGGAACGTTCGACAAATTCATCGAAGGCAATAAATTAGTGCTCGTTGACTGCTGGGCACCATGGTGCAGACCCTGCAGGATGCTCGCGCCGATAATCGAGGAGCTTGCCGAGGAACTTAAAGATAAGGTGGCCGTCGGCAAACTGAACACCGACGATAACCAGGGAATAGCGTACAGGTTCGGCATCAACGCGATACCGACGCTTTTGGTGTTCAAGGACGGCGTGATGCACGAACCGCTTGTCGGACTGAGACCGAAGGAAGAGATCAGGGATTACGTCCTTGGTCTGTGATCGCATGGATGTCATAATAATAGGCGTCGGGCCCGCCGGGCTGCAGGCGGCGATACACGCCGCCAGAGGCAAAGCATCGACGACGATGATCGGCAAGACCGAGGACAGCGCCATGCACGGGGCGCACGTCGAGAATTATTTCGGTATCGAGGGAAGAACGGACGGTTCCGATATTTTGAAACGGGGTCTTACGCAGGCAGCATCGTTCGGGGCGGAGCACATCAGAGAGAACGTCACAGCAATGGAACGTTCCGGCGATTCGTTCATCGCAACGACAGAGAATGATACCAGAATAGAAGCGAAGGCGGTGATACTTGCATCAGGCATATCACGAAAGAAACTGAATGTTCCCGGAGAGAAGGAATATTTCGGCAAAGGCGTCAGTTACTGCGCCGCATGCGACTGCAACTTCTACAAAGGAAAAAGAGTGGCGGTCATAGGCGACGATTCGGAGGCCGCCGCATCCGCCGAGCTTATGACATCGTACGCTTCGCACGTCTTCTGGATAACCAAAGATACCAAGGCGTCCGATATTATGATAAGGAAGGCAAAGGACGCCGGCGCCGAGATCATCAGCGAAGAAGTGAAAGAGATCATGGGCAAGGAGAAAGTAACGAAAATAATGTTCAGCGATTCGTCTATGATAAACGTGGAAGGCGTTTTCATTGAGCTCGGGGCACGTTCGTCCTCCGATCTCGCGATGGACATTGACGTTATGCCCAATACCGACGGTACGATAAGCGTGAACGAAAGATGCGAAACACCGGTGAAAGGCGTCTACGCATGCGGCGACGTCACCGGAAGGCCGTGGCAGATAGCGAAGGCCGTCGGTCAGGGCGCCGTCGCCGGCATGAACGCGGCGGCGTACATAAAAGGTGATCGCGTTGTCTGATAAGGAACTGATATCCGGAATGTTACGGGAGGAGGGCGGATTTCAGAAAGCACTGAGAAAAGTGTTAACGAACGAACTGGACATGACCGTCAACGAATTCTGTCTGGCGACGGGGATATCGCAGAGCACCATGTACAAGATACTCGAAGAAAAGAGAGAACCGAATCTCAGAACAATAAGGGCGATAATAAAAGCCGTTCGTTATCTTTCCGCAAAACCGGACGAGAGATTCATCGCAATAATCGCATCAAATCAGGTTCTGCAGACGATAAGCGAGACGGTGAAAGTAGGCAACAGAGACATTCATCTGCGCGAGTATCCGGTCACAACGGTGGAGGATGCGATAATCTCGGCGGTAATGGCAGAGCGCGACGGTGCGCTGGCGGTCGTCTGCGCGCCTATCGTTGCGTTAACGATAGAGCGCATATTGAAGATACCCGTATCGCCGGTGATACCTTCATCGTCCATATTCGCGGCGATAGAGAAGATAAGGAATGACATCTGAGCTGTAAAAATAAAAATACCAGCTTAACTATTATCACAGGCAGGATGATAATATGTTTGAACTGAACGTTGTGAGCAACACTCCCCTCGGGGCGATGACCGATATCGAGACGGTGGCGGAAACATTCCTGACGCAGATCGGTTACATTCCGAAAGGCTATGATCCGAAGACGGACGCCGGAAGCGTAAAGGAAAGCGTTCCGTACCGTTTATTCATGGACTTTTTCATGAGGAACATGACAAAGCTGTGGGCGGTGGAGGAATTAGCAGCGTTGATGCGTACCACGAAGCCAACGATATACAGGCACATAAACAAACTGAAATCGATGGACATACTGGAGAGCGCTGATGTTGATTTTGACGGCCAGAACAGAAAGGGCTACCGCATCAGATACGGAGACCTACGGAAGGCGTGGTCCTTCACGGAAGCTAACGTCAGCATGGCAATGGAGAATTACAGGAAAACGGTGACACACTTCCAGACGCTGGCGGACGAGGAGAGGAAGAACCGTGTCTGATAAAGAGGAACTCGGACTTGCGGAGGGCGGCAGATATTCCGTCACCACTGAAAAAGATCCGAGGTCCAGGGGCATATTCAAAGGATATGCGATGCTCGGCAGCGAATCAGCAATAGTGCTGGAGATGCCCGGCGGCAGGACAAGGATGATACCCATATCCAGAATAATACACATTGATCTCCTCGGACCGGCGGACCGCAGGAAGGAAGAGAAGAGACCGGAATCCGCGTATTACGGATGATCATATGTCCGATGTGGGCAGACGCATCATAGAACTGATCGTGAACGGAGAGATCAGGGACAGGGCGCATCTGCAGAAGATGAAAGTGAAGCTTGCGGGCGAGCACGGGCTTCGCGCCGTTCCCTCGAACTCGGAGATACTCGCCGCCGCCGATGACAGCGAATTGAAGATCGTGACGCCGCTGCTCCGCCGGAAGCCCGTCAGAACGATAAGCGGCGTCGCCGTCGTTGCGGTGATGACGTCACCGCATCCCTGCCCGCACGGCAAATGCATCTACTGTCCCGGAGGCGTGGACAACGGGTCGCCGCAATCGTACACCGGAAAGGAACCGGCGGCCAGGCGCGCATTGAGGAACGAGTTCGATCCGTTCGCCCAGGTGCGTGACCGCATAACGCAGCTGAAGGCGATAGGCCACAGAACCGATAAAATTGATCTGATAATCATGGGCGGGACGTTCACGTCCCGTGATGACGAATATCAGGAATGGTTCGTGAAAAGATGCTTCGACGCGATGAACGGTAAGGAATCGAAGAACATCGAAGAGGCGCATTCTCTGAACGAATCGTCAGGGCACAGGTGCATCGGGATGACCGTGGAGACAAGACCGGACGTCTTTGATGATGAGCAGATAGAAAGGGCAATGGCGCTGGGCGCCACGAGAGTTGAGCTGGGCGTTCAGATACTCGACGACGAAATATTGAAGAACGTGAACCGAGGCCACGGCGTACGTGAGATAATAGAAGCGACGGCCGGCTGCAAAAGGCATGGACTCAAGGTATGCTACCACGTGATGCCCGGTCTTCCCGGCTCGTCCTTTGAAAAGGATATAGGATCGTTCAGGCGCATGTTCGATGATCCCGCCTTCAGGCCTGACATGCTGAAGATATACCCAACACTGGTGATCCCGGGAACGGAACTTTATGATATGTGGGCATCCGGCGCATACATTCCGTACGGTAACGAGGAGGGCACAGAACTTATAGCTGAAATGAAAGCGATCGTTCCCGAGTACGTGAGGATACAGAGGATACAGAGAGATATCCCGGCGCATGAGATCGCCGCGGGAATACTGAAAAGTAACATCCGCGAGCTGGCGCAGGAAAGGCTTCTGACGCAGGGCCGCGAGTGCCGATGCATCAGGTGCCGCGAGGTCGGTCAGAATGACGTAGCGATGGGCGATCCGTCGCTCATCGTCATGAAAGATACGGAATATGAGGCATCAGGCGGAACTGAGCATTTCATTTCGATGGAATATGACGATATGCTGATCGGCTACGTTCGTCTGAGACTGGACAGCGGCGATACGGCATCGGTACGCGAACTGAAAGTGTTCGGACGCATGACGGGCATCGGCGAACGGGCGGATGAATGGCAGCACCGCGGGTTCGGAAAGGAGCTGATGGCGAAGGCAGAGGAGAAGGCGGCCGCCGAAGGCAAAACGAATCTCAGAATAACAAGCGGCGTCGGCGTCAGGGAATATTACGAAGCGCTCGGTTTCACGCTGCGCGGGCCGTACATGACGAAGGTCATTGCGTCACGATGATGTAATCCTGATCGAGCTGCATCTTCTTTACCGTGATAACTGCCCGGCCCATATCGTCAACCATGTCGGATATCTTCGTGGACGGTCCGAGCACCAGATATTTAACGAGACCCGATGACGTATCGATGACGATATCCTCAATGGGACCGAGTAACTGGCCGTCCTTGCTGACGGCCATCTTTCCCGCTATTTCCGATATGAACACTCTGCTGTCGGTCATCGTATCACCGGTAGAACGGGACGTCGTCCCATGACGTCCTTCTCTTCTTTATCTCCGATCCGATGTTCTCGTAGCTCTTGATAAGGTCGGCGTCCACCGATGGTCTGACGATAGCAAGCGCAGCTTTGAAGTGTTTCGTTTCGACGTATTCGGTGCCGGGGTCCTCACGGTATGCTGTCATCCCGGCTTCGCGGCACAATGCCTCGAGATCCGCGCCCACGTAACCGTCCGTGCCCTCCGCTATGATATCAAGATCAACGTCCTTCAGAGGCATGTTCTTCGTGTGTACCTCGAGTATCTTCTTCCTTGCATCGATGTCAGGCTTTCCGATAAGTATGAGCTTGTCAAATCTTCCGGGCCTCAGCAATGCAGGGTCTATCATATCAGGCCGGTTCGTGGCGCCCATTATCATCACGTTCTTCAAACTCTCGACGCCGTCCATGGATGTAAGCAACTGATTGACAACCTTTTCCCAATTTGACGAGCCGGACGTTCCGCGCCTCGGCGCGACGGAATCCATCTCGTCAAAGAAGATTATGCACGGCGCCATCTGCTTTGCGCGCTTGAATATCTGTCTTATTGCCTTTTCACTTTCGCCCATCCATTTGCTTGCTATTTCAGGACCGTTCACGGATATGAAATTGGCGCCGGATTCATTGGCGACGGCCTTTGCTATCAGCGTTTTTCCAGTACCGGGAGGGCCGTAGAAGAGGACACCCTTCGCAGGTCTTATACCAAGTCTTTCAAACGCCTTCGGATCCTCCGAAGGAATGAACGCCTCTTTTATTTCACGCTTGACATCATCAAGCCCGCCGACGTCGGCCCACGTCACTCTCGGTATCTCCGCGATAACTTCGCGCATCCCGCTCGGCTCTATCTCGGACAGCGCGGAAAAGAAGTCGTCCGCCGTCACGCGCATCTTTTCCAGGATGTCGGCGGATATCGGTTTATCGAGATCGAGTTCGGGCATCTTCCTGCGCAGACATTTCATGGCTGCCTCGCGCGCCAGGGCGGCGAGATCGGCGCCGACGAAGCCCTGCGTCATTCCCGCCAGGCGTTCAATATCAACGTCCTCGCCCAGGGGCATGCCTCTCATGTGCACGTCCAGTATATCTTTACGGCCGTTCCTTCCCGGCATGCCTATCTCGATCTCCCGATCGAACCGTCCCGGTCTTCTTAACGCCGGGTCTATCGAATCCTCACGATTAGTTGCACCTATCACAATGACGTCGCCCCTTTCGCTCAGGCCGTCCATCAATGTAAGCAATTGCGCGACGATCCGTCTTTCCACCTCCCCGGTGACGTTGTCGCGGTTCGGCGCTATTGAATCGATCTCGTCGAGGAAGATGATGCTCGGGGCGTTCGTCTCCGCCTCTTTGAAAATGTCGCGCAAACGTTCCTCACTTTGTCCGTAATATCTGCCGATGATCTCCGGTCCCTGTATGGCGAAGAACGTCGCCCCCGACTCGTTGGCGACGGCCTTTGCGATCAGCGTCTTTCCGGTGCCGGGAGGGCCGTACAGCAGCACGCCCTTCGGCGCCGATATGCCGAGCCTTATGAAAAGTTCGGGATGCTTGAGCGGAAGCTCGATCGTCTCCCTTATTTTTCGGAGCTCGTCGTCAAGGCCGCCCACATCGTCGTACGTTATCTGCTCCTCGTAGCTTTCGCGCTTGGCGTCCGGCTCAGCTTTGAGAACAATGTCGGTGCCCTGACCTATGACGACGGGACCTTGGGGCACAGTGCTCGCAACGAGGAACGTTGAACGGTTGCCCATTAATGCGACGTTCGGAACAAGTATATCGCTTCCCTTGATGACCGGACGGTTCATAAGCCCCCTGCGGAAGATGTCCGCGGCGCCCTCGCCGAATTTGATACGTTTGCCGCTGGGTATCTTCGGCGACAGGACGACCTTCTCGGCGGGCTTCGGATCGCATCTCTTTACCTTCACGGCATCGTCCATCCCGGCGCCGGCGTTCGTCCTCGTGATACCGTCTATCCGTATTATTCCGAGGCCCTCGTCGTTCGGGACGCCCCTGAATACTTTTGCCACTGTCGTTTTTGCACCGGTTATCTCTATCGTGTCGCCTGCTTCCACTCCGAGCGCGGCGCGTGTCACGGTATCTATGCGCGCTCTTCCGAGACCTGCCTCCGCGGGGTCGGCCACTTTCTTAACTCTCAGTTCAACGGTATCGTCCATCTTACAGAGGATGGCGTTCGCTTTATATCATACATTCCTTTCACGTCTTGCGCCGATTATGGGATGCGCGTGCGGTACGTGCGCACGAGCGTAACAATCATTATATAGGATGACGCAATGCTCCTTGATTACAAGCTTAAGCTATCCATGGGTCTGTAGCTCAGCTAGGTAGAGCATCTGACTTTTAATCAGGTGGCCAAGGGTTCGAATCCCTTCAGACCCGCTGATGGTCTCATGAGCGATCAAAAGGGCAGATCAAGTATGAGCGGAAGAATAGAAATTTCAGGCATTTTTCTTGCGAACGGGTTTCTCGCTGACCGGCAGCGGGGCAAATTGGTAAGGTGAAAACACTTGGCAGCAGACAACATCGCGTTCAACGTCCTTAAGCACAACTTGGTACCGGAACATCATCTCCTGAGCGAGGAAGAGGCGCAGACGATACTTTCTAAATTGAAAGTCACATGCGACCAGCTTCCCAAGATCAGAAGGAGCGACGCCGGGATAAAGGTGCTGGAGAACATATACGGCCCGGTCGAGGAGGGCCGTATTGTAAAGATTATCAGAAAAAGTGAGACGGCGGAGGAATTCGTCGCATACAGGCTCGTTACAAGGGGTTGAATATTCTTGAGAGATCTCGTTAAATTATATTTCGATGAGCGCAGCATCGTTAATCACCACGTTTCGTCGTTCAATGATTTCCTTGCGACGCCGGACAATCCGAACAGCAGGATGCAGAGGATCGTTGATAATCTCCGCGTTCCCACGGATGATGCGGAGCGCGGGATAATACGTCTTGATCCCGAAAGGACCAACGGACGCAACATTGAGATACGCATCGGCCGCAAAAGGGATGAGAACGGTGATGTGGATCCTCATTCAAGGCCTACGATACACGTCGACGAGCCGAAGATAATGGAGGCGAACGGCTACCGCCACGAACTTTCGCCGATGGAAGCGAGGTTAAGGAATCTGAACTATCTGGCGCCGATCCATCTTGAGTTCACTGTCATCGAGGACGGCGTTGAGAAGGATTCGGAGAAGGTGCACGTAGGCGACCTTCCGATGATGGTCAAATCAAAAGGATGCAATCTTAACCGCAAAGTGATAGAATTACGTTCCGAGCGCGAGATATCCGACGAGGAGTACACAAAAGTGCTTCTGGAGCAGAAAGAAGACCCGAGAGATCCGGGAGGATATTTCATCGTCGGCGGCACGGAGAGGACGCTGATAACGCTCGAGGACCTTGCCCCGAACAGAGTGATGATCGAATACAACGAAAAATACGGTACGCGTCTGGAATCCGCGAAGGTGTTCTCCCAGAAAGAAGGGTACCGTGCATTGACACTCGTTGAGAAGAAGAAGGACGGGATGCTCATGGTGACCGTTCCCGTAGCGTCCACGGCAATACCGCTGGTGGCGCTGATGAAGGCGCTCGGCATGGAGAGCGACCAGGAGATCTATGAAACGATAGTGTCAAGAGAGGAGATGGCCAACATCGTCTACGCGAACATAGAGAACAGCCTTGACAAGAAGAATTACGCGCCTAACGGCTACCACACGCAGGAAGATGCAATATTATTCCTGGAAAGGAACTTCGCCGCCGGTCAGGCAAAAGAATATCGAACAAAGAAGGTGGAATCGATACTTGATCGCTCGCTTCTTCCGCATCTTGGGGACACGGAAGCAGACCGCATGAAGAAAGCGATCTTCCTCGGGCGCATTGCGCACGCGGTTCTTGAGTTATCCATAGACAAGAGAAAAGAGGACGACAAGGATCACTACGCGAATAAGAGATTAAAATTATCCGGCGACCTGATGGAGGACCTTTTCAGAACGAGCTTCAACAGTTTAATGAAGGATCTGAAATACCAGCTGGAGAGGAACTGGGGCCGTAAGAAGGATGAATTGAAGATATCGTCATCGATACGTCCCGACCTGCTTACTCATAAATTACTGCATTCGCTTGCGACAGGTAACTGGGTGGGCGGCCGTGCAGGCGTTTCACAGCTTCTTGACAGAACGAGCAACATGTCGGCGATGTCCCACTTAAGGAGAGTGACATCATCGCTGACACGAAGCCAGCCTCACTTCGAGGCACGTGACCTTCACCCGACGCAGTGGGGCCGATTATGTCCGTCGGAGACGCCCGAAGGGCAGAACTGCGGTCTCGTTAAGAACGCGGCGCTCATAATCGATGTGTCGGAAGGATTCCAGGAGGCGGACCTCAAATGGATATTGAAGGACCTCGGCCTCGGGCCGGTGAAACAGGCGGGAAGCCGCATATACGTGAACGGCGACCTTGTCGGAACGCATAACGAAGCTTCGAAACTTGTCGCCGAGATACGCGACCGCAGGCGCTGCGGCATGATGTCCGGCGAAGTGAATATACGATTTGACGAAGAGATGAACGAGGTGATCATGAACTGCGACGAAGGCCGTCTCAGAAGGCCGCTGCTTGTCCTCAAGGACGGAAGGACGATGCTGACGCGCAAGCACCTCGAAGGGATACGCGATAAAAAGGTGGAATGGAACGGGCTGTTCCGCGAAGGCATACTCGAGTGGCTCGATGCCGAGGAGGAAGAGGACTCGTTCATCGCGGTGGACGCGTACGACGTACCGGAAAGATGCGAGCACTGCGGTCGCGCATTATCTCCGACGGACGCGGACTGGATGAACTGCGGGAAGGAAGGCGACGTCATTCTGAGATGCGGGTTCTGCGGCGGGGACTTCACGGTACCGTCGAAACTCGACGCGAAGCACACGCACATGGAGATTGACCCGATGGTGATACTCGGCGTATGCTCCGGTTTAGTTCCTTACCCTGAGCATAATTCATCGCCGCGTGTGACGATGGGCGCGGGAATGGCAAAGCAGGCTCTTGGGATACCGGCATCGAACTACCGCATAAGACCGGACACGAGAGGTCATCTTCTTCATTATCCGCAGAGACCGATGGCACAGACCCAGACGATGGAGTTCGTCGGCTACAATCACAGACCGGCAGGCCAAAATTTTGTGGTCGCGGTTCTTTCGTATCACGGATACAACATGGAAGATGCGCTCGTTATGAACAAAAGCTCTATACAGCGCGGTCTCGGCAGGTCGTCGTTCATGAGGACGTACCGCGCAGAGGAACGAAGATATCCGGGAGGACAGGAGGATCACTTCGAGATACCGTCACCCGATGTGAGAGGCGCACGCGCGGACCTTGCGTACGCATCCTTAGGAGAGGACGGCCTGATATCTCCGGAGTCGGAGGTATCGGGAAGCGACGTTCTTATAGGAAAGACATCGCCGCCGCGTTTCCTTGAGGAGGAAACGGACTTCTTAACACCGCAGAAGAGAAGGGAGACGTCCGTTACAGTAAGACCGGGAGAGCTTGGATATGTCGATTCCGTAATGGTCACGGAGTCGGAGAACGGTTCAAGACTGGTCAGAGTAAAAGTAAGGGATCAGAGGATACCCGAGCTGGGCGATAAGTTCTGCTCAAGGCACGGGCAGAAGGGCGTTGTCGGCCGGTTGGTGGATCAGGCGGACATGCCGTTCACAGCCGATGGTATAACGCCGGACCTCGTGATAAATCCGCATGCCATCCCCAGCCGTATGACGGTCGCCCACG
>WRNI01000042.1 GCA_009776695.1 Methanomassiliicoccaceae archaeon
GGAACTTCGTTTATCGGGACGCCGTCTATCGCTATCGTCCCGCCGTTCAGTTCGTAGAAGCGCATCAGTAAGTTGACGATGGTCGTCTTTCCTGCGCCGGTCGGGCCGACGATCGCGATCTTCTGACCCGCGCCCACGTTCGCGGAGAAGTTGTTTATTACTGTTTTATCATCGGTGTACCCGAACCTTACGTTCCTGAACTCAACGCTTCCTTTGACGTCGGTGAGCATCCTCGCCTTTCCGGACTCGTCCTCCATCTCCTCCTCGTCCAAAAATTCGAACACACGCTCGCTCGCGGCGGCCGTTCTCTGAAGATTGTTCGCCGCCTGCGCGAATTGTGACAGGGGTTGCGTGAATAACCGCACGTATAACATGAACGCGACGATCACACCGAACGATATTGTTCCGTTTACCGTGAGAACAGCGCCGACGATGCACACCGCCACGTAACCGAAGTTGCCGATGAACATCATGAACGGCATCATAAGTCCGGACAGGAACTGCGACTTCCAGCCGCTGTTGTATAATTTTGTGTTTATATCCTCGAACGTCTGCTTGAACTCTTTGCTTCCGTTGTACGCCTTTACGATGCTGTGCCCCGTATATGTTTCCTCGACGTGACCGTTGATCGCGCCGAGGTCGCGCTGCTGCGCGACGAAGAACTTCTGCGAGCTTCTCATTATGAGTATCATCATAACGAAACCGGCAAGGCTTGCGCCTATGGCGGTCAGTGCCATTGTGGTGTTCGTAATGAACATCATTATCAGCGAACCGACGAACATCGCCGCCGCCGTGAGCAGCGTGGATATGCTCTGGTTCAGGGTCATTCCTATTGTATCAACATCATTCGTCACACGGCTGAGGACGTCGCCGTAGCTTGTCTTGTTGAAATATCTGAACGGGAGGCGGTTGATCTTCCTTGATATGTCCGATCTCATGCTCCTGCATATCTTTTGCGTGACCGTTGCCATTATCCAGTTCTGCACGAACGTGAATATCGCGGCGCCCGCGTAAAGGCATAACAGCAGTATCGCAATGGAAGTTATCGCATTCATGTCTATTGCGGTCGCGATCCCTTTCGTGATCTCATTGGTAAGGTCCTTCAGCTTATCGGGGCCGACTATCTGCAATGTTGCGCCTATGACCGCCGCTATCATGACGATGACGACCGCGTAAAGATACGACCGTCCGTATCTCATCAGCTTGGACAGGGCGCCGCCGAGGTCCTTCGCCTTCTCGCCGCCGACCATGCCTCTGCCCATCGGTCCCGCGGGCCGCGGCCGCTCTCTCGGCTCATCGGTCATGATGCCAGCTCCTCCTCGCTAAGCTGCGACATTGCTATCTCCTTGTACACTTCGCACTTTTCGAGTAATTCTCTGTGCGTCCCCGTGCCCACGATCATGCCGTTGTCGAGCACCACGATCATATCGGCATCCATGATCGTGCCTATGCGCTGCGCGACTATCAGACTCGTAACGCCTTCCGTCTCCTTTTTCAGAGCTGTCCTCAGGTCCCTGTCCGTCCTGTAATCCAACGCGGAAAAGCTGTCATCGAAGATGTATATCTCCGGTCTCCTGCAGACGGCCCTCGCTATCGAGAGCCTTTGTTTCTGGCCGCCGGATATATTCGAACCGCCTCGTGATATCGCTGCGTCGTACGTATTCTCCATCTTTTCAACGAAGTCCGCACCCTGGGCTATTCTTACAGCGTTCTTCACATCATCCTCTGTTGCACTCTCCATTCCGTTATCGCCGAATGCCACGTTCGAGGTTACCGTCCCTGAAAAGAGAACAGCCTTCTGAGGAACGTATCCTATTTTATTATGCAGCGCGTCCAGCGAATATTCGCGTACGTCGATGCCGTCTACCAGCACTGAACCTTCCGTGACATCGTAGAACCTCGGAACGAGATTGATGATGGTGCTCTTCCCGCTCCCGGTGGAGCCGATGAACGCGACCGTCTCGCCGCGGTTCGCAATGAAGCTTATGTCTTTCAGCACATGATCTGCCGCTCCCGGATATCTGAACCCGACGTTCCTGAACTCCACTTCGCCTTTTTTCGGCGTGTCGCCGGTCATGCTGCCGTCCGTCACCGACGGCTCTGTGTCGAGCACCTCGTTTATCCTTCTGGCGGAGACCTGCGCTCTGGGCAGCATTATGAAAAGTATCGTGATCATCATGAACGCCATCAGTATCTGCATTGAGTAAGACGAGAACACTATCATATCGGCGAATAATTCCCTTTTATCGGCGAGACCGGCGGCGCCGTCTATGAGTATCGCCCCTATCCAGTACACCGACAGCAGCAGCCCGTTCATGATCAGGCCTATCGCCGGCATCATGACCGCCATCGCGCGGGAAGTGAACATGTGCGTGCCGGTCAGTTCATCATTGGCCGCTTCGAACTTCCTTTTCTGATGTTCCTCGGCGTTATATGCGCGTACGACCGGAAGACCAGTCAGATTTTCTCTGGCCACTCTGTTGATGTTGTCCGTAAGCGACTGCATCTTCCTGAACTTCGGTATCACAAGTATGAAAAGGAACGCGAACAGCAGCAGCAGTATGAGAACGGCGACGCCGGTGACGATCGTCCATTCAAATCCTTTGTTGGATATCTTCATTAGCGCCCATACCGCAAGTATCGGCGCCTTGATGATTATTTGTAATCCCATGGTCACGACCATCTGTATCTGCGTCACATCGTTCGTTGACCGTGTTATTAACGAAGCTGTTGAAAATTTGTTTATCTCGGCCATTGAAAATGAGTCCACTTTGCTGAACTGCAGGCTTCTGAGAGTTCTTGCGTACGATGATGCTATCCTTGACGCCAGGAAGCCGACGGCGATCGCCGCCGCGAGACTTCCGAACGCGCACATCAGCATCTTCAACCCGATGGACCAGACGTCGGACACGTCCGCGGGTATCGGGGACGTGATGAGCATCGTTATCTCGCCCATGTACTCCGGTAACTTAAGGTCAAGCCACACCTGGATAACGATAAGAACGAGGATCACGCCGATCATGGCCCATTCTTTCGGTCTGAGATAACTGATGATCTTGAACATTTGTTTCCCCCCGGTCACTGCTGCCGTTTGATCTCCGACAGCGACGCGGCAAGCTTTCTCGTTATCCGTACGTATTCGGCCGCGTCCTCGTCGCCGAGCATCATCAGGATGCTCTTCATCATTCCGATACGGTCCCTGCGGTGCTCCTCCGCATGTTCCGTTCCTTTCTCCGTAAGCCTTACTATTATTCTGCGGCGGTCATCACTGTCTATTTCACGTGTTATCAGTCCTTTGCTCTCAAGGCTGTTGAGAACGGCTGCGACGCGCGCGGAACTGGCGCCCATGGCCTCGCTTATCTCGCCGGGGATTATGCCGCTGTGCATCTCCCTTATGTAATGAAGGACGAACGCCTCTCCCCGGACGCCTTCCTGGATGACATTCTGCTTCCCCGCCTTACGTATAAGCTGCAGACTGCGCAGGAACTCGTCCGCGAGATCGTCATAATTCATTGCATCCGTCCTTAATTTGCTAACAGCATTAGTAACTTACTATATTAACTTATTTCACGGAAAGAGCTTTGTTCCTGTGCGATGTCCGGAAGATATGCGCAGCATACTTCAGGATAACAAAAAAAACGAACGTAACGGTAGGTAACAAGTGGATCCGAAGAGATTTGAACTCTTGACCTCCCGGTTATCAGCCGGGCGCTCCAGCCAATCTAAGCTACGGATCCGCAGGTTGGACTGCCAATAAGGATTGATAATAAAAAGCTTTTGTTCGTATCGCCGGGAACTGATTTTCCGGCGCCGGCGATGCGAAACAATAATCAATCCGCCATTGTTACGTAGGTGCATGGCCGCGGTATTCCACTGGGTGAAGGTCAGGCTGTTCTGCTACGCCACCGAAGATGAGGAAAGGCTTCGTGACGTCATCGTCAGCATATCGGGAACGGATGACATTTCAGAGGAGATAAGCGAAGGGCATCACGGCAATGATATGATCATCCTTACCGCCGACCTGAAGGGCAGCGCGGAATGCAGGGAACTTTTCAAAAGACTGGGAAAGGATGTTATTGACGAAGTGCTGAGCGGTCTTGAGGACAGGATGGACGACGACTGCACCTTCTATTTACGCGTTGACAAACAGGCTGCCGTTTCGGGAGCATATGAAATTGCGCACCACGGCGACGTCGTATCGATAACATGCAAGGTCGCGGCGCACCCTGCGAAGAAAGATATTGCTCTCGGCAATATGCAAAGATTCCTAGAGGACATCCTCCGCGGGCCGTTCTGAATCCTCCTCGTACGCCCACACCGGTGTGACCTTCACTTCCTTTACGCGCCTTTTGCTGACCGATATCACTTTTATGCGCGCATTCTCCAGTTCTACGATATCGTTGTTCCTCGGTATCCTGCCCATCTTATGGAATACGAAACCTCCGACGGTACGGTCCTCGTAGCCGTCAAGATCGAATGTTATTCCCGAGCGTTCCATGAGATCGTCTATCTTCGCGCCGCCAAGCACTTTGAAGCTGCCGTCCGAGTTCTCTGTTATCTCTTGTTCGATATCGTCGCTCTCGTCCCATATCTCTCCTACGAGTTCTTCGACGATATCCTCAAGCGTCACGATGCCGACGGTGCCGCCGTACGGGTCTATGACGGCGGCCATGTGCATCTTCGACTTCTGCAGGTCCTTCAGCAGCATGGATATCTTCATCGTCGCCGGGACGAACTTTATCGGTCTTATTATATCGTCCATCTTCGTATCGGAGGACTCGGAATAGTGGTTATAGAAGTCCTTGCTGTATATGACGCCGACTATCTGATCTATATTCCCTCTGTAAACGGGTATCCTTGAGAATCCGGTCTCCCTGAACATCTTTTTTATCTTGTTCTTATCGGACGTGACGTCAATTGCCGTTATGTCGACGCGGGGGGTGCACATCTCTCCGGCCGTTATATCATCGAATTCAATGGCCGATTTGATAAGATCGCTCTCGTGCTTCTCTATTGTCCCCTCTTCCTCGATCTCATCGATTATCACCATTAATTCCTCTTCCGTCACTGACGGCGCCTCCTCATCCGGCATCGATCTGGTGAGAACCTTCTTAAGTTTCACGAACGGGATGCTCAGCGGGGTGAACGCTTTGATAAGTGCCGATAATGTTCCTGCAAAGGACATCGCGACCTTTTCTGCTTTCATCTTGGCTATGCATTTCGGTATTATCTCGCCAAAGGCGAGTATAATAAGCGTTATCGCCACCGTTGACACGGCGGCGGCGATCCTCTCGTCCATGATGAAAAGGGCGAAAAGCACCCCCGATATCGTCACCGCCGTGAAATTGACGAAATTGTTGCCGATCAGCAGTGTTGTTATCAGTTTATCATAATTCTCGGATATCTTAAGGGCCTTCTCCGCCTTTCTGTTGCCTTCTTTCGCATAGTTCTTCAGCCTTATGCGGTTCATTGTCGTGTAAGCGGTCTCGGACGCCCCGAAGAACGCCGAAAGGCCTACAAGTGTCGCCAGAATGACTGCGAGTATCAGAATAACGGTATCATCCATTTGTTTTTGCCCCTAATGCGGCGCGGGGACCCTGCTGCCTTCATATTGCAGCGGTCCGTTCATTTCATAATATAAAGGATGAGTATTTTAAACCTTTTGAAAGGCCGGGGCATAAAAATGCCTTTTATATTGATACGATGATGAAAGTTCCTTCCGCTATTGCTGTTAAGAATTTACTTTGATTTAAATATAAGAAGTAATATTAATATAGAGAGGTTGGAACCCATGGCAGAGTTCAAATACGAGATAGTGGAGAGGATCGCTGTCCTTTCGGAATCATCGAAAGGATGGACAAAAGAGCTCAATCTGATAAGCTGGAACGGGAGAGAGGCAAAATACGACATAAGGGAATGGTCCCCGGACAACGAAAAGATGGGGAAAGGCGTCACACTGACCGACGAAGAGGTCTCTCAGCTCAAGAAGGCGCTTGCGGGCCGCGATATCTGATCCCGTTCCGGACGCCGGCGGAAAGGGCGCATACCTGCGTCCGAACGCCGCGGACATGAAATATTCACGGAAAAAACGGTTCTCGGAGTATAGGTTTTATAAACCTTAAGAGACTATCCGACTGACAGAGGCATTCGGATATTACGACCTGGTCCGTCCAAAAGGCGAGGAAGATTATATTTGGAATACTTCAAAAAGAGGAATAAAAATGGCCTACGGAGATAGGAATTACAGGGACAGAGACCAGCCGCCGAGAGAGATGCACAAAGCCACGTGCTCAGACTGTGGGAACGAATGCGAGGTTCCATTCAAACCGACGCAGGGAAAACCGGTCTATTGCAGGGAGTGCTTCAGAAAGCACGCACCTCCGAGAGACAACAACAGGCGCAGATACTGAGCTCATACCGGGCGAGATATCACACCTGAAACCACTTACATATTTTCGATCTGTTTCTCATCATAATAATATATCCTTATGTTATGACCGTCAGCATGTACATGCCTAAGGATCTCGATCAGTTCAGAAGACCGGCGGGCGAGGAAGGACGCCTTTTGCTGAACGAAATGAATGAGCACCACCGGGGACTGAGCGAATGGGCGCTCTCGAAGGTACCGAGGACCGGGTGCAGGAAGATACTGGACATCGGGTGCGGGGGCGGTATGTTCATATCGCTGCTCGCGCACCGTTATCCTGATGCGCATATAGAGGGGATCGATATATCTGAGACGTCCGTGGCAGCGGCCGCGGAATATAACAGAGAGATAGTGAACAAAGGGCGCTGTCATATCTCTTTAGGATCGGTCTCCGAACTTCCGTTCGATGCGGGGACGTTCGATCTTGTCACCGCCGTCGAGACGTACTTCTTCTGGCCTGATATAAGCAACGACATACGTAAAGCGGCATCGACGGTCCGTAATGACGGCATTCTCCTCATTGTCTCGGAGACGTACCCGCACCCGGACTTCAAAGAAAGGAACGAAGAGTTCGTCCGCAGCTTCGGTCTGAAACTTTTAGAGAACAAAGATATGGCCGAGATCATAGAAAAGTGCTCGATGGACGTCACCGTCAGCACCGACGAGAAAAAGAACTGGGTCACTTTCGTCGGAAGGAAGCGTTCAGATCCTGCCGAACCGGACCGACATATATAATTTGAGAACGGCGAAGGCGAACATCACTATCGATACACCAACTATTATCAGCAATACGCCCGCGGCCGTAATGTCCTCTATATAAAGCCAAAGACCCACCGACGCGAGTATGACGCCTGTAAAAAGCAATACCGTCATGTTCCGCCTGCTGTACCACATGACCGCCGGATGTGATACAAAGAATATCAATCTTGCCGGTACGTTCGCTGCCGGGAACGAAGAAAGGAAAAGAAAGAGGTTTTACGCAAGCTTCTTGCCTGCGTTCGGGTTTGCGCTCTGGTCGAACACCGCTGTCGGCTCGAACAGCCAGACCGCGTTGGCCTTAAGATGCATCGCCGCGAGTGCCTTGTTCATCTCATCGAATATCGGTCCCTCGGTGACACGCTGCTTCGCCTTCACGTTGACGCTGAACGATGTGAGACCGGCGATAAGCAATATCGCCGCCTTGTCGTTCTTCGCCAGGTTGGCCGCCGTCGATCTCATAAGCACCTCTCCCACGATCAGCATATCGGGCGCGACCGCCTGTATGCTCCCGCAGACTATGGAGTGGGGCTGTCCGTCCGCGCTGACCGACGTCAGTACTTTCACTGACTTCTGGTCCTTGAACGCTGCCATTACATTCTCCGGAAGTGATACCATTTAAACCACCGGACATGAACCGACGTGTTAGTATATATCAGCACGCTATCACGGGTGTAACTAACGCACCCGTTTCAACACATCAGACTCATTCCGATCTCGGTTTCCGTATGTTGATCGCGAAGAGGACGGCAAAGAACACTGCGCCGGCCACGAACAAAGGTATGAACTCCGTCACGTCTATCATATATGCACCTGCACCGTCAACATCGTGTCCGTATATATTATTAATCACGCCTTTCTGAGATGCTGGACCACGAGCTTTATCTCCCCGCCCTGGGAAAGCGGCATCGTGGTGCACTTATAACGTTCGCCGGTCGACGGCATCGTGCGGAAGCTTTTGCATCTGTCGTCCCTTACGGCTGCGGTCACCGGACAGTCGTCGCAGCACATGGTCTTCCCGAAAAGCGTGAAGCATCCCCTTCCTATCACGCTTTCAAGAGATACGCCGAACTTCTCCGTCCCGGCACGGTTCATCCAGACGACCGTGTGCTCGGAATCGTGTATTATGATTATGTCGTCGATCTCGTCGAGTATGAGGTTCAGAAGGCTTTCCGTGTAATTCTCTTCCTTTTGAATGTCCATCATATCACAGCAAAGGTATCAGGCTATGCGTTTATATTATGATTGCNTGTGCCTCGTACGCCATTGAGAACATAATTATACGAAATACGTTACAATGTTCTCGCTTTTCGTAGTTTGCTATCTGCTTTCGTTGAAAAACATATTTTGTACGATAATATTCGCAAGAACAAAGTTTTATATGGAAAATACATACGGCGACAGAATGAGCTACGACCTTATCATCATAGGTGCCGGCCCGGGAGGCCTTACAGCAGGTATCTACGCAAGGTCGCGTATGATGAGCACCCTCATCATAGATGCGGCGGAGGTCGGCGGACAGCTTGTGTCGCTCTATCCCGACAAGGCGATACAGAACTATCCGGGATTCGAAAGGATACAGGCGCGCAAACTTTCCGACAGGCTTTACGCTCAGGTGGAGTCGCTGGGCTGCGAGATAAAGGATAAAGAAAAAGTCATCGACATCATGGACAGCGATGAGAAACTTGTCGTCATTACCGATAAGGATGAGTATCACACGCATTCGGTGATCGTTGCCACCGGAATGGGAATGTTCAGACCTAAGAAGATAGGGTGCAAAGGTGAGGACAAATTTGAGAATAAGGGACTGTACTACATACTTCCCCCCAAAGAGGAGCTCATAGGGAAGAACGTCATAGTGTTCGGCGGAGGCAACAGCGCCGTCGAGATGGCGCTGATAGCCGATTCCGTGACGTCGACGACGATAGTGCACCGAAGGGACGAGCTCAGATGCGATGAGAGCAATACAATAGCGTTAAAGGACAGCAGCATAAGGACGGTCATGAGCTCCGAGCTGGTATCCGTGAACGGTGATGATTCCGTAAGATCAGTAACGCTGAAAAAAGGTGACGAAACGTTCGACACGGAGGCGGACATTGTTGTCATCCTTATAGGCATATCGTCTGACCTAGAAGACCTGAAACGATGGGACCTCGAGCTTACGGAGAGCGGTCTTGTGAAAGTGGACAATGCAATGCGGACATCGAGGAACGGCATATTCGCGTGCGGGGACGCGGTCGATTACGAGGGCAAGTACAAGCAGATAACCACGGCATGCGGCGAGGCCGCGACGGCGGCGAACAGCGCATACAAATTCGTCAAAAAACCGTACTGGGCTTAAATGGTTTTAAAAAGAGGTTTGCGGGAACGCTTACTCAACGAGGGCGTCCGAGGGGCACTCGTCGATGCACGCACCGCACTCAACGCATGCGTTCTGGTCAATGACGGCGATGTCATCCACCTTTATCGCGTTCTGCGGGCAAACATCGGCGCACGCGCCGCATCCTACACAGTCATCTGCTTTTACTGATACCATTTTAGTACCTCGGTGCAGATTAGACCGCAATCCTATTTTAACCTTTTTCCTGCTTCCCGAACGTTGATATTTTATGAGGGCCGCGGCCGCTGAACGGCCTTTGCGGTATCCCGGCATACACGGGACGCCGGACCGCGGTCTGAGTGAATATACAAAGGATATAATACATAATCCAGGATATCGGCTACGGGTGCGCCGTCCTTACGGCGGCACGGAACGGTAATATCATGGAAGAGATTCAAGAGATCAAGGTGCAGACAAAGGAATGGTCCAATCCGACCGCGGCGGGGTTAGTGGCGCTGGCGGTCGCATGCTTCTGTTTCTTTGCATTGCTGAACGGTTATGTCGACGCGACGGCCAAACCGCTGATCGGCTGCTGGCTGATAGGCGGGTTCGTGATACAGGTCTTCGTCGGGCTCCTGGACCTGAAGGGCGGCAATCATGCCGGCGGGAACACGTTCTTGTTCTTCAGCGCGTTCTTTATGCTTGCGTCAGGCATGGAGATGCTTGTCAGCTCAGTGTTCACGGTGGACAGCCGCATAGACGGCTGGGCGTGGCTCGCTTTAGCTATGGTCCTGATACTTTGGACCCCGGCGTTCTTCAAGAAGGTGAACGTGCTTTCATTCATCGTGCTGGCGATAGATGTTGCGCTGCCGCTCATAGCGATCAGGGACCTCAGGATATTTGATGAGAATTTTGCCGCGCTCCCGGCATACGCATTGCTCGTGGCCGCGCTGCTTGCGATATATCTGAGCGCCGCAATTGTTGTGAACACAGCATTCGGAAAGAAAATATACCCAATGTGACCGCCGTCGGCACGTCCTCGCCG
>WRNI01000043.1 GCA_009776695.1 Methanomassiliicoccaceae archaeon
GGGCCGGGGGCAACGAATTTAGTGACGGGCGTCGCAACAGCATTCGCCGACTCGATACCGATGATCGTCCTTACGGGACAGGTGTCAACGCGCGTTCTCGGAATGGGCGCGTTCCAGGAGGTGGACGCGTTCAGCTTAATGATGCCGGTGACGAAGTACAATTACCGTGTCCTCGATCTCCAGATGCTTCCGGAAGCGATAACGAGGGGATGGGACATAGCGCTGAGCGGGAGGCAGGGGCCTGTGCACATTGACCTTCCGGTGGATGCCATAAATTCGGAGATAGACGAATCGTTACTGAGCAGAAAATTCGATCCCGTTACCGTCAACGAAGACCTGTCAAAATTGCCGTACGCGATATCGTTGATAGGGAAGGCGCAGCGCCCGCTGATAATAGCCGGCGGAGGCATCATATCGTCTAACTCATCGAACGAATTGTTACAATTGGCGGAGATGATACACGCGCCGGTGATAATGCCGTTAATGGGCCTAGGTTCGATACCCGCCGATCATCCGTTATCGTTAGGGTCAATGGGAATGCACGGCAGGATGTGCACACTGAACGCTCTGAAAGAGGCCGATCTTGTAATTGCGATAGGAACGAGGTTCTCAGACAGGAGCCACAGCATGCACAATCAGATGTCACAGAAGTGCAAGGTGATACAGATAGACATTGACCGCGTGGAATTCGACAAACATTCGCAGACAGCCGTTAACATACTCGCGGACGCGAAGAAGGCGATGTCACTGATAATATCTCAGCTCAAGCAGTACAAAGCCGACGTGCCGTGGGCGGAACGCATCAGAGAGATAAAGAAACGCTGCTCATGCGATTTCATAGACGACGCAAGCGAACCGATATCTCCGAGGCGCCTGATGGCCGAGATCAACAAGATATTGGACGACGACACGATAATAACAACGGACGTCGGCCAGAACCAGATGTGGGCGATGCATCTTCTTAAGATTCAGCGTCCGAGACAGCTGATATCTTCCGGAGGCTTTGGAACAATGGGCTTCGGGCTTCCGTCGGCCATTGGTGCAAAAGTTGCAAGGCCTGACAAGAAAGTAATGGCAATAACCGGCGACGGCGGTCTTCTCATGGTTATCCAGGAACTGGCGACGGCGGTCGCCGAGAACATCAACGTTGTGATATGTTTAATGAACAACGGCTGGCTCGGAATGGTGAAACAGTGGCAGAAGCTGTTCTGGAATGAACGTTACTCGGGAACGATGCTCTACCGCTCGAATCCCGATTTCGTGAAGCTTGCGGAATCGTTCGGAGCGAAAGGGATACGTGTCGATCGTCCTTCAGAAATAGGGAAGGCGTTCAAAGAAGCTTTCGCCTCGGATAAAATATGTTTGGTGGATGTGCACGTGGACCGGGACGAGGCGGCGCTTCCCATGCTGCCTCCGAACCCGTCGTTACCGATAATAAAGGGAAAATGTCCGTTCTGACGTCCGCCGCATCAAAATATGCCGCTCGGACGGCATAATTCGGAACATCATAGTTCGGACACAATCACGTTAATAAGTACGCGTGCCATATAGGCGGCGCAAGAACACGGCAAAGCATGCGTGTTTTTTCATTAACGGACGGGATTCTAAATGAAAGAGAACAAAAAAGGATGGGGGAGAGCATTACTCTCCGTGATGATCGCGGCGATGCTCGCGGTCACAGCGTTCGCATTCTTATCGAATGCGGACGGCAACGATAACGGTCCTTCGGTCTTAGGGGCCGAGGAGTCCGTGACCATAACGGGCTCGATGACCGAGACCGATGTTCAGGACGCCATTCAGGACGCCATCGACTATGTTGACGGCGAAGGCGGAGGCATGGTGACGGTCACCGGCACCAAGACGAATGTCTCGGCAGGCATAGACCTTTCAATACCGGAGGGCGTGACCGTTATCTGGAAAGCGACGTACGAAGGGACGATCGATACCGGTGACCACTCGGACAACTACATGATAGCATTTGAGGACGGCGGGACCTTCGAGGTCGCCGCCGGCGGCAGTCTTGTCGCGGGCATCCCTCATAGCGGGGGCAAAACGCTCGATGGCTACTGGTGCAACGTAATTGTGTCCGACGGAACGGTGTCGGTCTCCGGAGATAGTACTGTTGCCATCTACAACTACGGCAGTGTGACGGTCACAGGCGGCGAAGTGACGGCAGACGGTGAGGACTGCACCGCCATCTATGGCAATTACGGCAACTTCGAAGTGTCCGGCGGTACGGTATCGGCCTCCGGGAACAATAGCGCAGCGATCTTCGCCAGCATGGGAACCAACGTGATCGTGACCGGCGGTACGGTGACCGCCGACATAGACGGCGGGGCCGGCGAGTGCTATGCGATCTGCATCTGGGAAGGAACAGCCGCCGTCAAAGGCGGAACGGTTACTGCTTACGATAGCGGAGCCGGTACAGGCGACTGCTATGCGATCTATATCGGCGACTACGGAGCCGCGGCATATCTGGACGGAACATGCACCGGCGATCTTGTTGTGGGGCCCTCGGCATCCGGATGGATCGCCGAGGTGGACGCCAGCTGGACGGGAAAGGACAACGGTGAGCTGAAAGTCATAGTCGACGACGGCATCTACACGAGTCTTGAATGTGAGTGGTCCTCGGACAGCTATGGGCTATATGTATCTGATGAATACGGCGGATATGAAGTCGTTTGGGATGAATTATCCTTCTATGCCGGAGATATCGCGGTCATCAACGGAATGATATACTACAACGACCTTGCATTGCCGGAAGCTCTCGCCGGCGTCGATGGGGGCTGGCTGAGTTACAACTGGCCGGACGTGTACTGGGACTACGAGTACCCGGTATCGCGGATAACAGAACTGTACTTTGCCTACTACGGCCTCTCCGGCAGCCTGGACCTGACCGCTCTGGAAAAGCTGGAGTATCTGGAATGCTACGGCAACGAGCTGACATCGCTGGATGTTTCAGGATGCACAGCGCTGGAGTGTCTGGACTGCGACGACAACTACCTGATATCGCTGAATGCTTCGGGATGCACAGCGCTGGAGAATCTGTACTGCCGCTACAACAGCCTGACATCGCTGGACGTTTCGGGATGCACAGCGCTGAAGTATCTGGAATGCTACGAAAACGAGCTGACATCGCTGGATGTTTCAGGATGCGCCGCGTTGGAGACGCTGTACTGTTACTATAACAACCTGACATCGCTGGATGTTTCAGGATGCACAGCGCTGGAGGATCTGGACTGTTCATACAACAGCCTGACATCGCTGAATGTTTCGGGACGCACAGCGCTGAAGTATCTGTACTGTTACTACAATGAACTGACATCGCTGAATGTTTCGGGATGCACAGCACTGGAGTATCTGGACTTTGAAGACAATGCCCTGACCGGCAGCATGGACCTGTCGGGAATGGACAAGCTGGAAACGCTGTGCTGTTCCTTCAACAACCTGACATCGCTGGATGTTTCAGGATGCACAGCGCTGGAGGAAATATACTGCTCCTACGACAATCTGACATCGCTGGATGTTTCAGGATGCACAGCGCTGAAGTATCTGGAATGCTACAACAACAACCTGACATCGCTGGATGTTTCCGAATGTGCGGCGCTGGAATATCTGAACTGCGACGGCAACAAACTGACATCGCTGGATGTTTCCGAATGTGCGGCGCTGGAATCTCTGGACTGCTCCTACAATGAGCTGACCGCTCTGGATGTTTCCGAATGTGCGGCGCTGGAATCTCTGGACTGCTCCTACAACAACCTGACATCGCTGAATGTTTCTGATTTCACAGCACTGAAGTATCTGGAATGCTCCTACAACTACCTGACCGCGCTGAATGTGTCAGAATGTTATGTGCTGGAAACGCTGTACTGTTCCGATAATGAGCTGACCACTCTGAACGTGACCGGCCTGAACGCGCTGGTGTGTCTCTGTGTGGACTACAACCGCATTGCAGACGAGAGCGATGTGATCGGCGCGGACGCTCTCCCCAACTTCATTCTGGCCGGAGGCTGGGATGTTGTCGGTGAGGAGTTCATCTTCTCGCCTCAAAAGAAGCCCGCTCTGTATAACTCCGGGGACATCGCTGTTGTGAACAGCATAATAGCGAACAACGGCCTCGGCTGGGAAGAGGGCCCGTCGGACGGCGGTTACATTCCGCACTCATGGCATGCAGAATGGTCTGTCGATCTCGATAACAAGCGCATCATCGGGCTTTACGTGGTCGATGAGGGTCTGACCGGCACGCTGAACGTTTCCGGTCTGGACAAGCTGGAAAGGCTGTATTGTTACTACAATAATCTGACCGCTCTGGATGTTTCCGGATGTATCGATCTGATATATCTGGACTGCGACGGCAACCAGCTGACGGAACTGGACATTTCCAGCAATACGGCACTGAAGTATCTTGACTGCCGGAATAACTTCCTGACCGTGCTGGATCTTTCCGGGAACACCGAACTGGAATGGCTGTGCTGCCGGACTAACTTCCTGACCGCTCTGGATCTTTCCGGGAACACCAAACTGGTGTATCTTGACTGTGATTATAACAGACTCACCGAGCTGAACCTTTCCAACAACACCGAACTGGTAGAGCTGTATTGCAGCTATAACATGCTCGCTGATCTGAATCTTTCCAGCAACACCAAACTGGAAAGGCTGTATTGTTACTATAATAATCTGACCGCTCTGGATGTTTCCGGATGTACCGATCTGGTGTATCTGGACTGCAGCAACAATGAATTCGAAGGATTGGTTGTTACGGGTTTGAGCTCGCTTTGGCATCTCGACGTAAGCTCTAATTATATGACTGACGACAGCAAAGTGATCGGGTTCGGCGGAACGTGGGACGGTTTCGATTTCATATTTGACGACCAGTACGGCGGAGTTCCGCTCTACTTCGACTATGACGAAGAGTTCGACGTACCGGCGGGCGAGACGGAAACAGACATCGAAGTGGACGTCTCCAGCGGTGTTTCCGGCGGTGACGGATCGTACACCTACCACATTTACGGTCCCGAGTGGCTTGAGATAGACCCGGACACGGGCATCATAACGGGAACAAGACCGAACGATGCGCAGGGCATGACAAAAGCGTATGTCACAGTGGAGGACGGTGACGGTAAGTACAGGCGGATAATCATAACGATCGGCGCCGTGACCGAACCCGAGCCGGGACCGACACCGGCACCGGGCGGCGATGATGACAACGATAACACAATGCTCATCATTGCGGTCGTCGCGATAGCGGCGATAGCGATCGTTGCCGTCGTGTACGTCTTCGTGTTACGTCCGAAGATCTGAAACAACATTTAAGGACGGGGGCAACCCCGTCCCGATTTATTCTTTAACACAGGCTGACGGATAGCTTTTAGTTCTATGAGCACATGCGTGCGTACACGGAATGATACAATGGACATCTATCACGATTCGGATGCAGATCTGAATGTTCTGAAAGGCAAGAAAATAGCAGTTCTCGGTTACGGGGCGCAGGGAAGGGCGCAGGCGCTGTGCCTCCATGATTCCGGCCTTGACGTTACGGTGGGCGCGCGCAAGAGCGGAGCGTCATGGAACAAGGTCAAAGAGGACGGTCTCAAAGTTGCGGAGATCCCGGACGCCGTGAAAGATGCGGACGTCGTTATGATGTTACTCCCCGATGAAGTTCAGCCTGATATATACGAAGAGATGGTAAGACCGAACATGAAGAAGGGCTCGGCGCTGGAATTTGCGCACGGTTTTTCCATCACGTACAAGTTAATAGCACCGCCGGAGGGCATCGACGTGATAATGATGGCGCCGAAGTCGCCCGGCGATATGGAACGGGTCGCATTCCTCGAAGGATTCGGCGTTCCCGCACTGATAGCGATCCATAAAGATGCGACAGGCAACGCAAAGAGGATAGCGCTTGCGCTTGCTAAAGGTATCGGCGCAACAAGGGCGGGCGTCTTCGAAACGTCGTTCGACTTTGAGACGAAATCAGATCTATTCGGTGAGCAGGCGGTGCTCTGCGGCGGCGTCACAGCTATGATAAAAGCGGGCTACGAAACGCTCAGAGAAGGCGGCTACCCTCCTGAGATCGCTTATTTTGAAGTTCTGCATGAAGTGAAACTTATTGTCGACCTGATACAGGCGGGCGGTTTCTCGAAGATGTGGGACGTCGTCTCCAACACGGCGGAGTACGGCGGGTTCACAAGACGCGACCGTGTGATAACGAAGGAGTCCAAGGAAGGAATGAGATCGATACTCGCTGACATCGAATCCGGTAAATTCAAAGATGATTGGCGGGCGGAGTGGAAGAACGGTCTCAAGAACCTGAAGAAAATGGAGTCCGACGAATCATCGCTTGAATTGGAAAAGATAGGCAAAGAGATCAGAGCGCTCTTCGAAAGAAAGAAGTGAATCGTAAAAATGAACGGCATCAGGATAAGGACCAGAAGCGGAACATGGGACGCCGTTCTTGATAACTCCGACGCATCGAATGAGATCTGGTTATCGTTACCGTTCTCCGCGGACATTAATATGTTAGGTTCACAGATGTATTTCGTCATTCCTTTATCAACAGGCGTGAAAGGCGATTCCGTGACATTCGAAAAAGGTGATATCGCTTATTGGAAGGAAGCGGACGCACTGTGCATATTCTTCGGGCCGACGCCCCTGAGCACAGACGAGAGGCCGGTCGCCGCATTCCCGATGAAGAAGATAGGATCTGTGAACGGCGACTGTTCCGCCATGGACGCGTCCGGCGACCGGACGCGCATCACGCTTGAACGCATGTTCTGAGGCTTGCGGAACAAGGATGCCCGAAGGCGCAGCTGCGCATCGCACTGAACAAAAAGTGTTGATGTATACACCTACACTTTATATGAAAACAATGAAAGTGTTGATGTATACGTATACACTTTTTTCGTGTTCGGCGTTCATTCATTCCCGATAAGTTCCGTTCCCGAGAAGCTCATCGTCGGTATCGTCACGGATCCGATATTGACGGGGTCGCTGCCTATGTGCTCTATCCTTTTCAGCAGAGAGATCATGTTCCCTGTCAGGAGCGCATTGTTAACGTTTTCTATAATTTTGCCGTTCTTTACCAGACGGCCGCATCTGACCTCCAGAGCGAATCTTCCGGTAAGCGGGTCGCATTCGGGCCATGCGAACTTCTCAACAAGTATTCCGTTGTCAGTCTGCGCTATGATGTCATCCCCGGAGTACCGTCCGGGCGTTACTATCATGTTCATCGGCTTTATGGAAACGGCCGAATCGTAAACGTTCTGCGCGTCCGTGGAGTTCCTCCGCATGCCGTTGCCGGTGCTCTCGCCTATGAAGCTATCGCGTATGAATGATCTTAATATCCCGTTGTCAACGAGTATTTTCTTTTTTGCCGGCGTTCCCTCGTCGTCGAACGCCGAGCAGAGCGCCCCCGGGATCGTCGGGTCGTCCGTTATCGTAAGAGCCTTCGACGCAACCTTTTTCTCTTCTCTGTCATGCCACAGACTTCGTTTGTAGAATACGTTCTCGCCGTTCAGCGCCGAACCGGCCGACGACGCGATCATATACCCGAGCTCGCACGGCGGCAGTATCATTGTCATCTTTTCCTTTCCCCTGAACGGTGTAGCGGACGCGGACGCTTTTGCTTTCGAATTGAGCTCGGAGCCTATGCGCTCTGCATCAAAGTTCAGAGAAACACCGTGCACTGCCGCCGTTCCCTCGCCGTTCCTGTCACCGCGGAACATTGATGTGAAGTGGCCGTACATCATTGTGCTCTCATGTTCCGTCACAAGATCATTGGTATTCGCCGTGACGGAACGTATGACCGACAGCCTGAGCAACCCTCTCGGTATCTCTGATCTGCACGATGATATCACCGATCCCATTATGTCCTTAAGATCGGCGGCGGTTACGTTCTCTATCTTTTTGTCGAAGATATTCACTTTCACCGATGACACGGAAGGCATAGGATACCCTTTGAATCCGCTGTTCTTCGGAGAGAACGATGCGACGCGCATCGCCGCCGCAACGCACCTTTCCGCTGCGTTATCGTCAAGCGTCACCGACGCCCTTCCTAATTTATTTTTTACGGAGACGCGGACGGAGATCCCGGAATCGATCTTCGTTTCAATGTTGCTTATCCTGCCGCCGTCTATGTACGCGGCGTGTGTGACGCTCTCGATAACATACGATTCCGCATGGTCCGCCTTTTTGGCGTGTCTGAGCGCATCCATTGCTGTGTCGCGTAAATTCATATTATCCGCCGCCTACGATTATTTGCGATCTGCAGTATGGCCCTCCCGAGGATACGTTCACCCAGTCCTCGATGCCCTTGCCGCACATCCCTCCGTCGAATATCACTTCTTTCGTCGCTGCGTCCGCTGTCCTTAATATCTCAAGCGCCCGGCCGGTTAGCGTGAACGAGCGTACCATATTCGTGATACGTCCGTTCTTTATCAGAGATCCCCGTAACACTTTAGCTTCGAACCCTCCGCCCACGGGATCTTCCATACCGTTGACCATCTTATCGCATAATATCCCGTACTTCGTGTCCGCGATGATATCATCAAGCGTCCTGTCGCCCGGGCCGAAGAATGTGTTGGTCATTCTTGTCCATACTCTTTTTCCGAAGTTCTCCGCCCTTCCGTTCCCTGTCGGTCTTATGTTCATTTTTGACGCTGTCTCGAGGGTATGCATATATCCTTTGTAGATGCCTTTATCAATAATGACGGTGCGTGACGCCGGAGTTCCCTCATCATCGTACAGTATCGTCCCGTGGGCACCGTCAACGGTGCCGTCGTCGTACATCGATATGATGTCGGATGCCACGCGCTTACCGACGGCATCCGTGAGGAACGATCTTTTTTTGACCACTTCGTCAGCTTCCGATGCGTGTCCCATAACTTCATGGGCAAGCAGGCCCGATACCATCGGATCTGTTATCACTGTCATCGGGCCGCTCGGGGCGCGCTTTGCTTTTAACGTCGATACCGCTTCTTCGGCGACGCTTCTTCCCAATGATTCGATATCGAGACCTTTAACAAGCTCGAACCCGCACGTCCCGTCGGGGCCGTCGTAATATCTTTCCATGCGCTTACCGTCGGATGCGACGCTCATCGCCCTGAATCTTGTTCTGATCTCCTCCCACTCTATCTCGGAGCCGGCGGAATTGATGAGGACGTTCGTATTGACCTCTTCGCTGTAACTGCCCACTCTGTTCAGAATATTCGCAAGCGACTGCGACGAGTCGGCATCAAGGACGGCGCTCACTTTTTCGCGCATATCAACATCATGAGGATGTATCCTCACGTTCTGCCGTTCTTTCTTTTTTATTTCTTTCACGATAAGTTCGATACGTTCTCCGGGAGTGCCGGAGGCGTTCGCGACGGCGTCCGCCGCCGCGTCGCTCACTTTATCATCAGTCAGTGACGTGGATGTGCAGTAACCCCACCTTCCGTTCATCCATGCGCGCAGGCATATACCGCTTATCGCCCTGTCCGCAAGATGCCGTATGTCGCCGTTGACGGACTGGATCGCAGCGTTATTTATTGTCTGCGACCTCGCGTCGCAGAACTCGGCGCCGAGCTTCATCATCGTTCTTACAGCTTTGGAAAGGATGTCGTGCATCATATCACCGTGTACTCTCTGTCAAATTCGGTAAGCGCTTCGGCGCCGTTCTTTGTTATAAGCATGGTGTCCTCGATCCGTATGCCTCCTGCGCCCGGTATGTATATCCCCGGCTCGGCGGAGACGATCATCCCTTCTTTCAGAATTGCGCCGGACGTCTCCGACACCGACGGATGTTCGTGAACGTTCATCCCTATGCCGTGGCCGAACGAATGGATGAACATTCCTTTGAATTCACTTTCATCGATGACGTTCCTAGCGGCGATATCGGCATTCTTCGCCGATGCGCCGTCATACATCTCGGCCATCCCGGCGATCTTCGCCTTTGAAACGATATCGTAAGCTCTTTTCATCACGCTGCCGGGATCGCCGAAGAACACCGTTCTTGTCATATCCGAACAGTACATACCGTACTTTGAACCGAAGTCGAACAATGCGGCGTCGCCTCTCTTTATCTTATAATCCGAAGGGCGGTGATGCGGTTCCGCCGAGTGCGGGCCGAACGCGGCTATCGTCTCGAACGCGTTGCCGCTCCCGCCGTTGTTCCTCATGTCGGCGTCTATAGAACATGCC
>WRNI01000044.1 GCA_009776695.1 Methanomassiliicoccaceae archaeon
ATAAAGTTCTCGTAATGAATGTTGCCGCCTCAGGTAACGTACTGAGCGACGAGTTCGGGCCGATGATGATCGTCCGCAGCATAGAGGAAGCCGCTGTTGACGTGATCGGCGAAGCGGAAGAGCTGATGAAGAAAGTGGAGGGATCGCTGTGATCCTCAGAGAGACGGCATGCAGGGTGTTCGCCGGGGAACTTAACTTATCGACCCTTGAGAAAAAAGGAGAGGAGGAAAAATCGCCCACCTATCTCATAACTCCGCTGGGAACGAGGATCAACAGAGTTCTCGTTGCCGGCGTCCTTCTTGAGAAGCAGAACATCGGCAGCGACGAAGAACCGTTATGGAGGGCGCGCGTGGAGGACGTTTCGGGAAGCTATTTCGTTAACGTCGGAAGATATCAGCCCGAGGCGGCCGCCTCAATGGCGTCGCTTGAGACGCCGTCGTTCGTCGCCGTCATCGGCAAGATAAGGACATACAGGCCGGACGAGACGAGAACGTACGTTTCGCTGAGGCCTGAGCGCATAGTGCGCATAACCGCGCCGGTGAGGCACCGTCTTGTTCTGGAGGCGGCGCAATGCACGTGGAAGCGATTGAACAACATGAGGACGGCGTTATCAATGCCGGAGGCGACCGCGGACGAGCTCGCGGAGAAAGGAATGACGAAAGAGGAGGCGGAAGGTGTCATCGAGGCGGCGGAGTTTTATGGAACTCCGGATTCATCAAGGTATCTGCGGCTGATACAAAATTCGCTGAGAATGCTGCTTCCCGATAAAGAAATAGATCTCGGTCTTCCCGAGGATGTTTCTGATCTTCCGGATGAGATCGATATCGAACCGAAGAATGATGCCGCCGACGCGGACAAGGAGGACATCGTCCTCGGTATGCTTGACGAGCTTGACCGCGACGGACGCGGAGCGCCGATGGACGAGCTGATAAAGAAAGCTGAGTCGGACGGCATGACAGGCACCGAGCTTGAGGAGATAACGAACTCGCTCATGGACAAAGGTCTCGTATATGAGCCGGTCCTCGGAAGGCTGAAACGCATCTGAACGGCGGCGCAAGCCGCCTCTTTTTTTCTTAATCCGTGAATGAATGTCTTGACTTGAACAGCATCCATAATGCTATTATTGCCAGTATGATGCCGATTATCGTCACGATGCCGATCGCCAGCGATATCATGGACAATATCAGCGTCACGATCCACAGCCTGCGCTTATACGCCAGCACTGCCGCCGCAACTCCTACGATACCGCCGATGATCGCCACGAGCGCCAGCTGCTCGATGAACCCCGCCAGTGACGCGACGGTGTAATTCTCGGCCAATATGTCCCACGTCGATGTTCCTTCGTAGAAGTCGAACGCATATTGCGATATGCCCCCGGCGTTGGAGTACAGGTACAGGCCCCCGCCGATAAGCAGGGCCGCGTTCAGAAGTATCAGTGTGGCGGCGATCATGATCCGGCCGCTGTCCTCCTTGACCGCAACGGCGGCATATTCAGTGTCGGGCGCATCGCCGATGTGCGAACCGCACGCCGGACAGTACGATGTTCCCGGCGGGAGCTCTTTGCCGCACCTCGGACAGAAGTTAATGTCGTCCATGCTGTCGTATAACGGTTCGCGGATTAATATTTTCACTTACCGATGCATCGGGAACGCCTTTTTCTCAGTCCGTGAACGATGATCTCACTTTGAGCAGCATCCACAGCGCTATTATCCCGAGTATCAGGTTGCCGGCGATCATCGACACCGCGCAGAGTATTATCGTTACGGTCCACATCCTGCGCTTGTACGCCATGAATGCCGCGGCGGCGCTGACCGCTCCGGCGGCTACAGATATCAGTCCGGTCACCCTCAGCATATTTTCCATTGAGTCGATAGCGCTGGGCGAGAGTGTGTCCTCCGGTAACATGTTCACTATCATCTCCATGAAACCGGCGGCGCTGAGATAGAAATATATCCCGGAAATTATCGAAACGACCGCGGTGATCGCTAACATTATCACCGCGATCTTTATGCGGTCATCGTTCTCCTTCTTGGCCGCGACCGTTTCTTTTCTGTCCGCTTCCGGATCGTCCAGGCGCGAACCGCACGCCGGGCAGTACGCTGTGCCGGAAGGCAGCTCTTTGCCGCATGCCGGACAGAAGTTAATGTCGTCCATGCTGTCGTATCGCTCCCTGTTAATTAATACTTTTATCGTTCGCGGAACGCGACGGACGCGTATCCGACCACTTCGTTGTTCATTCCGAGCGAATCGTCAGAATCCGAGTACTTGAGCAGTTCTGCCCTTGTGCACAGGGACATCATGGCGACCGCCATCGGCCCGTAACCGCACGCGGTTATCCTGCGCTCTTTTATCACTTTGTACAGCCCGGGAACATCCATTCCGCATACCTTTTCCATAACGTCCTTTCCTTCGGAACATGCCCTTCCCTTCGGAACGTAATGGGAAAGGTCGCTTGATGCTATCACGATGATATCGTGATCGCTGCACACTTCCTTTATCGCCTCTGATATATATTCCGCGCACTCCTGCGACTGGTCGCTCATTATTATCGGCACTATGCGCGCATTTTTGTCTATGTACTGAATAAATGGTATCTGAACTTCAACGGAATGTTCATATCTGTGTGAATGCGGGTCGTCGGGTATCATATTACTTAATTTTCTGACGATGTCATCGTGCACCCTGCAAACACCCAGCGGCGTTACGTACGGGATGCCGCATATCGCCGCGTCGTACTGAATTCCGTGATGGTCCGGTCCTATCACGACGTATGCTTCCGGAAGGCCGTCCTCCGCTATCGCTTTGTAAACGTGCGCCGCGTTCATTCCCGACGCCGCGTAACCGGCATGCGGCGCTATCGCCGCTGTGATGTTCCTCTCGTTGGTGCATCCGCCCGGCATCCCCGGGCCGAGCTCGTGGGTGAAACATTTATCTATCTCGTTCATCAGGGCGTTCCCGTCGTTGGGATAGAAACGCCCGGCCACTGCCGGATAGCGCATGATAAAAGCATAAGTTAAGGATAAAAAAGGTTTGTGTCAGAGACGCGCTTCGAAATCCTCTATCTCCATCGTATAGTCCGCGGGATCCTTAAGATCGCCTCTTGCCGTAAGAACTTCACGGGTCAGGACCCAATATATGCACGCCAGTGCACGCCTTCCCTTGTTGTTCGTCGGTATCACAAGATCGACGTTCCTTGTTTCGTTGTTTGCGTCGCACATCGCGACTATCGGAATACCGAGGTTCAGCGCCTCGTTGAGCGCCTGCTTGTCGGCGGACGGGTCCGTCACCATTATGACCTCCGGCTCCATGAAACCTTTCATCGACGGATTCGTTAACGTACCGGGAACGAAACGCCCGGCGAACGCCGGAGCGCCGATGGTCTTCGAGAAGACCCTGGCCGGCCTCTGGCCGTACTGTCTCGCGGACACCACGAGCACCCTTCTGGGATCGAACCTTGCGAGGAACTTCGCTACCGCCCTTATCCTCTCGTCCGTCCTCTTCACATCGAGAACGTATAATCCGTCCTGTCTCACCTTATAGATAAAATCCTTCATGTCGGCGCTTTTCTGCTGCGTGCCTATGTGCACGCCCGACGTCAGATAGATGTCCTCGGGCACCAACAGCTCTGTGTTCTCCGCTTCACTCATGTAAAAAACCTCATCAGTCCCTGCCGACGGTGATGGGTATCATATCACTGTCGAATTCAAGCATGGCAATGTCTATCGGATCAAGCATATCTGCCGGATAATCAATAAGAACGGGCGCTCCGAACGATATCTGAAGTGCCCTCGCACCGATGATCCTGGCCTTCTCGAACCTAGTGTACTTCATATCTTCACCATACGGGAGTTGTCTGATATTAGGCTCCCCCTTATAAAGATTTTGTAGGTTCTTTTCTTATTGCACGGCGTACGGCATCATTCGTTGCGGATGAGGAACGACGCAGTTTTATACCGTCGCCGGGATTGCCTCCCATGGACGGGCTCAGAATGACGGCGGCCGCATTCTTCAGGCACAAAGGTAAGAACGTTGTCACCGAAACTGAATTTATCATGGGTGTGTCGATGGACCTGAGATGGGTCCCGCCGACCGGCGCGGACGGTCTGCTGGCCGCGCTTATTGACGGCGGCCATGTGAAAAAGGACGGCGAATATCTGAGGCCGGCGTTCGACGTCAGCGGTACCGACGTACCTCTTGGGTTCAGACCGTCTGCGGACATCCTGAAAAGCAGCATACCGAAGAGGCCTGCGGATGATATTTTCGGCAAGCTTGTCGGCATCGCGGGATCATCCGGCATCAGTAAGAAGAATTTCATCGTTTCCGTGAACTCTTTGCAGAAGCGCATCAACACCGACATCGAGGTCGCGGCGCTCATGGTGCTCAGGGACGCCGGGATAGATATATCGGAACATATCGCCGCGGTTTACGAACTTATAGCAAAAAGATGATCATTTCTTTTTGATGAAGTTCTCAAGCGTCATCTTCGCGCCGGTGCTCCTGCCCGTCACGACATTCGACTGAACGGTCTCCGTCAGTTTGATGTTCAGCGCCTTCTCTATCTTCTTCATCAGTTTTTCGTCAGGTATGAGATCGTTCGCCTCTATCTTGGCGATTATTCCTTTCTTCTCGAAGATCGAGGCGGCGAACTGTTCGATGTCCATCCCTGCCGCTGTACGGGCGTCCTTTATCACCTTTCCGTAATCATCTATTATTTCAACGGACGATGACGCTGCGTACACGTCCCTTGTCTGCATCCGCTTCTCCCGTCTCTGTAATCTTTCTTCAATGACGGTCGCGCTCGGCGCGGGCGCGTCGGACCTTCCGCCGCCTTGCGCCTTATATTCCTCGCCGAACTTCGCGCAGTTCTGGCATACATGCAGTTTTGTACCTTCTATGAACACCGGTCTCGCTGTACCCGCCTCTTTCCCGCACATTTCGCAAAGCATCGTTTTACCCATACATTTTGTGATAATTAAACATAATCGTTGACGCCCGCGTGTTTGCATACTGTAAACATACACGTTGGAACGTAAAGTTAATAAGATACGTGCATCAATAGGCAACAAGGGACCCGGACATGGATAATGCTCACGATAAAGAATTAGCATCAGAGCTGAAGGACAAGATACGCTCGCTCGAGGAAAAGAATGCCAGGCTCACTGAGGAGATGCGCAAGACGGAAAGCGGTAAGCTCTCCGCGGAGGGCGAACTGTACAAAGTGCAGAGGGATCTTAAAAAACTGAGGACGGAGATGGAGCGCCTGAAGAGCCCTCCGCTCATCATAGGCACGCTGAGAGACGTCCTTTCCGACAACCGCGTTGTTGTCAAAAGTTCCACCGGCCCCGACTTCATAGTGTCCGTTTCCGATTTCGTCCCGAAGAAGGAACTTATCCCCGGTTCAAGGGTTTCGCTGAACAAACAGACGCTTGCCGTCATGGACGTTCTGCCCGCTCCGCTCGATCCTGTTGTCACCGGCGCGGAGATCATAGACAAACCGAGCATCTCGTACGACGATGTCGGCGGCCTCGGGCCGCAGATGATGGAGCTCCGCGAAGCGGTCGAGGACCCTCTGCTGCGCCCCGAACTTTATAAAAAAGTAGGAATAGAACCGCCGAAAGGTGTTCTCCTTGTGGGCCCGCCGGGAACGGGAAAGACGCTTATGGCGAAGGCCGTCGCCAACGCGACGAAGGCGACGTTCATAAGACTTGTCGGTTCTGAGCTCGTTCAGAAGTACATCGGCGAAGGCGCGAGGCTTGTGCGCGAGCTGTTCGACCTGGCTAAGGAAAAAGCGCCAAGCATCATATTCATTGACGAGCTTGACTCAATAGGCGCGAAGAGGCTTGACGGCTCCACGTCCGGGGACCGCGAGGTTCAGCGGACGCTTATGCAGCTGCTCTCCGAGCTTGACGGTTTCATGCCGACGAGCAACATAAAGATAATCGGCGCGACGAACAGGCCGGACATGCTTGACGAAGCTCTTCTCAGACCGGGCAGATTTGACAGGATAATCGATATCGGTCTTCCGGACATCGAAGGGCGCACCGAGATATTCAGGATACACACGTCCTACATGAACGTGGACGGCCATATCGACATCAAGATGCTGGCGACGATGACCGACGGCGCCTCCGGAGCGGAGATAAAATCAATATGCACCGAAGCCGGCATGCTTGCGATACGCGACGGAAGGGACTGCGTCACGATGTCCGATTTCGAAAAGGCTAAAGTGAAAGTGATGGAAACGGAAAAGAACAAGATGAGCAAACCGCCGGCGCTTATGTTCGCCTGACGTTCAGTTAACGTCTGCGTCCTCCCCGCCGAAGAAGCATTGCTGCGATGCCGCGTAAAGCTCCTCCATTCCAGTTTGCTCCTTTGACGATACCGCTCTGATGTCCCCGAATGCGCCGATGTTCTCCATCGCTTTGAAAAGTTCCGTTCCGATAACGTTCTGAGGATCGTCGTCGTTATCAAGCATGTCCCCGTACAGCGCATCAGGGTCGGCGAACCATGATAATATCTTATCCGTCTCGGCATCGTTCAGAATGTCCGATTTGGAAAGGACATTCAGCATCGGCGTCCGCAGACGGAACTGAACGAGGGAAGAGAGCATCATCGCCGATATGAAACCGTTGGACGTCCTGCAAAGCATCGGGTCGGCAAGGAACGCCGTCATTGACCTTTCTCTCCCCAGCGCATCGACGATGACGTTCGACGACCTTCTGAACGCAAAAAGCTCCAGCTGGCCGGGAGTGTCTATCAGCACGTAGGACGTTCTGAACGTTCCAAGGACGTCGGTCAGCTTATCGATGTTCATTGCCATCAGGTCCGCGCAGACGACCTGCGCCCCGTTCGGACCGAGCGCATACTCCTCCATCACTTCGTACAGGTCCACCCACTCCCTTATGTCGATCTCCGCGTTATACGGCAGAACGTCGGCCCCGGGGTCCATGTTCACTGCTATCGCGTCAATGCCGCTGCGGTCAAGCCATTCTTTGTACGATCCGACGAGCGAGCTCTTTCCGCTTCCGGCGGTGCCTACGAAATATATCATCCTCATGTGTCCGCTTCCCTGTACGTGAGCGGTGTATCACAATAAGTCATTTCCGTTGACTCATCGCTTGTAAGGATGCGGACAGAGTAAGAACAGGTCGAAATAATTAATATCGGGTCTGCCATAACGTGGAACATCGCCCGCGCACTGCGGGCATGGAGAGATTCAAATGGAACCCGTGAAAGAACGGAATATCCTGATCGGAACGCTGGCGGTGATCGCGGTTATCGTTTTCGCGATATGCTGGTTCGCGGCGGCGATGTCCGATCCCGAATGGATATTCGGAACGAACTATCTGAGCGACCTGGGCGTCTCCGGATACGAATGGGCGCATAAGTACTTCAACGGAGGCTGCCTGATCGCAGGCGTGCTGTTCGCGTTATGCGGCACAGCGATCGTTGTCTCCAGAAAAAGAAAGCTGGACATCGCCGCGGGCGTGTTCGCGGTCCTGTCGGGAATATGCATATCGCTGATAGGCGTGGTCACCGAGGACGCCGGCGATCCTCACTACTATCTTGCGCTGACCGCCTTCGGGTCAGGATTCATTTGTTTGACGTTAATTTCGATAAGGGACTGGACCGACGGCCTCAGGATACTGGCGCCGTTAACGCCCGCAGGCATGATCATTATCGCGGCGTCGGCGTTCATTCTTCTCCGCACCGCGGAGACCGACGCCGTGGCGCCGGGGGTCGAGACCGTCCTTGTGATCATAATGATATCATTGTTCATGCTGCAGGGCATGAAGTTCATATATCACGGCGCATCGGAAAGGTACCGGGGCATCGCCGACAGACATAAAACGGCATTCGGGTTCACGGCGCTGCTTGGCGCGGCGGCGTTCCTGCTGCTGTGGCTGCTTGCATCGGTAACTGATGGTTCGTGGACATTCGGCAGCGATCCGGCGTATGTGCTTGGGCTGTCGCCGGATGATGTGTCGAACGCGTACTTCTCCTTCGCCTGCGTGACGGGCGGTCTGCTGACCGTGATATACGGCATCGGCGCAGGTCTCATGCACAACGGTGCCCTGCGTTCCGTCGGCGGTTCGTTCGCGGTGCTTGCGGGCATTGTGCTCACCGCGATAGGCATCATGCTGCTGCTCAGGAATGATATGTCAGCGTGCATAGAACAGATCGCGGTCACGCTGGGCGCGGCGTCGCTTCTGCTGGTCACAGCGTCCGACTGGATCAGGAAGCGGATGGTCACCGCTTCGTTCTATCTTGCCATGATCATTGTCTGCGTCCTCTCCGCGCTGGCCGCCGGTTATGATGCGGCGTCGGCGTTCTTCGTCCTTGCGCTGTTCGCGGTGC
Source organism: Methanomassiliicoccaceae archaeon (assembly GCA_009776695.1). GTDB lineage: Archaea > Thermoplasmatota > Thermoplasmata > Methanomassiliicoccales > Methanomethylophilaceae > Methanomicula. The sequence continues at coordinate 8,359 of WRNI01000044.1, forward strand.
TGGGAACGGAGGGTGTGCGGTTACTGATAAGCGAATAAAACTTTCCTTACCTTTTTTCATTCAGGCATACAGCGTAAGCTCTCTGCGGAATGAAAGGAACGGAGCGGTGTCCGCCGCTTCGCGGTAATGCGGTGAATGTTCACGCTCTGTCAGCGTCGACCCAGCGCTTCACTCCCGGGGCCGTCGTTATCAGTATCACGAATATCGCGATGATCACAATTACCGCGCTGAATATCAGATCGATCGCCCCGAACGCATACCCTGCGGCGGGGACCGCAGCGCAGAGCACCTCCGCGAATATCAGAAATCTCCATGACCACTGTCCGTTCATGTTCAGCGAGCCGGCGACCGCGAGGAAAAGCGCCATCGTCAGCAGACTGAACGCCATCTTCGTCAAAAGGCCCTCCGCCTCTATGTCAAGTCCGTTGACGGCGACCGCCAGCGCCGCGACGGCGCCTGCGAGTGCCAGTATCGAAGCGATAACAACGTACACAGGTCTGTCATCCATGGTTGCACCCATACGCCCATGATAGCTTCCGTTTATTAATATATTCACCCGCCGTCCGCCGTGATGCGGATGCCGCCGCCGGACGGACCGTATGCATCCCCGACCGGAAAACAACAGTAACGTTAATATCCTGATAACCCCAATCTGTGTTAATGGACGAAAAGTACTCTTTTGCGCTCAGGAAGATCGCTCTGCTCGGCGGCATCAACAACTACGTCGCGATATCATCACGCGAACTGGGCGAATCGCTGGAGATGAGCCAGCAGTCCGCGTCCAAGAGGATATTGGAGCTGCTCGATGAAAAATATCTGGTCCGAGACCTCGGCGCAAGGAAACAGCGCATAAAGATCACGGACGCCGGCGTGGACGAATTAAGAAAAGAATACAACGAATACCGCCGCATATTCGAGCTTACGGATCACGTGACGCTCCGCGGAAGGATAGTCACCGGGATGGGCGAGGGCGGCTATTACATCACGCAGAGACCGTACATGGAACAGTTCCAGGGCAAGCTTGACTTCAAACCGTTCGAAGGCACCCTTAATGTAAAAGTTGCGAAAGAGGACCTCGGCAAGCTGGAAGTTATAAGGAGCATGCCCGGCCACGTTATAGACGGGTTCGAGAAAGATGGCAGGACGTTCGGTAATGTCATAGCATACAAAGCCAAGATACACAACATCGACTGCGCTATCGTGGTACCTGAAAGGTCGCACTATGAGGATATGCTGGAACTCGTATGCAAATATCATTTGAGGAGAACGCTGAGCATCAACGACGGTGATGATGTTGACGTCGTGGTCGATCTAAGCCCTCTTTCTTCCGAGAACCAGATATCCTGTGTGCCCTAACATCTCGAACGACGGTCTCACGCCTCCGGGATGCACTTCGAGACCCCGTTCCAATAATTCCGCTGCACGCACATTGAAGAATCCTTTTTCGCGTAAAGCATTGACCGCCGACTCCGCCTGGTTCATGTTTGGAACATAAGAACATATCCTTCCGCCGGGACGAAGGTTCTTTGCCAGATTATCAAAGGCGGCCCACGGGTCGGGGATGTCGGTTATCAGAGCGTCGGCGATAACTTCAACGACGGAATTCCTTGCGTCGCCTGTGTGACATCTCCAGTATTTGCCCAGACCGCTGCGCTCAATGTTCTTTCGGGCGCGCGCCGCATGATCTTCGCGTATCTCTATCGTATGCACAATACCATGCGGGGCGACCGCCCTGATCAGCGCCGTCGTCAGCGCTCCCGAGCCGGCGCCGACCTCCAGGACC
>WRNI01000045.1 GCA_009776695.1 Methanomassiliicoccaceae archaeon
TCATGGCAAAGAAAGAGGGAAGCGGGATACAGCAGCAGGCGGGTCTCGTAAGATACTTCGACATAGAGAACGACAAGGCGCTCAAGCTCTCGCCGAAGGTCGTCGTCGGTATCGCGATAGCCGTGTCCGCCATTGTTCTTTTGTTACAGGTCTTCAACCCGATGTGATCTTCGGTATATGCCCGTAAATATTAGAGTGCGTCATTATTTCATCGGTTGTTATGAGCGGTCTCCGCAATATTTCTTTTTGAACGCACGTGACAGAAGGAACGGCGCTATGAGCGTCGTGACTATCGACATCATTATGACAACGGCGAAAAGGTCGCCGGACATCGCCGGCGACCCGTCCACCATTATGGCAACGCCTATCGTCGCAACTATTATGCCGACCTCACCGCGCGGTATCATGCCTATGCCGACGATGTTCGGAGAGCTTTTCTTTTCCCTGTCGCCAAGGATCGTTCCCGCGCCGCATCCGATGTATTTGGATATCACCGCAAGCACTATTATCACGGCTGCAAGCAACAGCAGCTCCGCGCTGAATGAACCGAGGTCGATGTGCATCCCCACGTACACGAAGAAGAACGGCAGAAGGAACAGAGTTATCGCGTCCACCTTTTCTATCAGCCTGTGCTCTTCCGCATGATCGGCGAATATCATTCCCGCGAGGAACGCGCCGACGATCATCGCCAGCCCTATCTTTGCGGCCAGCGCCGAAAGTACGAGACATGTTATCAATGCGATCAGAAAGAGATACGGTGTCGGCTTGCCCGGACAGCTCTCTTCCTTCTTTTTTCCGGCGTTCATCATCTTACCGACCGCGGCGGCGATACGGGGAACGCCTTTCGCGCAGAACAATATCAGCAAAAGGACGAACACCGACGCGATCACCACAATTTCCGTTACGTTGACGACGTCTATCCCGCCGGTCCTCGCCATTCCCGCCACCACCGTCAGAATTATAAGACCGAGAACATCGTCTATCACCGCCGCCCCTATGATGATCCTTGCTTCGGATGTGCTCATCAGGTCTATGTCGCATATCACTCTCGCGGTTATGCCGACGGACGTGGCGACCATCGCGGCGCCCATGAACATCGCGTGATAGATGTTCCCGTCCCACATCATTATCACCGCGTATCCTAATATGAACGGTATTATCACGCCGATGACGGCGACGAGCATCGCCGTCCTGCCGACGGCCGTAAGATCTTTGACCTTGGTTTCCATGCCAACTTTGAACAGCAGGAAAACTACTCCCAATTCAGCAAGGATCTCGATCGCATCCCAATAGATGTTGCCGCTGTCCGGATCGCCGGGTATCGGCCGCAATATGCCGAGGAACTCCATCAGCGACCAGTCGCCTATCTCCGCGGCCACGAAAACACCTATCAGGATCTCTCCTATCAGCCCCGGAACGCCGAAGCGCTTGAATACAGCGGACGCTGAGAACGCCAGCACAAAGAGGACGGACAATATCACCATCAACTGCCCTATCTCAAGCTCGGCCGTCATGGGTGAACGTAACTAACATGGGTATTTTAGCTTTGAGTAATCCCGAAAAGAATAAAGAGGCCCGCCCTAGGAGAGGACGGGCCGTTATTTGCTTTCACTGGCCCCAGAAGAACCTTATGTCCGCGGACGGCGACGGCGTTCCTTCCGACAGGAACGAGAAGTCGAAACATATCTCATCGTCTGCTGAGACCTGCGCCTGAACATCGCGATCGGATGCGTCCGGTCCCGGGGCGGTCCCCGCCGCTGTCTCCGGTATCGTCTCCGATGTTGTCTCCGGCGCTTCCGGTATCTTCTCCGACGTCGGTTCCTCGGCGGCGGGTACGTTCTCTGCAACGTACGTATCCTCGACCGCGCACACATCCTCCGCGGCGGCCTCGGCGGCGCATACGGTGACGGCCTCCGCGGGAATGACGCCTGCGTCTGTCACGACACCGTTAAGCAGCGCGGACATGTCCTCTTCCGCGTTATCGTATGCATGACCGGCCTCGTCACAAGGAACATCGTTCTCTATCTCTGTCAGATATCTGCCGCTGTCCGGGCGCTCCTCGCTTATTGCGTTAACGGCGCCGTCATCGACAGACTCCTCCTTCCTTTCGGCCTCACACGCTGCATCAGCGCAAGGCATTGTTTCCATCACGATATGGTCTGTATCGCATTCCGCGGCCGCTGCCTCCGGAGCGCTGTCCGGATCAAAGACCTCAACGGCAATATCTCCATCGGTCTCAGCGGCAAGTTCTGCCGTCTCTTCGGCCGCGATGATATTTTCCTCAGCCTCGGCAACAACATCCTCTGCCTCAGCCTCAGCGATAACGTCTGTCAGCGGAATTGCTTCGGATGTTATCTCCTCTGCTGCCGTACCGGCGATCTTCGCCGGTGCGGTGTCAGCGGCGGCGCATGCCGTTTCCGGCATAAGCGGTGCCTCTTGTTCCTCTGACACGACCGCGATCGCCTCCGGGCCATGTTCTTCGGCGACCGCCTCTTCGATTATCGTTTCCTGAATGACCGTTTCCTCAATTGCTGTTTCCTGAGCGACCGTGTCTTCGATGACCGTGTCTTCGATCGTCGTCTCCGCTTCGGTGCATTCGTTCATTTCTGTCACAACGTCGGCGAGTTCCGCATCACATACCTGGATGCATGCTCCCTCTGTATGCTGAACGTCCTCTTCCGCAACAGCTGCCTCCGCCGCGACCGTCTCCTGCGCAGGATGTACGATATCGGCAGCAGAGACGTCGGCGTCACATTCATCGACCTCGGATGCCGTGACGGCATTTCCGTTCTTCGCATCGCTGCGCTCCGTCTCCTGTATGAGGTCCGCTACGCGCCTGCCGGATGTCCTCTCGCGCGTTATCCTTTCGAGGAGCGCCGTCCTCGAAACGCCGGCGTGCTCCGTCGGCCCCTCCACGTCTATCTCCGAATTTTTCCTGGGAATTTGCACGGTATTTCTGGCCCTCATCCTTTCGGCGAGCGCAGTGCTCTCACTCTTTGCCTCGGTGCCCGCTTTCTGTGATGTGCCCGGAGCGGCGGTCTGCGGTGCGTAAGTTTCTCTTTTGACCTGCGGTACGTACGCTTTCCTCTCCATTCCCGCGAACCTTTCCGAGACGCCGCGTCTCGGCAGGAAGTCGTAACCTCCGTCGAAGTCATCGTTCAGCGGTATCGTTTCAGCCTTCGGAGGCAGATCCGCGGTCTCTTCCGTTATTATCTCTGCTGCCTGCGCGCGTTCTTCCGTCGGTGCCGTTACGGCCGTCTCTTCAGCGGACGGTTCTGTAAAGATGTCCGTGAACGTTTCCTCCGTGTCACCGGCGTCAGCGATGTCCGCGTACTCTTCGGTCTCCGGGGCCGTTTCCGTTACGATCTCTTCGATCTCGCCGTCAGCGTACTCTTCGGTCTCCGGGATCGTTTCCGTTACGATCTCCGTTTCGCAGGCATCGATCGCCGGAACGGCGTCCGTGACATCCGGTGCGCCGTCCGCCATCATATCGGCGGCATCCCCGTCCGTTGTGTCATCGTCTTCGAATACCACGCGGACGTCCGTGCCGTACACGCCTTTCCCGGCGATGTCATCGCACGCTTCCGTCATTTCTTCGTCCTCGTTGTCACTGCTTTCGTCGAAGGATATCCTTCTCTCAAAACCGTTCTCCGCCTCCGAGGACGACGCCAGACCTATTCTGTCAGAGAATCTCACGGATCCTGATGACCTTGCCGCGCTCGTGTGTATCACTTTCACTTCTTTGCTGCCGTCCGGGTCAGGAATGTCATCGGACACATTCTGCGGAACCGCGTCCGTAGGTACTGCGCTTGGCTCAAGCGCGGAAAATCTGTCCCTTAAGCTGACACCTGTGCGCGGAGCTGCCTCTTTGGCATCCTTCTTACCGCCCACAACACGTTTCAGAGAGCCGACCAGCCCTCCGAGTGCTCCTTTTACCTTCGAGGCTCTGCTGTTATCTGCATCACCCATGCTATCCCATCCGTAACGGGCATGGAATTACTCATTGATAAACGTTTCATATGCGCGAATATACGGCGCGTGTGCCTCCGCGGTACGCCGCAACCGCAATATCCGCTGAAAATCGGGGTGTGCCAGAGGGAACATTTTAATTGCCAATCGCGTTGGAGCATTCGGTGCAATGATAGGCGACGACGCTATGTGGATGATATTCATCGTCCTGGTGGCATTCCTGCTCATTCTCGATCTTGGCGTTATAAACAGAAAGAAAGAGGATATCGGAATGAAAAAGGCCGTTGCCCTTTCCGCGTTCTGGATATCCGTCGGGTTACTGTTCGGCGTATTGATATTCGCTGTCTATGGCGGGGACAGCGCCGTGAACTATTACGCCGCGTACGCCATAGAGGAGACGATGAGCGTTGACAATCTCTTCGTCTTCATCGTCATCTTCTCATATTTCCGCGTTCCGAGCGAGTANCAGCACAAGGCGCTGTTCTACGGTATCATCGGCGCCATCGTGTTCCGTGCGCTGTTCATATTCGCCGGCGTACGGTTGCTGGAGACAATTGACGAGATGGTGTACATCTTCGGCGCCGTTCTGATATTCGCGGCCATACGTACGGTCATGAAGAAAGAAAATGAGAATGCGCCGCTTGACAGGAACCTCGTGGTGCGCGGATGCAGAAGATTCATGAAAGTATCCGACGAATATGACGAGGACCGTTTCTTCACAAAAAAGAACGGCATAAAGATGGCGACGCCCCTTTTGCTTGCGGTGATCGTTCTTGAGGCCACCGATATCATGTTCGCTATTGACTCGGTACCGGCGGCGCTTGCGATAACGACCGACATGTTCATCGTCTATTCGTCGAACGTATTCGCAATACTCGGGCTGCGGTCGATATACTTTGCGCTCAGAGGCGCAATATCATCGCTTGCGTACCTGAAGTACGGGCTCGGCGTCATACTGGCGTTCGTCGGCATAAAGATGTTACTGTCGCATGAATATCCCGATCTGATATCCGTCGCGACGTCGCTTGCCGTGATACTGATCATACTGACGGTGACGGTCATACTGTCGGTAACGCTCACCAAAAAGAAGGCGGCCTGATATACGTCACGCATATAACGTTCTGCGGATCGCAATTGAAAAAATGAGATTTCAACGGCGGGTGTCTGGATAAGGATGTGAAGTGCTCCCGCCGGGATTTGAACCCGGGTCGAGGCCTCGAGAGGGCCTCATGATTGGCCGCTACACCACAGGAGCGCAGAGCCACCGAACACGCTGACGTTAATAAACATTTCTGATTTTACAAAAAGGTGTTCCGAAAAGGTGCTGAATGTGCGGTCACGGGCGTACCGGCAGCCTTCTTTTATGTTCGTTGGCGACGACCCTCGACCTTATCGCCGCTATCATATCTTCCGATACGTTGGTTGCGTTATGTATCTCGGCATCGGAATGGCCTGACGCGATCGCGTAAAGCACCGGGTCCAAAGCGTCATATGTTATTCCGATATCCTCTTCGTCGGTCTGTCCCTCCCAGAGCCCGGCGGACGGTCTCCGCTTTATTATCTCTTCCGGAATGCCGATGAGCTTGGCCATCTGCCTGACCTGTGTCTTGTATATTCCCGACAGCGGGGAGATGTCGCATGCACCGTCGCCGAACTTTGTGAAATAGCCGATCATTATCTCGCTCTCGTTGGACGCGCCCATTACCACACGGTCGTGCTTCCTCGCAAGGTTGTACAGAACGATCATCCTGCATCTCGCGACGATGTTTCCTCTGTCGAGCCTCGTGTCCGTCGTCGCGGTCAGTATCGCCGTCAGCGAGTCGACCGCCGGCTGAACGTCGAGTATCCTGTACTCGACGCCCCATTCATCACAAAGCTCCTTGGTTATCCTGTAGTCCCCCGCGGGCGTCGCGCGCGACGGCATGAACACGCACAGCACGTTCTCGGGACCTATCGCGTCAGCGCACAGCTTCGCGACGACCGCCGAATCAATGCCTCCGCTCAATCCTATGACAACGCCGCCGCATCCGGTGCCTCCGACAGCGTTACGTATCCTTTCGGTAAGCGATACGACGTCGCTGTCCGTTATCTTCGGAAGACGGGATACCATGAGGTTTACGATGCAACGGCGGATTAAATAGATGATGGTCAATGCCCCGCGGTCAATGATGATACCGCAGCCGCAGGATGAAAAATATCATCTGCCCGCGGCGCGCGTGACCCTCATCGAAAGATTATTAATGTGAAAGCAATGTGTGCCACCAGAGCCGAGATAGCCCAGCCCGGTAAGGCGCGAGCCTGGAAAGTTCGTGGCGGCAACGCCTCGGGAGTTCAAATCTCCCTCTCGGCGCTTTTTCTTACAGCGGCGGTGCCGTGATAAGTATTATAAAAAGGACGAGCGTACACGTTGATGCGGAAAGTGAATACCATGATGGTCAACGCCGATATCTTCGTCAGGGACATACCGGGTCAGCTTGTGGGCTCTCTTGAGCCGATATCATTGGCGGACGGCAATATTGTCGGGGTGGTCCACAACCGTGACAGTGTTGTCAACGGCCGGATCGCGGTGAACATCACGTTTGAGATAGGTTCCGTTGAAGATCTTGAAAGACTGAAGGGGATATGGAAGAGCAAGGACATAATCATCTCAAAGATGAGCTCCGTCATTGAGACGTATCCCATGGAATATGTGCTCATCGGCAACATAGATGCGGCACGGATAGAGAAGATCATTAACAATGCGGGAAAAGCCGTCAGCCTTGAATCAGTGGACATAAGATTCTCGTCCAAGATGTCAGAGAACAAGAGAACGGCGATGATCTCGGCCAACGTCAGAAAAAGCGACGACATCAAAAAACTGAACGCATTCATGGCGTCCGCCTGTACGAAGGCGAACATCGTGTGCATCAGAGGTGTGGGACAATGAGGATCGTCATAGCGGGCTTCGGCACCGTCGGACGGGGTTTCGCCGAGGTCCTTCAGATGAAATCCGATCTTCTCAGCTCTCTGGACGATAAGATAAAGATAGTGGCGGCGTTCGATTCAAAGAGTTACGTTACGGACGCGGACGGTCTTGATCCGCTCATACTGGTGAAAAGGAAGAAGGACACCGGGTCCGTCGGGTCCGATGCGATGAAGGAAGGAACGGACGTTCTTGATTCAGTTGAATATGATGTGCTTGTTGATACGAGTCCCACTGACATAAGGACGGGCGGCGACGGTCTGAGATACATCGAGCATGCGCTGAAGCATGGTAAAGATGTGATAACCGTCAACAAAGGGCCGCTGGCCCTGAAATTCAGGGAATTGAATGAGCTCGCTGAGAAGAACGGCGCGGTACTGAGGTTCGAAGGATCCGTGGGCGGTGCTATGCCGATCATAAACCTCTGCGCCGAAAATCTTAAAGGCGAGCGCGTTCGCTCCATACGGGGAATATTCAACGGCACATGCAACTTCATATTAAGCCGCATGGACACCGGGCTTCCGTTCGAACAAGCCCTCCGAGAGGCGCAGCAGCTCGGTTACGCGGAAAGCGATCCCTCGTACGATATCGAAGGTATCGACACGGCATGCAAGGTTGTGATACTCGCGAATTCAATATTCAGCCGTGACGTAACGTTCTCAGATGTCTCGATAACCGGAATAACGTCAGTAAGCGCGGAGGCGATAGCCCTGGCGTCGGATCACGACATGGTGATACGGCTGATAGGTGAAGTTTCTGATACTGTGCTTGAGGTATCACCAAGGCTGATACCGAAGGGACATCCGTTAAGCGTCTCCGGGACACTGAACACGGCGCAGATAATCACCGATCTCGCGGGACCGATAACCGTCTCCGGAAGAGGCGCCGGAAGAATTGAAACGGCATCGGCGATACTGAGCGACCTGATCGCGATAATCGACCGCAGACGGTGATCCCTTTGAACGGAAAAAGAGTGTTCATTTACGATACGACGCTGCGCGACGGTGCGCAGACGGAAGGCATATCGTTCTCGATAGAGGATAAGATAGAGATACTCAAAAAGCTGGACGATTTTGGTATCGACTTCGTTGAGGGCGGATGGCCCTCGTCCAATCCGAAGGACAGCGAGTTCTTTGAACGGGCGTCATCGCTGAAGCTGAAAAGAACAAAGCTCACCGCGTTCGGCAGTACGTGCAAACACGGCACTCCCGCGCATAAGGACGAAGGCATGAAAGCTCTGGCGGAGTGTTTCGCGGACAACGTCTGCATATTCGGAAAAACATGGGACTTTCATGTGACGGACGCGTTGAAGATATCGCTTTCCGATAATCTTAAGATGGTTGAGGAAAGCGTAAGATTCCTGAAAGATAACGGTAAAACGGTGATATTTGACTGCGAACATTTCTTCGACGGCCACCGGAGCAACAGAGATTATGCGATAAGCGTTGTAAAAGCCGCTGTGAAAGGCGGTGCAGATTGGATCGTTCTTTGCGACACCAACGGCGGTTCGCTGCCGAACGAAGTGGCAGCGGCCACCGGGGACGTCATTGATTCGGTGAAAGCGGACATAGGCATTCATTGTCATAACGATTCCGATCTTGCCGTTGCCTGTTCTCTCGCCGCGGTGGAGAGCGGCGCGGGGATGGTACAGGGCACGATCAACGGGATAGGCGAAAGATGCGGTAACGCAAATCTTTGCTCAATAATGCCTGACCTTTCGGTGAAGATGGGATACGATATAGGCTCCGTCGATCTTACGAAACTGACCGCCTTAAGCGGGTTCATCGGCGAGACGGCGAACATGAGCCCTCATCCCGGTTTGCCGTACGTCGGTGAACGTGCGTTCGCGCACAAGGGCGGCGTTCACGTGAGCGCCTTGTCCCGCGATCCGAGGACGTACGAACATATATCCCCGTCATCGGTGGGCAATAAACGCAAGATTCTGATATCCGATATGTCCGGGAAGGCGAGCATCTCCGCGAAGCTTAAAGAATTCGGGATATCCGGCGAGGATAAGGATAACAAGGAGATACTGAAGCGCATAAAGGACCTTGAAGCGAAAGGCTATCAGTTCGAGGGAGCGGAGGCAAGTTTCGAATTGCTTGTTAAAAGGTTCAGGAATGACATCGTACCGCCGTTCGATGTCGTAGGTTTCAGGATGTATATTGACGAAGTGGGCGAGAACGACATCGTGTCGGAGGCAAGCGTTAAAGTTGTCGACAGATTCGGTAACGTGGAGCACACGGCGTCGGACGGCGATGGTCCGGTGAATGCGCTTGACGGCGCCCTCCGAAAGGCATTGGCGCGGTTCTATCCGATACTCAACACAATAAGGCTTACGGATTACAAAGTTCGTGTTCTTGACGAGAAGGCGGCGACGGCGGCCACCGTCCGTGTGCTGATAAGATCGACGGACGGCAAAGACAGCTGGACGACGGTCGGCGTCTCGCCGAACGTCATCGAAGCGAGTCTTCTTGCGCTTGTTGACTCGATGGAATATGCGATACTGAAGCATGAATCGAACGGTAACGCAAATAAATGACCGCCGGTCCCGGTCAGCGCAACAGTGCCGAATACCTTTTGAAAAGCAAAATTGCGAAGATGCACAGATGAGCGTAAGGTGGAGGCATCGGGATTTGAACCCAAATCAGCGGGTTTCCACCACGAGGGGAGCTACCCCCCGCGAAATTAACGAGTCATCGCTCCAGTTAATCATCAACTGTCAGCAAACCCGTTCTCAATCACTCTCGATAACTGGAGCCCGCCAGTCTGCCAGGTTAGCCTATACCTCCGTGTGATCATCACTGCTTACGCATCTTCTGTGCTCTCTTTCGTCTTCGCATCTTCTTCTTGCGCCATTTCCAACGCTGNTTGCCGCGTTTCTTCCAGGCGCGTGAACTTCTCTTCATTGATATTCTCCTTTCNNGANTGNTANNNNTTCCTTGTGGCGGGCCCGTCGGGAATTTCGGTCTCTTNCATCATGAAACTTTCGAACCCGAGG
>WRNI01000046.1 GCA_009776695.1 Methanomassiliicoccaceae archaeon
CTGCGGCGTGATCGCATCGCGAAAGCGGCCGTCCCGCGTCACCTTTTTACGGATCAGCGGCAGCTGCCGCCGCACGAGGCGCATCCCTTCAGGTTCGGGTTGTTTATTGTAAGTCCCGTACCGAAGTTCGGATCGTCAACGAATTCGATGACACATTCATCAAGTTCTTTTGCCGTTTCCTCATCGTAGAAGAGAGAGAATTTCTCTAATTTCACGACCTTGTCGCCGTCCGCCTCCTTCTCCTGGAAGGACATCCCGAACTGCGGTCCCGAGCATGCCATCCCCGCCAGGTATATCTTAACACCGTATCCGGCCTTCTTGTTCTTCTCGAGAAGATCGAAAACGAACTTCTCCGCATCTGCAGTTATTGTTACCATTTTAATCACTTAGACCGTCTAATAAATAAAAAGTATATAATTCAATCTGAGTAAGCTGTAAAATAGTACCGTCCGGCGCGGCCCTCGGCCGCGCCATAGACAACGAAACGCGTGCCGTTCCGCGCCGTCCGGATCAGGGGAACATCTCTTTGAACTTGCGGAACGCGTGCGACTGTGCGTTCGTCATGGCCACGACGGAAGCGATCTGCATTGTTTCAAGTATCTCGTTCCTCGTCGCGCCGAATTTCACCGCCAATTGCATCTGCACGGCCATGCAGTGATCGGCGCCCAGGGCGGCCGCGGCCGCCAGGGCGGTCAGATGTCTTACCTTCCTGGTAAGTTCGCATTTCCCGTAGAACACGGAACGTCCTATGTTCGCGGACGGTATGAACAGGTCGGGACGCTCCGAAAGTACCTCGTTCACCAGCGGAATGAAACCGTAGTCCCTCTCAATGCTTCTCAGTATGTCCTTCGTTATCTCCTCGTCGCTCTTCTCTTGGCACATATGCTCAAAATAGCATTGACCGTTAAATAATGTTGGCGTCCCAAAATGAAGTATAATTGTAATACTTCGTTTTAATAAGATACGACTGCGTGAACATCACCATGTCCAAGGAACAAAGGAGATGTGATGTCATATGAATGCGACCGAGATGCTTAACGAAGCGTTCAGAAAAGCGGGCAGGGAATACGGATATGAAAGCGTGGCCGCCGGATTCAGCGAGTTCAGGGAATTCAAGATAAAGTGGCGCAGATCATGCGGATGGGCGGAGTTCGAAGTATCCGATTATCTGAAGGATGCGCCGCAGAACGTTATGGACGGACTCGCGGAAACAATATTCTCAAAGCTGTCCAGACAGACGAGGAAGGATTACCCGAAGGATATGATGGAATGGGTAACATCGGACCGCTTCGTAAAGAAAAAGCAGCCCGTCTATCTGACGCGGTCGCGCAGTCTTACCGGAACTGGAAAAGGAGAGCATCTGGATCTGCGGGAATCGTATGATCGACTTGTCGATATGGGACTAACGGAGCGTGATAACGAACTCGTGATAACATGGACGAAACAGCCGAGCACCAAACGCGTGGGTCACTGCTCGGTATTGATGAAAGTTATCATAATATCGTCGGTGCTTGACACCCCGGAGATACCGGCGTTCGTCTCCGATTATGTGCTTTATCATGAGCTGCTGCACATGAAGAAAGGCTTCGACCCGTTCGGTCAGCACCACGGTGTCGATTTCCATGCGCTTGAGCGCCTGTACCCGATGAGAGACGAGGCGGAGGAGTGGATGAAGAGGCTCCGCCTCTTCTTCTGAGGACGTGAGCGCATGCGCATGAATGAAAGATCCGGCCGTCACGGGGTGTGTCCGTGAAAAAACAGAGGATATATCTGGAAACGTCGCTGTTCAACTTTTACGTTGACGACAGCAAAGGAGTTTCACACGACAACACCGTCAGGCTGTTCGAAGAGATCGCCGCGGGAAAATATGAGGCGTTCACATCCGCTTTTGTAGTAGGTGAGTTGAAAGACGCTCAGGAAGAAAAACGGAAAAAAATGTTGGCTCTCATTCCAAAATATAGAATATCCATGCTCGCCGAAAGCAACGAGGCATCCTATATGGCCGACATATACGTCGCAGAGGGCGTGATCCCGCAAAAATATAGGATGGACGGCATACACATCGCTCTCGCCGCGATCAATGAAATGGATATGATCGTCAGTATGAACTTTCGCCATATCGTAAAACAGAAAACAATAAGAATGACTGAAAGTATCAACATAATAAACGGCTATCGCGCTGTCAGGATATATTCGCCGGCGGAGGTTATTGAACATGGGAAGGAAGATCGATTCGATTGAGAGGGAGATAGATGAGATACGCCTCAAGATATATGAGGAAACGAAGGACATGACCTCTGAACAATTCAACGAATATTTCCGTAAAAAGACCGAAGCGGTCATAAAAGAGTACGGCATCAGAGTGGTATCAAGCGCAAATGATGTGTAATTCGTCCGATTCAGCGTTGTAATATGTAGCGAAAAGGTGACAGAACATGGAAAGGAAGATCGATTCGATCGAGAGGGAGATTGATGAGATACGACTCAGAATATATGAGGAAACGAAAGATATGACACCCTCGGAACTGACAGAATACTACAGGAAGAGCGGTGAGGCGACCGCAAAGAAGTATGGTATCAGGATTGTTGCCAGCGTTAACGATGTGTAATTCGTCCGATTCGGCGTTGCAATATACAGCGAAAAAGGGTGACAGAGCATGGGAAGGAAGATCAATTCGATTGAGAGGGAGATCGATAAGATACGGCTCGAGATATATGAAGAGACGAAGGGTATGACCCACGAACAGCTCAATGAATATTATCATAGGAGCGCCGAGGCGGCGGCAAAGAAATATGGTTTTAAACTCGTTTCCAGCGCGAATGATGTGCCGCGCGACGCCGATGCCGTGACCGACGGCGAATAAAAGGTGTCCCCCGGCGATAACACGTTCTTTCATCGCCCGGCGGTGACGCCGGCCTCGGAACACTGACCCCGCCGGGGGTGTGTGTCGGGTCCCGGGGTTGTCTTCCGGTCACGGCAAGCGAAATCACATCGCGGCTACCGCAAGGACCCTAATAACGGGACCGCTGTCCGCCGCACCGTATCACGGATCATCACATATCAGACCCCATCATCGGTCCGGCACCGTTGCCAACGTGAACAGAAATATAAACATGCCGATTCGCCGGAATGATCCGGTGAACATGCGAAAATCTATTTATCGGAGCGATATAACACGCCTCGGATACAATGCATTGGGCCGACGTAATAGCTGAGGAGATCGCTGGGAAGTGCGAAAGACCGCTCATCGCGACCGGTATAAGCCCAACGGGCCACATCCATGTGGGAAGCCTTCGCGAGGCGATAACCGCCGAGGCGGTGAGAAGCGCTCTGGAAGGCAGGGGCTCCGACGTGAAGCTCATTTATCTGATAGATTCGTTCGACCCGCTCCGAAGAAGATATGATTTTCTTCCCGGGTCGTTCGAAGAGCACGTGGGCAAACCGATATGCAAGATACCTTGTCCGTGCGGCTCCCACGAGACGTATGCTGACCACTTCATCAGACCGTTCCTTGACGCGATCGGCGCGATCGGCGTCAAATGCGAGATAATATGGACCCATGAGCTTTATGAGCAGGGAAGGTTCGCAGAGGCTATTGACGCTTCGTTCACGAAACGCGATAACGTCATCGGAATACTGACGGAAGTTTCGCAGCGTGAGAAGATGGAAAATTACGCTCCTTACAACCCGCTGTGCCCGGAATGCGGCCGCTTTGTGAAACAGCCTGACGTTGATTCGTATGCGTACCCGTACGTAAGTTACAGATGCGAGAAATGCGGCCACGAAGGAAAGGCTGATATAAGAAAGGGTGACGGAAAACTTACGTGGAGACTTGAATGGCCGGCCAAGTGGAAATTGTTCAGCGTTTCCGCGGAGCCGTTCGGTAAGGACCACGCGGCGGCAGGCGGTTCGTACGACACCGGCGTCCGCATTGTTAAAGAGATATTCGGCGGCACCGCGCCGTATCCGATACCGTACGAGTTCGTACAGCTTAAGGGAAAGGGACAGATGCACAAGTCCACCGGTTCCTCCGTGACGGGGACGGACGCGATAAGCATGACGCCGCCTGAAGTCCTCAATTATACTTTTCTCAGAGTGAGCCCGGAAAGGCACATCGATTATGATTCCGAGATCGGGATACTTGATATGGCGGATGAGTACGACCGCATGGAAACGTTATTCTACGAAGGCGGCGCAACGGAAGCGGAGGAGAACGCGGTCCGCGCGTACGAACTTTCCAGCCATAACAACATACCGAAGAAGATGCCCCTTCACATACCTTACAGGCATTTGGTCAACGTGGTCCAAATGGCTGACAGCTTTGACGGCGTTGTTGCGATACTCGAGAGGAACGGCGACCTCGACGGTGCCGGCGCCGATGATACGGAACGTCTGAGAACGAGGGTCAGATCGGTAAAGTTCTGGCTGAACGGTTTTGCCCCGGACATCGTGAAATTCTCCGTCTCGAAGAAAATGCCCGATGTGAGACTTTCGGATGACGAGATCTCATATCTGAGATCGCTCGTCCGGCCGCTGTCGGCGTCCGCATGGAACGCCTCCGATATCCATAACATCGTCTCCGACATCGGGAAAGCGTCGGCCGTGGGGACAAAGGGCGGATTTCAGGTGCTTTACAAGATATTGATAAACAGGACGTCCGGCCCGAGGCTCGGACATTTCCTGGCGACGATGGAAAAGGATTTTGTGGTGAACAGAATAAAAGAAGCGTCCGCTTAATATCGTTAGCGGATGCGGGCGGATGCCGCCCTCGCACGTTCATTCTGCGCGTTCGCAACCGCACGATCACAGCACGCCGAGATCGGTCAGCTTTTCCGGAAGATACTTATCGGTAACGAAATCGAGACCGTGCTTGGCCAGCGCCTGCTGCTCAGCTTTCTGTTTCATGCTCAGCATCGCTTCGATCTCCGATACCCAGAACTGGTCCTTGAATCTCGGGTCCGTTAACTCACTTTTCAGCGCGCTCACGTCCTGGTCGCTGAGCCTGTCCGTCGGCAGTTTGTAATTCAAGATGTCCGTTGCCGTTATCCCGATGAACTGCGACGTCGGCGTTGCCAGATAATCGGATATATGCGCCGTCTTGATAGCTCCGTACGCCACCGACGCAAATATACGGAACGACCACGGGTCGCCGTCGGTGAACACCGTCACCGGTAACTTCAATTCTTCGTTCAGCCTTTTTATGAACCTTCTCGTGCATCTCGCGGGCTGACCTTTCAGATGGACGAGCAATGCGTTATGTTTCTCAATGAAACCGTTCTCGGCAAGCCTGTCGAACATACCGCCCGTCTCTATGGCAACGATGAATTTCGCATTGCCCGGTTTTATCGTAACTTTTTCTTTCTCAACGTTGTACGGTATCGCGTATCCTGAGTCTCCGACATCATCGTTACAGTTGATCGTTTTCCTTTCGCCCTTTCTGTTAAGTTCGCTTATTGTTATATCGCCGAGTATCGACGCTCCCGATTCCTCAGGACGCAGTTTGAAATCCTCTCTCATGTATTTCGAAACTATTTCAAGATCCTCGGCCATCATGTTGCTCTCATCCTGAGAGTTGAATTTACCGTTGCCCCATCCCTCTGAGATGTAATACATCTCTCTCAGCGTCGATGATCTGTTCTCCACGATCATCGTGTCGATGAAATCTATCATATGGAGCGTTTTGAGCATCATCGTCGCTCCCTTCACCGTTTTACAATTACGGCTCGTCTGCAGGTCGCCGTACTTCCACACGTTATGACGGGGATCGAATTCAATATTCTTCTTGGACCTCAGAGAGATGTCCATCTTGGGTATGTCGCCGTCGTTCAGCTGATCGTACACCGATTCGACGATCTTGCCCAGGCCGTCCATGGTCTGCTTCTGGCGCTCATTCGTCATCTTCTTTGCCTCCTTTCTTCTCCTCGTCCTCTTCTTCCTCGTCCTCTTCCTCTTCCTCTTCTTCCTCTTCGTCCGCCACGTCAATATCTGATTCGGTTATTTCCATTCCTTTTATTCCCCAGTCACCGGGCAAAGCATCGGCGCCCATGACGAACGCCGAGTTCACACCCGACAAATAAATATCGGATTCTGAGAACACGTCAGCCATATCGCCGACGAGGTCGAATGAAATTTTTACGGAAGTGAACGGCGGGAGGTTGAGAACTTCCCAGTTCGCCTTTCCTTCATCGTTCATGTCAAGGAAGTGATCGCTCAGCAGCGTTTCATTGACAGCTTCCTTGGGAAGCGCCGCATGCAGACGGAACGAACGTTCCGCTTTCGTGTAATTGTATACGTTGTAAGTGATGTTCTTTATCTTCTTCTTCGAATCATACGAACTTTTCGGCTCCACCCACACGACGTTCATTATCTTCGATATCGTACGGCTGAGGTCCGGTACAGGACGTTTGAGCATATCAGCGGACTTCTTCGCCAATTCAGGAAGTATCTGCTGAACGATCTCGAACTTCGCGTGCGTCTTGACCTTCCTGTCCTTCTTGTTCAGATGGCTTTTCAAATTCCTTGCGCAGAGCCTTAACGCAAGGTTTATCTCATTCTGTATCTCGCCGATGTTCGCTATCGCCTCTTTGCCTTCGGATGTGAACGGCACTTTGGTCGAAGCGACGTGAACAAGAATTATCGCCGGCCCGTACGGTTTGCCTTTGCCGCCTCTCTGCTCCAGCCCGTACCGCCTCCAGTCCATCGCTTCGACCGCTTTCGTTATGACACATGCGCCCGGCTGGTACAGCAAAGGAACACGGTTCGCGATCCTTAATATTGATACTTCGCCGTCCGCCGGTATCTCACCGCCGTATACGATACCCGCTTCGACAATGAACGGGTTGCCGTTGATCGCCTTCGGGGCGCGCGTAACGGGCTGCGCATAATAATCGGGTCTCAGACCCTCAAGAACGTGCATCAGCCCCTTCTTGATGAGAGTGTCGCCTATCGGCGATAAACAGTCGGTCTGCGGCGCCATTATCTTCACGACGTCGATCGCCTTGAGCAGCGCAACGCAGTCCTCTCTTGTCACGGCGGTCACCTTCTTGTCCTGAACGCCGGACACCTGTAATATTTCCTCGGCGATCCTGTCCGTTATCCTTGAGAAATCGTTCTTCATGAACGCCTTCAGCGTCTTGTGCTGGGTGTTCTGCGCCATCTTCTGAAGATCTCCCACTTCGAGTCCCTGCGGATGCGGTTTTATCTCTTTTGATTTGACGGGCATTGTTTCCGTCGCCCTCTCGAAGACGTGCCTCTTTCCCTCCGGATCGTCGAACATTATCTTCGCATGCGGGTTCACGATGGCAGTGTTCTTCAGATATTCGTATATCGACTGCTTCCCTCCAACGTACTTGCCTTTCATGAAATAATCAATTCGGGTTCCATGATCCTTCCCTTCCCATGTGAACGGCTCATCGTTCATCACGACGGGACGGTTGATCTTCGTGTCAATGATTATGTCCATCTTCCACGCAACGGCGTCGGCGCCTTCTATCTTCGACCTTATGTGCGCCGGCTTTCCCGTTGTTATATAACCGAACATCACCGTCGCCGATATGCCGATGCCCTGCTGCCCTCTCGATTGTCTGAGCGCGTGGAACCTTGCCCCGAACAATAAACGGCCGAATACGTTGGCCATCATCTTGTGGACGATACCCGGTCCGTTATCTTCTATTGATATACTATAAATGTCCTCGCTGTCGCTTATTCTTTCCACTTTCTCCACTTTGACGTATATCTCGGGACGTATGTCAGCTTCCTCGCATGCGTCCAGGGAGTTGTCCACAGCCTCTTTGACGCCCATCATAAGGGATTTGATACGCGAATCGAATCCTAAGATGTGCTTGTTCTTCTCGAAGAACTCCGTTATGGATATCTCCTGTTGTTTCTTTGCCAGCTCGTGCGCGATGGAACCTTTTCCGCCTTCGTCCATCTCTTTGGTGATATCTTTGTCTGAGTGCATCCATGACGTCAATGGCATAATCTTTATTAAACGTTTTTCGTGGTCCGGCGCCCGTTCGGGCGAGACCTTTTATAACCGCCGTTTATTTTCTGTATAACGGAGATGAGCATATGGCGGACGATATCACACAGGCGATCGTATACTTAAGCGGGGCGCAGATCACAAGGGCGCGGAAATTCAGACTGAAAGAGGGAATTAACAAAATTACGTTCAAAGACCTCCCCGAGGATATGAACGGACAGAGCATCACCGCGTCCTCGGACGGCAGGTGCGTTGTGCTCTCGGTTTCGCACACCGTCGTCAACGCGGGCGCCGGGAACAAACGGATATCCGGGCTGTATGCAAAGCGCGAGGAACTTTCCGATATGCTGAAGATGGAAAGGAACATGTTCAATGTGCTCACGGAAGAGGAGAACCTCATAAGGAAGAACGCCCAGACGCCAGACGGAAGGGTGTTCAGATCGGAGGACATGAAAAATGCCGTCCTCTTCTTCAGAGAACGTATGGCATCGTTATGCAATGAGAAGTTCGCGTCTCAGAAGAAGATAGAGAAACTTACGTACGAATTATCGGAAATAGAATCGCAGATAGGCATGGACGACAGGAACAAGAGAAGATCGCAGGTTGATATCGAGGTGCACTCTGACAGCGATTCCGAATCGGAGCTTACGATATCGTATTTCATCCGTAACGCGGGATGGATACCGTATTATGACGTCAGGGTGAAAGATATCGTAAGTCCTTTGTCGCTTTCGTCAAAAGCTTCGGTATATCAGAACACCGGGGAGGACTGGAACAATATAAGCATGGTGCTGTCAACGGGGAACCCGTCGCTGAGCGGCAACCTGCCCGACCTCAGACCATGGTACCTTGACTTCTATGAACCGTACGTCAGCAATGCGCGCATGAAGCAGAGCTTCCAGGCGGCGCCCCTTGCCAAGGTCTCCGCCGACAGTCTCAAAGAATGTGTCGCAGAGGACTGCAAGGCGCCGATAGAGGCCGACCGTTTCGCCGCGTCAACGGCGGAAAGCGTTGCGAGCGTCGAATATACGTTACCGGTCCCGTACACGATATTATCATCGGAGAACGGGAAGGCGGTCGACATACTGACGCATGAACTGAAAGCGGAGTATCAGTACATATGCGTCAGGAAGCTGGAAAAGGATGTTTTCCTTGTGGCCGATGTGAAGGACTGGGCTCACCTGAACCTTCTCGCTGGGAGCGCTAACATATTCTTCGAAGATAAGTACGTCGGTGAGATAACAATTGATCCGAGGAGGGCCGAGGAAGGACTGCGGATATCGTTGGGACGCGACAAGAATGTCATCGTCACAAGGGTGAGAGGGAAGGATCACACCGCGGAGCCGATGCTCGGCCAATCGACGAAAGCAAGCAGGGAATGGACGCTGACCGCCAAGAATCTGAGAAAACAGAAGATAGACATTATCGTGGAAGATCAGATACCTGTTTCGGTGAACAAGGCGATAACCGTCGACGCGGCCGCCGTATCGGGAGCGGAGCACGACCGCGACACCGGAAAATTAACGTGGAAGTTCTCTCTTGACCCTGCCGCGTCAAAAACGATGCAGGTGAAGTATACCGTCACGTACCCGAAGAACAAGACCGTGATACTCGAGTGAGCCTCACCGCATCCCCGGGCACGCGATGACGCGGCGCTCATTTCGGGGTGTCGGCAACATCGTCGAACGCTTCCCCGCAGTACGGGCAGACGCCCGCGTCCTCGGGAACTTCGCGTCCGCACTCAGAGCATTCGAAGTAATTTACCTTCTTTACCCTCATCTCTTCGGGAACGTCGATGTACTCGC
>WRNI01000047.1 GCA_009776695.1 Methanomassiliicoccaceae archaeon
TCACAGCCGATGGTATAACGCCGGACCTCGTGATAAATCCGCATGCCATCCCCAGCCGTATGACGGTCGCCCACGTCCTTGAGATGATAGGCGGTAAGGTGGGATCAATGGAAGGCCGTACGATCGACGCTACGTCGTTCTCCGGTGAAAATGAACAATCAATACGCGACGGTCTCGTCAGGAACGGGTTCAAGCATACCGGTAAGGAAGTTATGTATGACGGAACCAGCGGCCGCATGATACAGACGGACGTGTTCGTAGGCGTGATATTCTATCAGAAATTACATCACATGGTCAGCGGCAAGATGCACGTCCGTTCGCGCGGTCCGGTGCAGATACTTACGAGACAGCCAACGGAAGGACGCTCGAGACAGGGAGGTCTGAGATTCGGAGAGATGGAACGTGACTGCTTAATAGGCCACGGCGCGGCGATGGTGATAAAAGATCGTCTGCTCGATGAATCGGACGGAACGCAGCAATATATCTGCGGCAACCCGAACTGCGGTCATGTCGCCATCATGGACCGCCACGGCGCGTTATACTGCCCTGTGTGCAAGAATAATACTAATATCTACTTGGTACAGACGTCGTACGCGTTCAAACTGCTTATGGACGAACTTCTGTCTCTTGGCGTCGCCATGAGGCTTCAGCTGGAGGATTTGAGATGATCGGCATATCGAAGAGAATAGGCGCCATAAAATTCTCCTGCGTATCGCCGGAGGAGATAAGGAAGATGTCCGCCACCAAGATAATAACGGCGGACACGTACGATGATGAAGGGTACCCAATAGAAATGGGCCTCATGGACCCGCACATGGGTGTCATTGAGCCGGGGCTCAGATGCAAGACGTGCGGCTGCAAAGTTGACGAATGTCCGGGCCATTTCGGTCATATCGACCTTGCGATGCCCGTCATTCACGTAGGATTCATCAAGGACATCAAAACATTGCTGGAAAGCACCTGCCGCAAATGCGGAAGGCTGATGCTGACCGAGGATCAGATAGAAGAGTGCAGAATGAACATGGGCCGCGTCGAAGAACTGGGCGGTGACACCGTTGATATGAAGACGTTCACCAAGTCAACGGCAAAGGACGCCTCATCGAAAGGAATGTGCCCGTACTGCGGCGAGGAACAGATAAAGATAAAACTGGACAAGCCGACGACGTTCAGGGAAGTTGACGATAATCACAAATTAACACCAAGAGAGGTGCGCGACAGGCTTGAGCGTATTCCTGACGAGGATCTCAGAACGTTAGGGATGGACCCGGTGACGTGCAGGCCGGAATGGATGGTCCTTACCGCACTGGCGGTCCCTCCCGTTACCGTAAGGCCGTCGATCACACTGGACACCGGCGACAGGTCGGAGGACGATCTGACGCATAAGCTCGTCGACGTGCTGAGAATAAATCAGAGGCTCAGGGAGAACCGCGACGCGGGAGCGCCGCAGCTTATCGTGGAGGACCTTTGGGAACTGTTACAGTATCACGTTACCACGTACTTCGATAACCAGACGTCCGGCATACCGCCGGCAAGGCACAGGTCGGGACGTCCGCTGAAGACGCTGGCGCAGAGGCTGAAAGGCAAAGAGGGAAGGTTCAGATCAAATCTTTCGGGAAAGCGTGTGAACTTCTCGGCACGTACTGTCATATCTCCGGATCCGTTACTTTCGATAAACGAAGTGGGCGTTCCGACGAAGGCCGCCCGCGAGCTTACCGTTCCGGTTCACGTTAACGAGCATAACATGGACGCGCTGAAGGCGATCGTCGCGCGCGGTCCCGAGCCGCCGGAGGACGGTCCGTACCTTCCCGGTGTGAATTACGTGATAAGACCGGACGGAAGAAGGATACGCGTGACCGAGCGCAACGCGCAGGAGGTCTCGGAACAGATCGAACTGGATTACACGGTGGAGAGACAGCTCGTTGACGGTGATGTTGTATTGTTCAACAGACAGCCGTCGCTGCACAGGATGTCCATGATGGCGCACCGCGTCCGGATAATGCCCGGCAAGACGTTCCGCTTTAACTTATGCGTATGTCCGCCGTACAACGCGGACTTCGACGGTGACGAGATGAACCTGCACGTTCTGCAGAGCGACGAGGCCCGCGCCGAGGCGCGCATACTGATGCAGGTGCAGGAGAACATATTATCGCCGAGGTACGGCGGCCCGATCATCGGCGCGATACATGACCATATCACAGGCGTTTATTATTTAACGCATGAGAACCCGAAGTTCGACCGTTCAAGGGCGCTGAACATCTTATCGAAATTACCGAACGTGGAGATGCCCGCGCCCGCCGGAAAGACCGACGGAAAGGAGTACTGGACAGGGAAGCAGTTATTCTCCACAGTATTGCCAAAGAACCTGCGCGCAACGTTCAAAGCGAGCATATGCCAGAACTGCGATAAATGCAGGGAGGAGGAATGCGAGTTCGACTCTTATGTGAAGGTCCGCGACGGCGTTCTGATGTGCGGTACGATAGACGCAAAATCGATAGGCAACAGCAAAGGGAAGATACTCGACCGCATAGCCCGTGATTACGGTCCGGAAAGAGTAAGACAATTTATTGACGAGGTCACGAGATTAGCGTTAGGCGCGATCATGGACCGCGGGTTCAGCACGGGCATCGACGATGAGGATATTCCTGAGGAAGCCAAAATGCAGATACAGGAGTTCAACAAAGAATGTATTGATAAAGTCACGTCGTTCGTGCAGTCGTACCGTGACGGTACGCTCGACCAAATGCCGGGACGCTCGTTAAGAGAGACATTGGAGGTGGAAGTGATGAAAGTGCTCGGCCAGGCGCGTGACCAGGCGGGGCGCATAGCCGGAAAGCACCTCGGAATGGAGAATTCCGCCGTCGTTATGGCAAAGTCCGGAGCAAGGGGATCGATGCTGAATCTTTCGCAAATGGCAGGGTGCGTGGGCCAGCAGGCCGTCCGCGGTGAACGCTTGTCAAGAGGATACTGGAACAGGACGCTCCCGCATTTCACAAAAGGTGATCTCGGTGCGTACGCCAAAGGATTCGTCTCAAACTCGTATAAGACGGGACTGTCGCCGACGGAGTTCTTCTTCCACGCGATGGGCGGGCGCGAAGGTCTGGTGGATACCGCGGTCAGGACATCACGGTCGGGATACATGCAGCGCCGTCTGATATCGGCGCTCGAAGACCTTAAGTTAATGGGCGACGGCACCGTGAGGAACACTGCTGATACGATAATACAATTTGAGTACGGAGAGGACGGCGCCGATCCCGCGAGATCTGTCCAGGGAAAAGCGATAGACCTTGACGACCTGTTCGCGGAAGTGCTCGGCGATGATGCCGATAAGCTTCTGGACATAGACACAAAAGAAGTGGGTGAGGATTACGGAACGATCGAGAAGGATGAGATGGAGTTCATAGAGGAAGAAGAGGGCAGCTTCGACGAGCCCGAGTTCGGAGGTGAGTAGGATGGCTAAAAAAGATACAATGAACGCATTGCTCAAGAGGGACATCAGCCAGGATGTTGCCGACATCCTGTTAACAAGGTACAGCACCCTGAGCGCCATAAGCGACGCGGGCGCCGATGAGCTTGTAACGCTGGGCATATCAGAAAGCGAAGCATCCTCCGTAATATCGAAGATAGGTAAAAGGACCCCTGCGGCAAGGTCGGAGAAGACCAAGAAGACAGAGGAGCCGGCAGAGCCGATGGAGCTGGTCCACGTGCCGTACGAGCTTTCCGAGGAAGGAAAGAAACTGAAAGAGATGGCAGAGAGACGCAACATCAGGATACCGCTGAAGATAATAGTCGATATAGCGAAACGTCTGAAGAACGCAGACATAGGCGACGACGTCTACGAAAAATTGGTCACGGTGGCGGCGCGTATGTACAATGACCACCGCATGGACCCCAACGAATCCGCGGGAATAATGGCCGCCCAGTCCATAGGCGAACCGGGAACGCAGATGACGATGCGTACCTTCCACTACGCGGGTGTCGCTGAAATTAACGTAACATTAGGTCTTCCGCGTCTTATCGAGATAGTCGACGCACGCAGGATACCGAGCACACCGATGATGACCGTCCGCCTCGTGGGCATGGCGGCGGAGGATGAGAATATCGCGAGACTCGTATCGTCGGAGATAGAGATGACAAATCTGCTCGATATAGCGTCAATAGAGACGGACATAACGAACATGCGTCTCATAATACACCCGGACTCACGCAAAATGGAGGCCCGCGGCGTAACGATGGACGACCTCACGGAACGTCTGAACAAAGTTAAAGCGGCCCGCGGTCAGGTCGAGGTCGCCGAGCAGGACGTTATCGTCTCATCCGACGAGCCTTCGTACAAGAAACTGCAGACGGTTTACGATTCGATAAAGAACGTCAAGATAAAAGGCATAGACGGCATAGTGCGCGCGGTCATAAGAAAAGATGAGAAGAACGGCAACAAGTGGGTCATCTACACCGAGGGAAGCAACCTCAGGGAGGTGCTGAAGATCGCCGGCGTCGACCAGACGAGGACGATGACCAACAGCATCCAGGAAGTTGCCGACGTCCTCGGAATAGAGGCGGCAAGGAACTCAATAATACGGGAGGCCTACAACACGCTCTCGGAACAGGGATTAAGCGTGGACATAAGGCATATCATGCTCGTCGCAGATCTCATGACCAACGACGGTTACGTCAAGGCCATAGGAAGGCACGGCATATCCGGAAGGAAATCAAGCGTTCTCGCAAGGGCGGCGTTCGAGATAACGGCGGCGCACCTGCTGCACGCGGCCATGATCGGCGAGGTCGATCATCTGGACGGAGTGGCGGAGAACATCATTGTCGGTCAGCCGGTAACTCTTGGGACCGGCGCTGTGAATCTGATATACACTCCAAGGGGGAATAAGCAATGATAGATATAGGAAGAGCATTGAAATCGGCGATCACCACCGGACAGGTGGAGTTCGGCGTAGGACAGACAGAGAAAGCGGTCAGAAGCGGAAAGGCGCAGATGGTGGTCCTGGCAAGGAACTGCCCCAGCGACTTCCTTAAAGGGGACGTCAAAGTGAAGGTGCACGTCTACGAGGGCAACAACATGGAGTTGGGCGCTCTCTGCGGCAAGCCATTTTCGGTCTCGGCCCTGGCGGTCATCGACAAGGGCAGCTCCAACATCTTAACGCTGTGAGAACATGTCCGCAGAGATAGTACTGACAGAGGACACGCTCAGATATATATCACTCTTCGAGTCGATAACGAAAGCGAATGTCGTCGACTGCATGGACGCCGACGAGAAGCTGGTCTTCGTTGTCGAGCCGGGGCAGGGGAATATAGCCGTGGGCAAAAAAGGCGAGCACGTGATAAAGCTGAAGGACCGCACGGGAAAGAACATCCAGGTGGTCGAGTATTCGGAGGATCCCGAACAGTTCGTGAAGAACGTGTTTCATATATACGAACCGCAGAAAGTGGTGATAGAACAGCGCGGTAACATAACGCACGCAACGATAACGGTGGACCCGAAGTTAAAGGGCCGCGCAATAGGCAAAGCGGGAAAGAATCTGCGCATCGCACGTGACATCGTGAACAGGCATCACGAGATACAGAGCATAAGCGTCGACTGACCGCATCCCCCGCGGTCATTGAGAAGAGTATTCACGGCCCGCGGGCGCATCACAAAGGTGTGCGTTCCACTTCCAGCCTGTCCGCCGTAGGGTATTCTTCAACGATATAGCATTTGAAAGGAAGTTCGGAGGCGATCTCCTCAAGTATCCACGAGGCCGTCTCAATTCTTTTGCGGACGGGGTCGATGAGCATCAGCTCATCGGGAACATCGTATTCGTCACGTAAGAATTCGGCGGCCGCCTCGAGGTCGTCCGCATATATGAGGCCTTTCAGTATAGTCCCGTCCTCCGTTACCACGTCGTACTCTTTTGCAATATGTTCGGCGGTGCGTATCAGCCTCTTCCTTAACTGAACGGAATCTTTGAACGACGACGAACAAAAATGTATATTTGCGTCTGAAAATTTTTTCATTATGCGTTTCGCGGCGCTCTCGGAACCGAGTATCGCCGACGACAGCTCGTCCTTTAACTCATATCCTCTGTCATTCATCATCTGCCAGTTGCTTTCCGAGAATTCCAGTTCGTTGATGTTCACGAAATTGACGCCAAGACTGATCGCATCGCCGACAAGCTTCTCAAGATCTTCATGAACATCCAGCAGCGCCGGCACCTCAATGCCGACGTCCATTCTCACAGAAGATACAATGAGACCCAGATCCGTTGTTCCGATACATTCCCAAACGCTCACCGGAGGATGGAAGCGTATCTCGTCAAGGCCGGCGGCCTCCAGCGCCATCGTCTTATCAAGATCGATCGTCGAAGTGTAAAGATGGATGTGGTGCTCCTTACCGAACTTTTCTTTGAGGATGTGTATCATCCTGAGCGTACGGTCCATGTTCGTCAGCGGATCGCCGCCCGTTATCCCGGTGCCGGTGGCGTCCATCGACACGGCCTCGGCGATGATATCCTCTTCGCAGGCTACCCTTTTTTCATTGGCAAAAATAACGTCGTTCCCTTTCTTCTCGTTGGACACGGGGCAGTAGAAGCATCCGGTACCGCATTCTCCGGTGATAAAAAGGACCATCTTGCTTCCGTTAATGCAGTGCTCGCACCCTTTCGCCAGTATCCCGCTGACAGCGGAACCGCCTTCGAGTCTTCTGATCATCGCTGTGTCAAGGATACGATGTTTTAATAATCCTTTCCGTGCTTTACCAATGATGAGGAAAGATTCGCGACTGGTCCTGGCAATTGACGAGACCGACGGGGAGAAGGCGCTGAGGATAGTGAATGACGTCAAAGAACACATAGACGCGGTCAAGATAAACTGGCCTCTGATACTGTCGGCGGGACCGGAGATGATAACCCGTCTTTCAAAAATGACGGACGTGATATGCGATCTTAAAGTTGCCGATATACCTAACACCGTCCGTCTGATAGTGGAGGGCGCCGTGGCGAGAGGCGCGGCCGCGGTGATAGTTCACGCGTTCACAGGCGAGGACTCACTGAAAGCGGCCGTTGACGCCGCCGGCGGCGCGGAGATATACGCGGTAACGGAGATGAGCCATCCCGGCGGGCTTACATTCACGGCAAAACACGCTGAAGAAATGACATTGTTAGGAATAAAATGCGGCGCGGACGGATTCATCGCGCCGGCGACGCGTCCCGAGAGGATAGCCGAGATAAGAAAGATCGCCGGCACGAAGAAGATACTGTCGCCGGGCGTGGGCGCACAGGGCGGAAGCGCAGCATCCGCCATATCCGCAGGCGCTGATCATGTCATCGCGGGAAGGGCGATATATGATTCGCCGGACCCGAAAAAGGCCGCGGCGGCGATAGAAGAAGAGATACGTTCAGTTCTCTGATTTATACGTATATATACGCGCCTACAAGCGTATTTATATCTTATCAGTAATCCTCCGTTGTTATTCTATCACGTGGAGAAAGTAGGATGCGTCAGTCGAAAGAGAGTTCCGGGGGCCGCCTTGGCAATGTAGGCGGATGGGTCGTAAGTAACTGGCGTTCTTTGACGGTATTGTCAGCGATATTCCTGATCGCGTTGATGCTCAGGGTATTTTTCGCATACGGTACCTCCGCGGGCAGCGGATACGCGCTGTCCGGAGGCTCGGACGCCGCGTATCATCTGCATATAATCACAGAGATACTGACCAAAGGCGGACATGTGATAACCGATACGGCGATCAACTATCCGTTCGGCGGCCCGAACTACAGCCCGCCGCTGTTCGATTGGTCGATAGCCATATTGGCGTATCCGTTAACACTGTTCGGATATTCGACAGCGGACGCGGCAAGCATCGCGCTGGTTTACGCAACGGCGATAATAGGCGCGCTGACGTGCATCCCCGTGTACAAGCTCGGAAAAGAAATGTTCAGCCGCAAGGCCGGTTACATAGCGGCGGCGTTCTTTGCGATATCATCGCTGGCAATAGTCAAAACAGTATTCTCCAACGGGACAGAGAGCGCATATTTCGTGTTCTTCTTCGTTCTTATGTCGCTGTTCCTGCTGAGGGCGGTGAAAGCGTTCAGGATGCCGTCCGAAGGCAAGACAACGGATTCGATACTTTCGCCGTTCAGAGATAAGGCGGTGCTCAGGAACATGATATTCGCCTCCCTCTCGCTTATTGCGCTGGAGCTGTCTTGGATCGGGTTCCTTTCCGTAATAATGATAATTTCGTTCATAATGGTCGTTCAAACGGTCATCGACCGTCTCAGAGGGCAGTCCGCGCTGGGTTACGTTTCAATTTACGGGTCTGTGATGCTTTTCGCGTTGCTTATCGGCGCGGTGTACTATGCGCTGATAATGGGACTGACAATGATAATACTGGGTCCGCTGTGCCTCGCGCTGCTTTTCATCATCGTTTCGCTGATAATAGCATATCACCGCGTATGGGTGATAACGATACCGGTATCGATAGCCATCATCGCGATAGTATTCACTATCACGGCGTTCTTCATACCGTCGCTTCACACGGCGATGACATCCAGCTTCTACCCGTACGCGGAGGGGAAGTTCGGCGCCCTGCTAAGCGCATCGACAGGCGTCACATTCTCGGCGCAGGCGATATACGCCGGCGTCGTGACGATGTGGTTCTCATTCATCGTGGCGGCGTACATGATCATCAGGATACCCAAGAAGGCCGATTCGCCGTCGCATCTGTTCATAGCGATGTGGTTCGCCGCGCTGATATTCGCGAGCTGGAGGAACATCGATCTTGCGTACCTGGCGGCACCGATGTATGCGATAGGCACCGGCGTCGTAGTGATGTGGGTGCTCCGCCGCACGAACATTAAAGGATACGTTGAAAGTTTCAAAGGAACGACGGTAAAGACGTTCTGGAGAAAGATGATAAAGCCGATCCCGTTCGTAACGGTCCTTGCAACAATATTCATATTGCTGCTTCCCAACGTACTGTACGCGGTGGACGCAAGCATACCGAACAATGAGAAAGCGGACCGCGACGCGGAGATGTATGACGCGCTCGGAGGCATAGCCGCCGGCAGCGCGTCCGTGAACTATCTCGGGGCGACGAACTATTACATTAAGGATAACGAATGGTCATTATCGACGGCGTGGGACCATTACGCAAGCGTGCCGAACAAACCGGCGCTCGTGACATGGTTGGATTACGGCGCCGAGGCGGTGGGGCAAGGTAATTTCAGTGTTGTCGCGGATCATTTCGGCAACGGTTACGAGGCGGCGTCCAATATATTGTTAGGAACATCATCGGAAGCGATAGCCTCGATGACGGTAAGGATGATGGACAGCAGGTCCGCCGTTGATCATGCGGTAGCGGACGCAGCGGTGGCCGCCGAATTAAAACAGATAATGTTCGACGGCCGTGTGACCGTATCGCCGGGCAAGACCGCTTCGAACACCGACTATGTAAGATCCAATCCGGACATATTCGGGCCCGTTGACTATAGCATCTCGGGAGAGAACGCAAAGTACCTCGTTGCCGCTAATTATATCCTTGGTGCGCTCACAGACGGCAAGATAGCGGAGATATACAATAAAGCGTGCGAGAACGCAGGCAGCGAGATAGGATACATAGGCGTGACGGGAACGATGCTGCCGGTGTATTACGGCGATAGCAGCCTGTTCAGCACTATCGCGTATCTCAATGATTATTACCTGGACAGGAACGGGGCGCCCACGAAGTACTACACAGCGGGCATACCGTGGACGGGTTACTATTTCACGTACAAGGACGCGATGTACGACACGAAGATATGGAAG
>WRNI01000048.1 GCA_009776695.1 Methanomassiliicoccaceae archaeon
GTGATATTCATAGGCGCCGCGGGAATAGCCGTAAGGCATATCGCGCCGTACCTGAAGGATAAGTCGAAGGACCCGGCGGTCATTGTCATAGACGAGCTGGGAAAGAACATAATCCCCGTTTTATCGGGGCACATCGGCGGTGCGAACAGACTTTCGCAGGAAATAGGAAAGAAGATAGGCGGGAACGCCGTGATCACGACCGCGACCGATATCAACGGCGTTTTCTCAGCGGACACATTCGCCGCGGAGAACAATATGCACATAGACAACATTCGTGCGGTAAAGAAAATATCGGCAAGGATGCTCGAAGGCCTGCCCGTATATCTCAGGTCAGAGGTGAGGACGGAGGGAACTCTGCCCAAAGGGCTCAGGTATGCGGACAAAGGGGAGGCAGGCATATACATATCCGCGTCCGACGGCCGCGGCCCGTTCAGGACAACGCTTAAGCTGATCCCTAGGCAGATGACGATAGGCATAGGGTGCCACAGGGACATAGGCGCCGATACCGTGGAAGAACGCGTTATGGATGTGCTCAGGAAAAATAACATTTCCNTACGTTCGGTACGCGCCGGCGCAAGCATAGATCTTAAGAAAGATGAGAAGGGCCTGCTGGAGTTCTTCAAAAAGTACGGCATACCGGTAACGTTCTTTTCCGCGGGCGAGCTGAACGCTGCAGGCGGGGAGTTCACCGCGTCCGAATACGTAAGGTCGATAACCGGCACGGACAATGTGTGTGAAAGAGCGGCGATAGCGGTCTCGGAGAACGGAGAACTTCTGGTAAGAAAGGATGCGGGCAACGGCGTTACCGTCGCGATAGCGAGAGAGGACCGCGTGATAAGGTTCGGTGATGCTCAGTGACGGACATACTGATATTCGGAGGGACGACCGAGGGAAGGCTGCTTTCGGAGACGCTTGCCGATCACGGTCTCAAGGTATACCTGTGCGTCGCCACGGAGTACGGTGAACGTCTGATGCGCAAGCACAAGAACATAACCATATCCGGCGAACGGCTGGACGAGGGCGGGATGACCGATCTGATAAGAAAGGAAGGTATCAGGACGGCGGTGGATGCCACCCATCCTTATGCGGTCGCCGTTTCCGGGAACATAAAGAGAGCGTGCGCCGCATCCGGCGCGGAATACATCAGACTGCTGAGACCGCCGTCGCGCACCGGCGGCGATGTCACCATCGTAAATAACGTGGCCGAGGCGGTCGAGTACCTCAAGGGAACGTCCGGGAACGTTCTGGCGGCCACAGGGAGCAAGGAATTAGATAAATTCACGTCAATAGACGGATATGCGGACAGAATATTCGCCCGCGTGCTGCCGCTTCCCGACGTAATGGAACATTGCGCCGGACTCGGTTTCCGGGGAAGGAACCTGATATGCATGCAGGGCCCGTTCAACGAGGACATAAATTACGGGATGATGAAGCAGTTCCGCATAAAGTATATGGTCACCAAGGATTCCGGCGACCCCGGAGGGTTCGGGGACAAGATGCGCGCGGCGTCCAGGGCGGGCGTTCATACGATACTGGTGGGAAGGCCGCCCGAGACGGGTTCGTCATACGATTCCGTGGTCGAGGATATCTCAAAAAGATTCGGCCTTAAAATAAAGAAAAGCGCAAAAAAGGACGTGAAAAAGAAGGTATGGGTGATCGGAATGGGCATGGGCGGTCCCGAAGGCATGACGATGGAGGCGGTCGAGGCGTGCAGGAATGCGGATGTGATAATAGGGCCCAAAAGGATGACAGAGGCGGCGGGGGCCGGAAAGAACGTGCTCAACGAGTACAAACCGGAAAAGATCGTCCCGTACATACGCGGGCACCCGGAATTCAGGAACATAGCAATAGTGTTCTCCGGGGACATAGGATTCTACAGCGGAGCTAAGAACATCATCGAGAGTGCGGACCCCGACTGGAACATAGTGCCGGTATGCGGCATCCCGTCCGTTGTGTACCTTTGTTCAAAGCTGATGGTCCCGTGGCAGGATGTCCGCCTTGTGAACGCACACGCCGCCGAGCCGAACACGGTAGGCGAGATCAGGAGGCACAGGAAAGTATTCTCAATACTTACCAGGGGGACCGACATCAACGCATTGTGCAAAAAGCTGATGATGTACGGCCTCAGTGACATAGAGATAACGGTGGGCGAGAATCTGGGATATCCCGATGAGAGGATAACGCAAGGATGTCCGCGCGATCTGCTGAAGAAGGAGTTCGGCGACCTTTCCGTCATACTTGCGGTGAACGGCAACGCTGATGCGGGATGTCCGATAAGCATCCCCGATACAGAATTCATAAGGGGCGACGTTCCGATGACAAAGAGCGAAATTCGGACGCTGACCGTAGGAAAGTTAAAACTGAGGGACGATTCCGTTGTGTACGACGTGGGAGCGGGCACCGGTTCCGTTTCCGTTGAGATCGCCAGGGTCGCGGTGAACGGCAAGGTATATGCGATAGAGGCGGAGAAGGACGCTCTCGGACTGATACAAAAGAACAAGGTACGTTTCGGAACGGACAATATCGAAGTGATAGAGGGAAGGGCTCCCGATGCCCTCGCAGACCTCCCCGCTCCGACCCATGTGTTCATCGGCGGGTCGGGAGGCTCGCTGAAGGAGATAATGAGCGCAGTCACGGAAAAAAATCCGAATGTGACGATGATCGTCAACTCGGTCACAATAGAGACGGCGTGCGATGTCCTGAGGTGCATAAGGGAGCTTGGTCTCGAAGAGACCGAAACTCTTTGTATATCCGTGTCAAAGGCGAGAGCGACGGAGAGCGCGCATCTTATGATCGCTCAGAATCCGATATATATGACAGTTTGCGGAGGCAGAAAATGAAGATACCGAGGATAATGTTCGCGGCGCCGTCAAGCGGCTCCGGAAAGACGATGATAACGTGCGGAATATTGCAGGCACTTGTGAATCGCGGGCT
This sequence comes from Methanomassiliicoccaceae archaeon, assembly GCA_009776695.1. Lineage (GTDB taxonomy): Archaea > Thermoplasmatota > Thermoplasmata > Methanomassiliicoccales > Methanomethylophilaceae > Methanomicula. Next base: position 2,935 of record WRNI01000048.1, read on the forward strand.
TAACGTCGCGTCGTTCAAATGCGGGCCTGATTACATAGACCCGATGTTCCACGAGAATGTGATAGGCACAAGATCACGGAACCTCGACATATTCTTCACCGGGACGGAAACAACAAGATATCTGTTCGGCCGTGCGGCCGAGAATATGGACATATCGGTCACGGAGGGAGTGATGGGGTTCTACGACGGTCTCGGAGGAAGTTCCGTTGAATCAAGCTCATACGACGTATCGCAAAGGCTGGACATGCCCGTTGTGCTGATCGTGGACTGTAAAGGCTCCTCCGTGTCCGCCGTGCCGCTGATAAAAGGATTTAAAGAGTTCAGAGAGAACAATATCAAGGGGGTGATACTGAACAATATGCACGAGAAAGTATATGCGCCGATAAAGGAGATGATAGAAAGCGAGCTGTGCATCGAGGCGATAGGATATGTGCCCCCGGTAAAGGAGCTTGTGATAGAAAGCAGGCATCTCGGCCTTATATTGCCGTCTGAGGTCGAAGGACTGAAGGAGAAGCTGAACATACTCGCCGAAATATTGGAGAGGACGTTGGACATCGACTCGCTGATACGCATCGCCGGCTCCGTCCCGGATTTCAGATATGAGCAGCCGGTGCTGAGATGCGATCCCGTGAGAATTAAGATAGGCGTCGCATCCGACGACTGCTTCTGTTTCATTTACAAAGATAACACAGAGCTTCTGGAAAGGATGGGCGCCGAGATAGTGAGATTCTCGCCTCTCCGTGACGCGCATCTTCCGGAGGATATAAGCGGCATCATCATTCCCGGAGGGTATCCCGAGCTGTATGCGGAAACGCTCAGCAAAAATCTGACGATGCTTCGGGACATAAAGGACAGGACGGAGGAAGGGATGCCGTGCATGGCGGAGAGCGGAGGGTTCATGTACCTTCACGAAGAGCTTGAGGACACTTCCGGGACTTTTCATAAAATGGCCGGCGTGATAGACGGAAAGGCATTCAGGACAGGGAAGCTTTCCAAATTCGGGTACGCCGTGATAACTTCCAAAAAAGAAGGCATGATGAAAAAGGGCACCAAAATGAAAGGGCACGAGTTCCATTACTGGGACAGCACCGACTGCGGGTGTGATTGCGAAGCGGTCAAGACATCAGGCGCACGTTACGGGTGCATGCACAACGGGAACAACATCTTCGCAGGTTTTCCGCATCTGTACTATTATTCGAACCCCGACGTTCCGCACAGGTTCCTGACAGAATGCAGATCGTATTCTGAGCGCCGCCCGTAAGACGCGAACAAATGAAAGTATCACATATTTTATCTATTCACAGTGTTTATCGCGGCTCATGGGCAGCAGGACAGGTTTTCCGTTCACCGCGATAGTCGGGCAGAACGAAATGAAGAACGCGCTTATCCTTAACGTGATAAACCCGTCGATAGGCGGCGTTCTGATACGCGGAGAGAAAGGAACAGCGAAATCGACGGCGGTGCGCTCGCTCGCGGAACTGCTTCCGCAGCGTACCGTATCGAAATGTCCCTTCCATTGCGTGGTATCGCAGCAGGACGATCTTTGTCCGTACTGCATGGAATCCCTGGAGAGCGGGAAGATTGAGGAGGAGACCGTCAATATGCGCGTCGTGGAATTACCGCTGAGCGCGACGGAGGACCGGGTCACAGGAACGCTTGATCTTGAGCATGCTCTCAAGACGGGAAAAAGGAAGTTCGAGCCCGGCGTTCTGGCAAAGGCGAACGGCAATATACTGTATGTGGACGAAGTGAACTTGCTGGACGATCATCTTGTCGATCTTCTTCTGGACGCGGCGGCGATGGGAAGGAACTACGTTGAAAGAGAGGGCGTATCGTTCTCGCATCCCTCTAAGTTCATTCTCATAGGGACGATGAATCCCGAGGAAGGCGACCTCAGGCCGCAATTGCTTGACAGGTTCGGAATGGCCGTCGACGTGAAAAGCGAGAAGGACGTCGAGACAAGGATAGAAGTGATAAAGAGGCGCCTTGAATTTGAAAAGGACCCGGACGCGTTCAATGATAAATATGAAGAGGAACAGGAAATTCTCAGAAAAAGGATGGACACGGCGAAATCATTGCTCAAAGAGATGAAAATAGACGATGAGGCGATGAGGACGGCCGTCGAAGCTTCCTTATATTTCGGGGTTGACGGGCACCGCGCCGACATAACGTTATTGAAGTCAGCGTCCGCGTACGCGGCGTTCTACGGCCGCGGCAAGACGATACGCGAGGACGTGGCAAGCATTGCTAACCTAGTATTAACGCACAGAATGAGAAGGAACCCGTTCCAGGAGTCCTCAATAGACGCCGAGGAGCTGAACAAGTGGATAAAGAGCATATGAGCGGATTTCCGTTCTCTGCCGTCCTTAACGCGGACGATGCCAAAAAAGCGATAAAATGCATGCTCGTCTCACCGGAGATACGCACCGTTCTCATACAGGGCATATCGGGATCGGCCAAGACCACGCTCGTAAGGTCGATACCCCGCATATGCAGAAAGAAAGTGATCAATCTGCCGCTGAACGCCACCGAAGGGCAGATAATAGGGTCGATAGACATCGAGGAGACAATAACAAGCGGCGAACGGAAGGTGCTTCCGGGGCTGATAAGCAGGGCGGACGGTAACATACTGTATGCGGACGACGCGAACCTGATGGACCGCCCGATGCTCGGCGGGATACTGAACGCGGCGTCAGACGGTGAGGTATTAGCGGAACGTGAGGGACTGTCGTGGTCATACGCCAGTGATATGAAATTCATCGCCACGATGAACATATTCGAAGAGCCGATGGACACGCACCTTCTGGATATGTTCGATATGTGCGTCAATATAGGGAATACAAGCAGCGAGAAGGAAAGATATGAGATATTGGGCAGAAGGCTCAGTTACGACGAGGATGCGGAAGGATTCCGTAAAAAGTACGAGAAGGACGATGCGGCCGTGTCAAAAGAGATAGACGACGCTGCCGAACGTCTGAAGTATGTGTCAATATCCGACGATCTTCTGAAGGTCATAGCGGAGCTGTGCATCAAAGTGGGATCGGAAGGGCACAGAGGGGACATCGCAACGGCGAACGCGTCGATGGCGTTGGCCGCCCTGGCGGGAAGGGATGACGTCACGCTTGATGATGTGAAAGAGGCGGCGAAGATGTGCCTCGGTCACAGGATGACCGAGGACCCCGGCGACACCGACGAGAAAAGGTCGTCGGAGCCCGGCCAGGAACCGCCCGATATGAGTTCCCCCGAGATGACGCCGTCCGATGACGGCGGCGGTGCCGGTGACGGAACGAACGACGGCGACCAGGGAACGGGAATTGACGGGTCCGAAACAATATTCTCGGTCGGCAGCACATTCAGCGTCATCGATTTCACGGAACTCAGTAAGATGAGGGACATAAACTCAAGGTCGTACGGCAGGCACGGCAAAACGAAGAGCACAACGAGCAAAGGCCGTTACGTAAGGTCGAGAGTATCGTCAGAGTACAGGGACATAGCGCTTGACGCAAGCATACGCGCCGCCGCCCCGTACCAGAAGTTCAGAAAGAAGGACGGCATGGCGTTGGCGCTGGAGAAAAGCGACCTGAGACAGAAGGTGCGCGAAAGGAAGAGCGGCGCGTCCGTGATGTTCCTGGTGGACGCAAGCGGGTCGATGGGCGCGAGGAAGCGCATGGTGTCGGTGAAGGGAGCGGTCTTCTCGCTTCTCAAAGAGTCGTACAGGAACAGGGACAAAGTGGGACTGACGGCGTTCAGAAGGGACCGCGCGGAAGTTATGCTACCGTTCACAAAGAGCGTTGACCTCGCGTACAGAAAGCTCAAGGACATGCCCACCGGAGGCACAACGCCGCTCGCAGCGGCGCTTCTGAAAGTTTACACGGAAGTCAGGAAAGAGATAAGGATGCGGCCCAACGAAAGATATTATGTTGTTCTGACGACGGACGGAAGGGCGAACGTCCCGATGTCGGACGGCGATGCGTTCAGGGATGCTTTGCAGGCGGCGAGGCACATAGGCAACGACGGTATCGCGTCATGGATAGTCGTCGACACCGGAACGGGATATCCGCATACGGACAACGCGATGAACATATGTAAAGAGCTTAACGGAATATATCTGAAACTGGAAGACCTTAATTCCGATGCTCTGGCGCACAGAATAAAGACAATAATCGGCAGCAGAGGGTACGCATGAGAATTGTCAACATAATATGCGACGCCCAGGACAGCGGGCTTACGCCTAAGGCAGCGGAGCGCATACGCACCGCGGGCCATGCCGTCGACGTGCGGCAATATTCAGTGTCATCGATCGACGCAAGCGAAAAGGATTTCCGCGAATGCCTGAGTGATTCAAAAGATTCATACATGGTCATCGTGAGGATGCACGCAGGCCTTACATATTTCAAAAAGTTCGGAAAGCTCAGGGAGTTCCTAACCGGGAACGGCATCCCGGCGTTCGTCGAGAGCGAGATGAAGGAAGAGATGGCAGAAAATCGTTCCTTATTCCCGGGCACAGATGATGAATATCTTACAATAAGAGAATATATGGAACTGGGCGGCGAGGACAACGAGCATAACCTTCTGCTATGGATGCTGCGTGATTCCGGGATGACGGACGTTCATCCGGAAGCGCCGAAAAGAAGGCCCGCGCAAGGGTTCTACATTCCGGGGAAAGGGATGGCCGATCACAATCATTTTCCGTTGACGGAGGGCAGGCCGACGGTAGGCATTCTGATAAGCCAGATACACGTCGTCGGCAATGATACGGAACACCTTGACGCGCTCATCAACGAACTGATATCGAAGGAGGCGAACGTGGTCCCGGTGTTCATGACCCCCAATCCCGGGGATATAACGGGATCGATAGGGATAGACGGCTCGATACGAAAATATTTAACAGACAACGGATCGCCGGTCGTCGATTCCGTCATACTGACGATGGGGTTCTCAATGCTCTGCCTCTCGTCCCCGGGGGACGGCTCTTCTTCGGACGCGGGCAACATATTCGAAGAACTGAACGTACCGGTGATACAGGCGTCAACATTGTTCGGTTCCCGCGAAGATTGGGACAGGAACTCGGGGTTCGGGGCGTTCGAGATATCCATGAACGTGTTCTGGCCGGAATATGACGGTCAGATACTCTCATTTCCGTTCGCGTCCCGCGAGCGTTCCGCCGCCGGGACGAAGTTCACGCCGATCAAAGACAGAATATCCGCGGTATCGGAACTCGCGGTAAAATGGGCGGTCCTCAGAAGGACGCCCGCGAAAGAGAGGAAGATAGCGATACTGCTTCATCAGAACCCTCCGCGGAACGATATGATAGGCAGCGCCTTCGGTCTTGACGCAACGGAGAGCACGGTAGCGCTGATGCGCCGGTTAAAAGAGACGGGATACACAATTGACGAGATACCGGAAAGCGGGCAGCAGCTGACGAAGATGATACTGGAGGGCGTCTCCAACGACACGGAATGGCTGTCCGCCGATGAGATGAAAGAAAGATGCGCCGCATTCGTTCCCACGGCGACATACGCAAAATGGTTCTCGTCCGCCGATGAGGAATGCCGTGAAAGAATGCTCAGGGACTGGGGCAACGTTCCCGGGGACATACACGCAACGGACGGCGGCGTCGTCATACCGGGAATAAAGAACGGCAATATATTCGTAGGATTGCAGCCGAACCGCGGAACGTACGAAAGCTCGTTCGACATATATCACAGCCAGGATGTCACGGCGCCGCACAGTTATCTCGCGTACTACAGATGGCTTACCGAGGAGTTCGGCGCTCACGCGATCATCCACATGGGATGCCACGGGACGCTGGAATGGCTTCCCGGCAAAGGTACCGCGGTATCCGGCAAATGCTCCCCGGACATAGTATTCGGTCACATTCCTCATATCTATCCGTACGCGGTGAGCAATCCGGGCGAAGGGGTGCACGCAAAGCGAAGGACATGCGCGGTGATCGTAGATCATCTCATTCCCGCGCAGACCCGCGCGGAAAGTTACGACGAGATCGCGGAAATAGAATCATCCGTTCAGGAATATCTGAGGGCGAGGTCCGCCGGCCAGAAGGATAAATGTGAGATCCTTGCCAATAAGATATTCGATGAATGCATGAGATCATCAATGCTCGGCGACATCGGACTGACGCAGCATTCAGACGTGGAAGAGCTGGAGAAGAGAATGGAGGTGCTTTACGATCATATATGTTCGATAAAGGACAATGTGATCAAGGACGGGCTGCACATACTCGGCATGCCGCCGTCCGATGAACGGCTGGATGAGATGATATACTGCCTTACGAGGATACGTAACGGTAACGTACCGTCACTGAGGTCGGCGGTGGCGGACGCCCTCGGCACAGATATGGAAAAGGTAAAGGACGCGCCGTCTGTAATGAATGAGAAAGGCGAACTGAACGGAGAGCTTATTGATAAGATCGACAGGATATCAATGCAGCTTATAGAAAAGATGAGGTCGCTCTCTTTCAAAAAGGATGATTGCATCGCGGCAGCGGAAAAGCTTGCCGGTATCTCCCAGGGACTTACATCGGTGATCGGTCTGATATGCGATACCGTCGTACCGATGCTGATGCGCACCGGCGAAGAAACAGACGGCATCCTGAGCTCATTGGACGGAAATTACATATTGCCGGGGCCTTCGGGCTGTCCCACGAGAGGGAACGTCCATTTGCTGCCCACGGGCCGTAATTTCTATTCCATTGATCCAGCGGGAATACCTGCGCGCTCATCGTGGGACACGGGGAGGAGAATGGCGGACCTCATGATACAGC
>WRNI01000049.1 GCA_009776695.1 Methanomassiliicoccaceae archaeon
ATGCCCGTCTCGGGGAACCTAAAGTCGCCGCATACCTCCGCGACACTTCCCAGTATATCATGGCCGAGGAGCACGTTCCTCGGAAATATGACGCCCTTCGACTTATTGAAACTGTTCATCTGAATATCAGCCGATTACTTAGGATAAATATAAAGTTACACTTGAAAGTAAATAAATATGCGATACAATGCGCATACATGAATCTCCTTTTCATAACGGGCAGCGCAAGGGCAGACAGCATAACGACCAGGCTGTGCTACATCGCCGCGTCGGTCATGCCGTCATCATCGCTCACGGTGATAAGGCCGCATGAACTTAACATACAGCATTGCACCGGATGCGGTTCCTGCGCCGTATCTGGAAAATGCGTCATTGACGATGATATGCACCTTGTGTATCAGGCGGTCGGGGAAAGCGATGTCATCGTGATAGCGACGCCCATATACTTTTCGGGGCCGTCGTCAATAATAAAACAAATCATAGACAGATTCCAGTGCGTCTGGTCCTCGGATAACATGAAAGGGAAGAAGAGAACGGCGGCGCTGATCGCCGCCGGCGGGCAGCGGTCGCCGGTATTCTCAAATACGATATCCATCGCAAAGGCGTTCGCGGCGACGGTCGGCGCCGGATGGGCCGGCGAACTGAAAGTAAGCAACACCGACGGTATGACCGATATACCGGACGAAATGGTAACGGAAGCATGCAGCTTCGGTTCAAAGATAGTATCGAAGCATTTCGAGAGAACATGATATCATTTCCACAACATGTCCGTTCGGAAGGACAGGACGAGTTGCCATAAGATATTTAATCTAAAACAGCTAATCCCACCGCAGGGAGTGTAACGGTCCCGCTAGGGACCGGGTTCCTTACGGGAACCACACGCCGAAAGGCCTATTGCCAGTCGATGACAATCGTCATCGGGCCTAAGACCAATCGTATCCGGATCCTCCGGAATAGAGGCATAGATATACACCCCCTACCGGGTTGGTCCCGGGTGTTGCCGAGCCGTGGAAGACAGGGTAACACCCGGGCTTCCCATCACCGGCATTCTCTGCATATCTTTCATATACTTAATATATTTGAAAGACCGCCAGTGCATCCGCCGGCACATCGGCCGGCGTGCCGCCGGAAGCATGCTGTCGGCCCGTTTCACGGAAGCATGCAGCTTCCGATCTCCGATCGTCTTGAAAGATTTTGAAAGAGTCTGACCGCTGACACGAGGACATCGGCGAATCCCATATCATGAAGCGTTCGCATATCTTCGGCCGTTCCGGAACACACATACGGAATGATGATGTCGGCAAGGTCGCGGACGTTACTCCATATGCCAGCGGCGTTATCAGCGCGGTCGTCGAATACGATGACGTTCCTGAAATTCATTTTCTCGAACGTTCTGATACAACTTCTCAGATCCGCTCTCTTTCCCGCGGTGCGTGCGCCGTTCCCGCCGGCGAACACCGCCGGGATGCAGCAGTCCGAGATCTCGATGATCTCTTTCAGGGCGGCGTCAGACGTGAAATGGTACGGTACGACCAATTTATTTATATCACCGTGGAACGCGTCCATTACGTCACCGGCGTTCCGTATGCCGGTCATCAGCCATGTTTCGCGCTTCGACCTTATCTTTCTCAGAACGTCCGGCATGATGTCCCCTTTCTGCATACCTTTCACGTCGGCGATCAGTATCGGTATCTCCTTATCGCAAACATCCGAAAGCGACGACATGAGATCGCCGTAGCCTACGGTGTTGTCGGTCATCGTCACCGACGCATCGCTCAGCACCGGATGCGATGATACGAGATTACCGTTCTTCGTACGTACGGGCATGACCGGTATTATCATGTCAAGACCGTTCACGATGAGAACTGGAAGTCCACCGATGCAAGGAGATCATTCAGGAACTGCGAATCTTTTACGGTATCCGGCGACGCCTTCGGTATTATACCGGACGAAACGTCAGTGACGCCGAACGACTTGAGCACCGTGAAAAGATGGGTCATCATCCCGTGGTACGTCATGTTACCGTCGGGCGCTCCGCAGTTTATCGCGATAACTCCCTTTTTCGGCTTTCCTGATCTTACGGTACGCACACCGTCCTTATTGTCCACAAGCGCATACAGCCTGTCAATGAAATTCTTAAAAAGTCCCGTCTCCGCGCCGAAGTATACGGGAACCGCGAGAACAACGGCGTCCGCGTCCTGTAATTTCCCGTAAAGCGGCGTCATATCGTCGTCCGTAACGCATTTGCCGTTCTTCTTGCAGTACATGCATCCCTTGCAGTGCATTATCTCAAGATCACCAAGGTCTATCTTTTCGCATTCGTATCCCTTCGGAGAGCATTTTTCTTCTATCGCTTTCAATATTGCGGAGCTTGATCCGTTCCTGCGCGGGCTTCCGTTTATCATGAGCATTTTTTTCATAATTATCAGAAGGATATTCGACGTCATGGATGTTAACCTTTTTGTCTGACGTCTTCGCCGGACCTGGAAGTTCAGGGGGTATCAATTGCTTCCGGGGAACGGCGGTATCTTTTGATATATATTATATATTAAACGAAATATTAATTAACGGAGAGTTACTGATATTATCAGAGCACAGGTGATAAAATGGCAAAACAAAGAGAAATTTACGTGTGTGCGTTGTGCGGGAACGTTGTCGAAGTGGAGCACGGCGGTAAAGGGACGTTAGTCTGCTGCGGTCAGAACATGAACTTGCAGGTACCGAACACCGTTGATGCGGCGCAGGAGAAGCATGTCCCGGTGATCGAGAAGAAGGATGGCGGCATATTGGTGAAGATCGGAAGCGTTGCGCATCCTATGACCGAGGAGCATTATATCGTTTACATAGAGATATGCGACGACGGCATCCTGAGAAGGAAGTACCTTCAGCCAGGAATGCCTCCGGAGGCGTTCTTCAAAGGCGCTTCGGAAAAGGCGGTGGCGAAGGAATACTGCAATCTTCACGGACTTTGGAAGACGTCGTGATAAAACCCCTTTCCCCTTTTAGTTTATTTTTACTTGCAGCGTACTGTTCAAAGTTAGTTTTTTCCCGAGACCCGCATCACGGTAAGATATAAATATCCGATAAATTGTGACGCACCTATACCGTCAGGGGTCACAAAGAATGATGATCTGCACACTGATATCCGAGCTTCGTTTGCTTATTTGATCGGACAGAGTGTGAACTGGCGGTTTGGAGTGTGGTCTTTTGAAAACGCAACAAACCAGTGGGAACGCTAAAAAGCGGGAAGAGATGATATACGACAGCCAATACAATCGTCTTGCGCTCCTCGGAACGAGTGTTCACGGAGTATCGTTATTCGATACGACGCTGAGGGACGGGGAGCAGGCACCGGGCATCGCATTGAGCGCGGAGGACAAGATGAAGATAGCTTCGGCACTGAACGATCTCGGCGTAAGTATCATCGAAGTTGGTTTTGCGGCGTCGGGGGACACCGAACGCGATATGATCAAGAAGATAGCTCAGATGAATCTTTCGTCAACAGTATGCAGTCTTGCCAGATCTGTGAAAGGAGATATAGACGCGGTGATAGACTGTGACATCGGCTACGTTCACACATTTCTGGCAACATCCGACATTCATTTAAAGTACAAGTTAAAGATGACTCGCGAGGAAGTTAAAGCAAAGGCAGTGGATGCGATAGAGTACGCAAGGTCGCATGGTCTTAAGGTACAGTTCTCATGCGAGGACGCCACCCGCACGGATATCGATTTTCTGAAGGAGATGCACATTGCCGCGCAGGACGCCGGCGCCGGGACGATAAACGTTCCCGATACCGTCGGCGTGATATACCCGACGGCGATGACATACCTCATCTCGGAACTGATGAAAGTAACGAAAGTGCCGATGGCAGTTCACTGTCACAATGATATGGGTCTTGCTGTTGCGAACTCGCTGGCGGCGGTCGCCGCCGGCGCGAAGCAGGTCCACGTATGCGTGAACGGTCTCGGCGAACGCACCGGGAACGCGGCGCTGGAGGAGATCGCGTTAGGACTTTACGCAAATTTCGGTGTCGAAGTTGCCGATCTTTCAAGAATAGGCGACGTATCGAAGATGGTGTCGCGTATCACCGGATATCCGATACCTTATAACAAACCGATAGTGGGAAGGAACGCGTTCGCTCACGAATCCGGTATCCACGTGCACGGCGTGCTGAATAACGCGGCAACATACGAAGCGTTCAGGCCCGAACTCGTCGGCGTGGACAGGCACATCGTCCTTGGAAAACATTCCGGCGCGCATTCGGTGAAGGACCGCCTGAACGCGCTGAAGGTGAAGTTCCCCGAAGATAAGATACCCGAGCTCCTGGCAAAGATAAAAGAGCTCGCCGTAGGAGGCAAAGAGATCGATGACGCAGAACTCATGGTGATCGCCGACCACATACTGTGGAAGCGCGGCGATGACGATCCGGTAAAGCTGAAGGAGTTCGCCGTGTTCACCGGAAAAGGGGTCACAGCGACGGCGACCGTCGCCGTGGAGATAGACGGTTCCGTAAGAACAAGTTCGAACACGGGCATCGGTCCCGTTGACGCATCGATAAAGGCGATCAGGTGCGCCGTTAACGATAAGATCACGTTAGAAGAATACAAACTGAACGCGATCACCGGCGGCAGCGATTCGATATGTGAAGTCACGGTGGTAATAAAAGGGGCGTACGACCTTTCGAGGCTGTCGGTGGGCAAGGCCGTAGGACTCGATATAGTGGCGACGAGCGTCGACGCCACTATGGAAGCTATAAACAGGGACTACATAAGGGGCAAGGGTGAGCGAAATGGGTAAGACGATAGCAGAGAAGATACTTTCCGCCAGGTCCGGGAAGGATGCGTACGCCGGTCAGATCGTTGAGGCCGAAGTGGATTACGTGATGGTCAACGACGTGACGGGACCTATTGCGTTCAGGGAGTTCGATACGCTCAGCGCAGTGCCGAAAAGAGAGAAGATCGTTCTGATACCCGATCATTACATCCCGAACAAGGATGTCGCGTCCGCCGAACAGGCCAAGGAGATGCGCGAGTTCGCAAAAAGACATAAGATCAGCAATTACTTCGAGGTAGGAAAGAGCGGCGTATGCCACCAGATGATGATGGACGAAGGTTTCGCGGCTCCCGGCAGACTCATAGTGGGAGCGGACTCGCACACATGCACATACGGCGGACTGAACGCGTTCTCGACAGGCATCGGATCGACGGAAGCGGCAGCGGTCTTCGCAACAGGGAAACTATGGTTCAAAGTACCCGAAACAATAAAGGTGGAACTGACCGGCTCGTTTGGAAGGTACGTCGGAGGGAAGGACCTCATAATTAAGATAATAACTGACATCGGTGTCGACGGGGCAAATTACAAAGCTTTGGAATTCTCCGGTACGGGCGTTAAGAACGTTCCAGTCGCCGACAGACTTACGATAGCGAACATGGCCATCGAGGCAGGCGCCAAAGCAGGTATCTTTCCGTGCGATGATCTCACGAGGGAATACATCAAAGGCACAGTGAAAGGAACATACGAAGCGGCGGACGCGGATGCGGACGCAAAATATTCGCTTGTGCTGAAGTATGATCTTTCGAAACTGGAACCAATGGTCGCGTTCCCGCATCTGCCGGAGAACGGCCGTCCCGTGAAAGGTTCTGAAGTAAAAATAGACCAGGCGTATCTCGGGTCGTGCACCAACGGCCGTATAGAAGATATGAGGATCGCCGCGGAGGTCGTGAAAGGACGCAAAGTTGCGGACGGGATACGGTTCATCATAGTGCCGGCAAGTCCGAGAGTGTACAGACAGATGCTTGACGAAGGTCTCTTCCAGATCTTTCTGGATGCCGGCGCATTCATATCGGGACCCACATGCGGAGCATGTCTCGGCGGTTACATGGGAATACTTGCTGACGGCGAGAGAGCGGTATCGTCCACCAACCGCAATTTCATCGGACGCATGGGGCACAAAGGCTCCGAGGTGTATCTTGCAGGTCCCGCGGTGGTCGCGGCGAGCGCTGTATCGGGACGCATATGCACGCCCGACGATCTGGAGGCGGTATGATGCGCATCACGGGACGCATATGGAGGTTCGGCGACCACGTCGATACGGACCAGATATTACCGGCGGAACGTCTCGTATCGGAGAACCTGACGCATCTGAATGATTTCATATTCGAGAAGGTAAGGCCGGGAATATCGTCGGAGGTAAAAAAAGGGGATATCATCGTGGCGGGAAAGAACTTCGGCTGCGGCTCCTCAAGGGAGCACGCGCCGCGGGCGCTGATGCAGGCGGGCGTCGCATGCGTCATCGCGGAATCATTTGCACGCATATTCTTCAGAAATTCGATAAATATCGGATTACCGGTGATAGAATGCAGGGTCGGCACAAAAGAAGGAGGTACGGTAACGGTGAGCACGGATGACGGCATTATCACCGACGGCATAGACACATTTAATTTTCCGGGATATCCGGAATTCATATCAGAACTGATATCAAAAGGCGGTCTGATGGCCAAGATCAGGAGCGGGACCGAATGAAACATCTTGCCGTCATTCCGGGGGACGGGATCGGGAAGGAGGTGGTTGACGCCGGCATGGAGATCATCGAAGCGGTGTCTGAGATATCGTCGTTCGATTACGACGCCGAGCTTTTTGACATCGGATCGGAACGTTATTTACGCACAGGCGAGCTGCTGACCGATGAGGACCTTGACGATCTCGGGAAGAAGGATGCGATATACTTCGGCGCGATAGGCGACCCGAGGGTGAGGCCGGGCATATTAGAAAAGGGAATACTGCTGAGAATGCGCGCGCATTTCGACCAGTACATAAACATGCGTCCGGTGACGTCGTGGCATCCGTTCGTCCCGCTGAAGAAGCATTTCGATTTTGATATATGTTTCCTGAGAGAGAACACGGAGGATTTCTACATGGGCGCCGGCGGTATGTTAAGGAATGGTAAGGATGCGGAGGTGAACATCAGAAGGAAATTGTACGATATGCGCATAGACCTTCGCGCGGAATCCTCGTCCGGCGATGACTTTGCGTTCGAGATCGGATTGCTTTCGAGAAAAGGAGTGGAGCGATTTGCCGATCACGCGTTCAGAACGGCCGCGAAACGGAATGATGATACCGTGACATTAGTGGACAAGGCGAACGTATGCTCGATATACGAGATACAGAGGGAGATATTCACAGATAAGGCAAAAGAGTATGGTATCGATGTGGAATTCATGTACGTCGACGCGATGGCGATGGCCATGATAGTGCGGCCGCATACTTTCGGCACGGTGGCCGTTCCGAACCTGTTCGGCGATATACTGACGGACTTAGGGGCACAGCTCCAGGGCGGCCTGGGAATGGGCGCCAGCGGCAACATCAATCCGGACGGCGTAAGCATGTTCGAGCCCATACACGGCTCGGCGCCGGACATCGCCGGTCAGGGGAAGGCCAATCCGATCGCTGCTATACTGGCGGTTAAGATGATGATGGACCACCTCGGTCACGAGGACGTCGGAACAATGATACAGAACGCGGTCCGCACATGCCTTGACAACGGTAAATATACGGCGGACCTAGGCGGGAAGTTAACAACAAAAGAGGCGGCCGCCGAGATAAAGAAGGCGGTGCTGAGACAATGATACGCCTTGAGCTGAAAATATCGTATAACGACGTCGGCAGTGCCGAAACGGTGTTCAGGGCGCTGGAACCGGACAATGATAAATACGTCGCGTCAGAAATAAAAGGTAGCGAGATAATATTCGTGATATCGTCCGGCAGCGCCGGAACATTAAGGAACGCCGCCGACGATCTTCTCGCATGCGTGAAGATAGCCGAATCGTCGCTAGGACTTTCCGACGCCGTCCCTGACCTTGACGGCGATGCCCTTTCTGAATGACAGCATTTCGCCGCGGACGAGTATTGCACGTCCGACGGCCACCAGCTCATCGCTGCCGCTGACGACGAGCACCTCCTCCATCGGTCTTATCTCATCATCGCAATCAGTAACGAATGCGCAGAAGACATTCTTTCCTTCGGAGACGAACGGTATTGCGTCATCTGATATCACGACGCGCATATGCGGCGCCGGAACGTTATTGACGATGCGTGCGGCGCCTTCCTTCCTGAGCGTATAGAAACCGTCGTCCGCGCGCATTGACAGTACGTGAGCACCGTCAGATATCACGTTGCGTATCTTTCCTGTATTTTTGCTTGTCACAAGTTCGATCTTACCGCGCATCAGAGCGTCCGCCGCCTCCGCGCCGAACTGATATACGGCTACCGCCTTCGCCCTTTCCAGAAGCGGATCGGACCTTTTCTTTTTGACCTTCGGCCTGACATTCTCGAAGGCCGCGGCCTTATCGAACATGTTCGCCGTGAATTCCGCTGTGAGCGCCATAGAACGTTCTTCGAGGTCCGTGTCCCGAATGCGGGGGAACAATGACTGCGCTATCGGATAGATCTCATCAAGCTCCGCGGGGACGGGCCCGAACGGTGATATGACGATAGGTGCGTACCCGAATGACCTGACGCGCTCAAACTCCTCTGCGTAAAGCTTACTGTACGGCTTCGTTCCTTTTGCGGACTCATTGAACAGCGCCGCGTTCTTCGCCGCCGGTACGTAACGTCCGAACGACCGTTTCTCATATCTGCGGAAGGCCGGCCTGTTCAGTGTCTCGGGGCCGGTGTAAAATAAAGCGCCGTCACGGCTGAGAGGTTCGTACAGCTCAAGATATTCCGTATGTCCGCCCAACGCCCTCAGAGCGTTAAGCAGTTCCGGGTGCGCCCTGCACCGCTGCTCAGCAAGCTCCCAAAGACGGCCTTCCAGTATGTACCTTTTGATGAGGGCGATCTCCTTGGTGATCTCGTAAAGGTTATGGCGCGCTATCGTCCTTGTTCTCTCGTCATCGGATAACTTTTTCAGCGTTTCCAAAGTGTGGTCCCTGCAGGCGGGGCATTTGCAGTCAAGCGAAAGCATATCACAAAGACGGTACGTCCCGTCGATGAACATCATCCTGTCATCCCTTGCGAATTTTGCGTAAGACGCGGAATCGAACATATCGCATCCCAGCAATACCGCAAGGGACAGTATCATCGGATGCCCCGCGCCGAAAAGATGGACGGGACGGTCAGGCGAAAGTCCTTTTTTCGAAGCGATGATAACGTTAACGAGCTCTTCGTAACGGTACTGCTCCATCAACGGCACGACGCCGCCTATCGGATGTACGTCAATATCCATTTCTTTCATTCTTTCGGCGCACATCTCCCTCAGTTCCGGATACACGGAGCCCTGGACGACGCCGGCTATCATCATATCACCTTTTATTGATGCAGCTTCGCGCGTCCTTTCCAGCGTCACATCAACGGACGCCGCTGTCTCCTCTTCCGGCCAGAACGGTTCCGTGAAGATGTCGAGAACGGTGCCTATGTCGCTTCCGATGCTTTTCTGAAAATTGATAATATCACGATTCGTAACATCAACGTCACCGTACATGTGCGACTGGAATGTTCCCGAGTCCGTCATTATGATGCCCGGAAAATCCAGAAGGGAGTGAAGACCGTCGCTCTGCGCCTTTTTTCTGAGGTCCTCGCTGTTCCTTATTATGTAGGAGTTCGTGATCAGCGCTCTGAACCCGAACTCGTCGTAAAGTTCTCTCGCCGTTACCGTTGATATCTTCGGGTTGATCACCGGCA
>WRNI01000050.1 GCA_009776695.1 Methanomassiliicoccaceae archaeon
TCTATTGGCACGGACCGTATGCCGTCATTGCATGCCGAGTTGTTGGGATTGCATACAACGTTCAGTAATTTGCACGGACACGGAGTCCGAACGTATGCGACACCTTTATTCGCGTGGATCGTCGTAAAAGGATAATTTGCGATCTCGGCGGGCGCCATGGTGGCCGCCGCGAAGAATGTTGATTTGCCGACGTTCGGCTTGCCGACGATACCTATCTGCATATTGTACGGATATGCATCATCAAGTTATATCTTTCCGCATCACGGACGTTGCCGCACAGCGTCCGCAGACGGCGGTCAGCGCGTCGCCTCATATACAGCATCGGAAAGTTTTCCGATGTCCTCCGGGGAGAGCGTCTCCATGCGGTCGTCGAGGAACGGTACGTCAGCGTTCTCAGGGATTGTGATGCCCTCCGTTCTCAGCGCGGACCTTATCTTCTTCCTTCTGTGAAGGAAACCTGCGTCAACAACTTTGAAGAACATCTCTTCGCTGACGACAGTGAACGGCGGCGGTCTCGGAACTATCTCGACGATAGCGGAATCAACCTTCGGTCTGGGTTTGAAGCGCGACGCCGGTACGTTCTCCAAAATGCGGCAGTCGGCGCGGTAATATATGTTTACCGTAAGTCTCGAATAATCGACGCTTCCGCGGCAGGCGGCCATGCGCTCCGCGAATTCCTTCTGCACCATCACCACGGCTTTTTTAAAATCATGATCGAGCAGTCTGAAAATTATTGGCGTGGATATGCTGTACGGCAGGTTACTGACAAATCTGTCAAATTCCGGCCACGGGACGGCGAGCGCGTCACCGCGTATAAGATGTACGCGGTCACCGAACGTCTCTTCGATATGGTCCGCGAGTGTATTCTCTATTTCTATCACCGTTAATCGCCTGCACGCATCGGCAAGCTTTTCGGTAAGTATCCCCAGCCCCGGACCGACCTCAAGAACATTGTCATCCGGTGAAACGGATGCGAATTCGATGTGACGCGACGCAACGCGTTCGTCTGTCAGAAAGTTCTGCCCTTTGCTCTTCTTCGGGCGTATGTTCCGCTCGCTCATGAGCCTTGACGTTTCATTGCGGTTCATCGAACGAATATGTAATGCTTCAGCGTCGTATCGGACAGTTCCTGAACTATGCGTTTGACTATCAGCTTCTCCGGCCCCTTAAGTAACGGAACTCTGGTCCCGAGGTCGGTGAACTCCTTGAACTTTCCTTTCTTGCGTTCATCAAGTATCGCTATCAGCGTCTTCTTCCCGAGTCCGGGAAGTTCCTCCAGCATATGTTTTCGTAATGATATCGCTTCAGCCTCATTGTAGAACCGTATGAATCTTTCCTGGGATTTCATTACGATGCCGAGTATCACGAATTCAAGTTCCGCTTTGGCGGCGTTCGTAAGCTCATCGAATCCCACGCGCCTTTTGATATGGTCGACCTGTGTCCGCAGCGTTGTCTCTTTGCCGATGTACACACGGTCCCCCGGGCTTACGGTGACGTTAGCTTTGGGGACTATCTCGAACAGCTTGAACTCTTCCTCTCCTATCGCATAGGATAACGGTTCTCTTTTCGCGAAACCGCCCGTGGGCAGACCCTGCGCTAAATAATCTAAAATATGTGCGTACTCTTCCATTCGAACCAACCCGAAGCAGTCCTAAAGGTACTTTCCAACTATTTCTATTATCTGTTTGATATCCTCGGCGGAAAGGTTCACCCTCTCTTTGGAGAATATCGCACGTACGTCCTCGGGATATCTCGGAAGTATGTCACCGATCTTGTACGCGGCGTAGTCTGTCATGAAGCTCAGCGAACGCACTTCCGCTATGAGCGCCCTGATGTCGTCGGCGGACAGCTGCGCCATTGCCTGAGAGTGCTCAAGCGCCGATCTCTGCGCCGCCACGAGCTCCTTCTTTTCGCTCTCGGCGGCAAGCATGTCCCTTACCTCTGCCAGGCCTACGTAATTATCGGTCATTCCGCTCAGCACCTGTTCTTTCTGAGGTGCTCCGGACGGGCCACCACAGTCTTCAGTTTATTGCCGTCATAGACGTCGACCTCGTACGCCGCTCCTCTCTGCCCGACAACAATGCCGGTGAGCCCGTGGAACCTTGAGAACGGCATTCCGTTATGAACGCTCGGATCAATGACGATATTGACCTTCTCGCCCTCCTCAAACTTCTGGAACCCCCTTGTTATAGGCGAAAGTCCGCGCGCTCTCGGTCTCTTGCGCATGAGTGTGCGTGTCTTCGTTCTTGTTCCTTTCGATGCTTTCATCTGATTACCCCGTGATCGTTGATCGCCAATACATCAAGTTCCTCCACGCGGCATTGTATGCCGAGAGCTTCGGAGAAGCTCGGCCGGCTCCTGCCGCCGTCGCCGGATACGAACTCCTTCACATACGTTCCCGATTCAGTTTCCATCGTCAGGTCGAATGTGTCGTTGTTGATCCGGTCCGCCTTGACCCAAAGTATCTTCCTCCGCCTTACGAGGTCGGCGCGTCTGTGCTCCACCCTCGCGGGGGTCCTCTGGTCAATACAGAGATCCTTGAATGATCGGGCTACCTCATTTACTCTTTCTTTATTAATCTTATTGTCCGCCTTAACTCTTGCGAGGTACGTCTTAGTGGCTGCCGAATCCTTCATAGCGCGGACCGCATCCCTTGAAACGAACGCCAAAGAATTGAATTTTGCCAGTTCAGACATGTTCGCCCTTCTTTCCAGCTCGGCGAGATCGATCGTCCTTGTCACGGGATCGCTTATCTCAAGGACGAACGGTCTTCCGGTGCCGAGCATAAGCGCGTCTATGTCCTCGCGCCCCATGCCGTGGAATGAATGTTCCTTGGCGTTGCACATATCGGCGGCGATGTCGCCGATGATCTCCTGCACGGACGTTGCGTACATCTTGCCGATATTGTTGCAGCGTCTGCATCCTTTGCCTCTGCACACTCTGCACGGCCAGATCGTCTGCGGTATCTCTCTCGATAATTTGTTATAACGGCCGTATATGAAAACGGGTGCGACGTCAAGCGTCACGTCCGCGAATCTTGTGTCGACGCACGCGACGGCCTGCGGATTTTTGAATTCAACATCGCGCTGTATCTTTGAGAACACAAGCTTTCCTATCTCACGGTTAAGTTCCGATCTGAGCGGTTCCGCGTTCTCTGCTCCGAGATCATTCCACAGCTTCGTCTCGTTCTTCTCTATCTCCGGGTCGACGCGCGAGCCTATGAGGAAATTCTCCGTCTCAACGGTCATCAACTTCTCCGAGGCGGCGTCCGCGAAACGGTCCAGGAGATCAAAGATGTTGCCGCAGAGCGAACATTCGTCCGGAACGTTCGCTGTTATATCTTTTTCGAGGAGCGCCTCCTTTATCATCGAGGCGCGCTGCAGATTTGTCATTCCCGTTCCGAGTTTGCCGAACATGCGGCCGAGGCAGTGGTCGCACAATCCTTTCTTTGACGCCGCCTCCGCGATATTCAGATTCTCGTATACCCAATCATCCAAGCGATCACCTCAGAGGTCGAAGCCCATCTCCGCTATCCTGAGCCTGGGGCGCTGGCCCTCAAGATATCTGTAAACGGTCGAATGCTCGCTTCCGTTCAGTAACATCTCAATTGCGTGCTTCGCAACCGGAAGCCCTACGGAACTGCCGATCATTGCCACCGTGTTGCCGTATATCGATACGCTGACGCCGGCGAGATCCTCTATCAGTTCTCTTGTTTTACCGTCGTGGCCTATGATCCTTCCGCGTATCCTCGACAGCTGGTTCGGGCGTCCGCCCGCTTCCTTGAGATCTATGATCTCCAGATATTCATCATCCTGGAACAGCCGCATCGCGCGCTCGGGCGAAAAGCCGCGGCCTATTGCTTTGATCACATCCATCAATTTCAGGGCGGCCAGCGGATCTTTCGCTTTATCGTCGTGAATTATCACTTCGCCTTCGGTGTCAACGTCAATTTTAACACCCGCTGTCCGGGAGAGCATCCTTTTTGTTTCTCCTTTATTTCCGATCACAATGCCGACGCGGTCGCCCGGAACTCTTACGCATCTCATACGGTGTTCACCTCATCATCATCCGTAACGTCGTCCTCGCCATCGTATTCATCATCGTCATCGTATTCGTCGTCCTCGTCATCATCGTCCTCGTCGTCGTCCTTCTTTCCTTCGAGGGCCTCTTTCATTATGATGTCCGCGTTTATAACATCGGCGCCGCGGTTCCTGAAGAACCTGTTCACGTTGTTTATGTCGCGTATCAGCAATTCTTTGGAATTGAAATGATCGGCGGTCATCGCCTGCCCGCAGTCGATGAGTATCGGTTCGCCGTCCATCATCAAGATGTTGTATTCGCTCATGTCGCCGTGGACAAGGTGCGCATCCTGCCAGCCGTCTATTATGAACGATATCACTTCGTCGTACGTGTCCGTCGGATCGTCGAGTATCACATCCTTAAGCTGCGGCGCCGGTCCCGTCTCGTCGCCGATGAACTCCATCACCAGGCAGTTCTTTCCGTACGATACAGGTTCTGGAACAGGGATCCCGGCATCGTAATACCTCTGCAGGTTACGGAACTCCTTGTTGGTCCACGCGTATATCATCTTTCTCCGGTTGCCGGTGAGCCCTTTGAATCTCGGGTCTCCTTCGATATATTTTCCGATATGTTTGAACGTCGCCGTCGATGTTCTGAATATCTTCAGCGCAACGGGATCGCCGTCGCCGTCCGTCGCGTAGAACACGTTGCCTTCCTTGCCGGTGGATATCGGAAATCTTACGGAATCGATGACGCCGCCGACCATCATGTCGTATAACGTCATAAGCGTCTGTTTATCAAAAACTTCATCAACGGTCTGACGTTCGTCGCCCGTCCTGTTCGTTTTAAGCGCATCGACGCGCGCTTCCAGATAAGAGTACATCTCGTCGTATGACATCTTCAACTAACTCTCAGAACACATCGAGGTTCTTCGGTACCTTCCCTCTTTTGCTGAGGTTGACCGCCTGCGTCTTCGTGTAACGGAACCTGACGTCACATTTGTCCGGCTGAAAGTCCCAGAGCGAGATTATAAGGAGATCGCCTTCGCGTATCCACATCCTTTTCTTGATCTTTCCGGGTATACGGCCCATCCTGGAGACGCCGTCCTCGCACATAACTTTGATCTTCGACGCTCCGAGCAGCTGGTCCGCTATGCCGAACATCTCTCCTTCCTTTATGTTCGGAAGACGTACGCGCGACACATCCTCTTCCGTACTCTCAAGCGGTTCGTTCTCGCCCATGATATCATTCGCATCCATATTATCGGCGTATATAAAACATTCTCACTTCGTAACTGTGTTCGGGAATAATGAAAATCTATTTAAGCGACGGCCATAATCAATTCCTGCTCACAGCAGAGCGCGGTTCTCCGCGTATGGACCATTCGGGAGAGAGCATGGTAGCACTCCCCCTGTGGGCACTTTTATTCCGTGCTTTTGTTCAGCTTCCGCTGTGCTCCGTGAACCGTCGGTGAATTTGACGGTGCCGTGAATTTTAGATCTTCTCTCGCTGTGAGCGCATTCTGTGCGCACGATGCGAACAAGGGTCAGAACTTTTTGAACGAGCAGCGGAGCGCCTCGACCGCCGGTAATTCCTTTCCAAGGAGGAACGTCTCCAATGCTCCGCCCGCGGTGCTTACATACGAAAAGCGATCGGTAAGCTCGAACGCGTCGGCGGCACCTATCGTATGGCCGCCGCCGATGACCGAGCGGCCTTTGTTCTCCGCCATTGCGCTCATCAGTTCTTTCGTGCCGATCCCGAAACCATCCTTTTCGTAAAGGCCGGCGGGACCGGACATGAACGATGTTCCCGATGAAGAGAGCACTTTTTTGAATTTGTCGATCGAATCATCACCGATGTCCAGCGCCGCCTCTTTCACGGGAAGGTCGCCTGTCAGCACGTTCGTTCTTTTTCCGTCGCGTTCAACGGCGACGTCCGTCGGTAAAAGTATGCGCTGTCCGTATTTCGTTAACATTTCCTTTGCCGCGCTTATGTTATCGTCGGTCATCTCCTCTTTCAGGAATTCAAGGCTCGCATCGCCTATATCGACGCCTCTCGCGTAAAGGAACGCGTTGCCGGCGAGTCCCGTTAATATCACGGTGTCGGCGACATTACTTCCGAGGACGTGGTCTATCATTTTAGGGACGTCGCCGAACTTGGCGCCGCCGAGAACGAACACCGACGGTCTTTTCGGTCCGTCGAATATCGCTTTCAGCGCTGATATCTCCTTTGTCATCAGCCTCCCGGATGCTGACGGAACTTTCGGCGGAAAACCGACGAGGGAGCACTGTGACCTGTGCGCCGCGCCGAACGCGTCGCATACGTAATAATCAATAAGCGGCAGAAGCTCCGTGACTAGCTCCGACGCAGCATGACCTTCCATGTTTAATTTCGCCGTTTCGCAGTCAAGGCCGCGGACGTTGTCCAGTAACAATACCTCACCGGAACGTAACGATCTTATGCTCTCTTTTGCTGTATCTCCGATCACGTCGTTAACATAACCGACGGGATGGTTCAGATGCCTTGACAGCCTTTTCGAATGCTGTTCCATCGGTATGAAGTCCCATTTTCCTTTTCTGCTCTGGTGCGCCAGTATGACGACCTTCGCTCTCTTTCCCATAAGTTCGCGAACGGTCGGTATGACGCTCCGTATCCTGGAGTCGTTTATTATCGTCAACGTAGTTTTATCAAGCGGGCAGTTTATGTCCACCCGTAACAGCACCGTCTTATCTTTGAAATTAAAATCCTCCAGCGTGTGGAAATCTTTCATTTCGAAGCACCTTATATTCCCATTGCCTTATCAGTTCTCTTAACGGACGCGGTGGCATCCTCTTCTAATTTGCACATTGACCGTATGCAATCAACGATCTCCGGGATCACGTCGCTCTCCTGATGTACCGCCTGATAATAGTAAAGCGTCCTGCCGACAACTTTCACACCGTCCTCCCAGACGATTATCTCGTACATGTCGCCCCTTGAGCGCCCTGTATCCCTCGCCAATTCCATGATCTGCGCCGTTGACTTCACACCGCTCTTGCCTCTGACAAGCCTTACGCGCGGTGTCTTCTTCCACAGCGTGATAACATCCTCAGTAGTGATGTCCTTCTCAAGCTTGACGGTAACGGTGTGAAGATGCATCAGCGTCGTCGGTACTTTGACGGCCATCGTCTGGATGTTGAGCCAGGGCATTATGCTCTGCACGTCCGGCCCGTGGTGCGTCGGTATGCTTAACGACGGCTCGATGGCGTTGATCGGTCCCTTCTTGCTGTCGTTCGGGTCGGCGCTTCGTCTTATCAAAGTTGCGAATACCTCTTTGATCTTGAATTTTTTATCCAGAGGATAAAGCGTCCGTATCAGGCCGGTGGTGTTGCATGAGACGACGCGTGAGAACTGCGCCCCCCACGATTCCTTGTAGTTCGCGGACGCGTTGAATGATATTCCGGTGAGGCTGTGGTCCTCCCCGCCCTGGAATATCGCTTTGATCCCGGCGTCCGTATATTCTTTCTTATACGATTCGGCAACGTCTCCGGGAGTGCAGTCTATCATGATGTCAACTTTTTTGTAAAGTTCTTTTATCGTCCCCGCAACTTTTATACCCGCCTTCCTGAATGTTTCTATTGCAGCGTCATCGGGAACGTACAACGGAATACCAAGATCATTTGCAACCGTTGCCTCGTACGTCGGCCTTGTCTTCGTTACGCCGACCACTTCCATATCTTCCTGGGCGCCGATCGCCGTCGCCGCCCTCTTCCCTATCGTCCCGTACCCGTTTATGCCCACTTTGACCTTCTTCACGCGATCACTCATCTGTGTATACGTTAAGGATAAGATAAGGTTTGCTTTGAACGGACGGCCGATCGAACGGCCTGTGAATGTCACGCCGCCCGTGCCGGCCGTGCGCGCAGGACGCTCGTTCCATGTCCGTGCGGCAACCCACAAGAAATTACTGTTGGTTCGGACGGGGCGAAGATCAAAACGCGAAGCGGGTCCCGATAATTTTTTCTGCCGAAGAACATTCGCCGATGGAGGTGGTTGAAAATGAACAATAAGACGGTCGAGCAGGAGATCAATGAGATACGGATCAAAATATACGAAGAGACCAAGGATCTGACGCCGGAACAATATACTGAGCGTGTCAGGAAGATCGGAGAGGCCGCCGCAGAAAAATATGGTTTTCAGCGTGTTGCCGTAATAAGATGAACAGAGGGCGGACGCGGACGTCTTTATCAGCGCCGGCACCGCAGAGCGTCAGGTCCGGCGCTCAGAGGTCCCACTGCCCGCTGATATATTCTCTGACCTTCTTTATCTCGCGGAGCCCGTTGCTCTGCTCGCCTTTGTCTTCATTGTACTCAGGCTGTATCGTCCTTCCGTCGAGTATCGCGAGAACTCCGGCGACAACTTCCGCTGTCGCTCTCAGGTGATATCCGCCCTCGAGGACGAAGGCAATCTTCCCGTCCCTGCTCTCTTTTATGAGACGTTCGCATAATCCCACGTAGCCTTGGGTGTTCAGCAGCATATGCGAATGCGGGTCGCAGTAATGCGCGTCCACGCCGAGACATACAACAATCAGCTCGGGAGCGAATTTTCGTAGTATAGGGATGGCGATGTCATCCATCGCCTTCTCGTACGTCCTGTTGCCGGAACCGGCGGGTATCGGGATGTTGACGTTGTATCTCGTTCCGGCGCCCGTTCCGATATCCTCTTTGGGGCCGGTCATCGGATATAAGCGATCTTCGTGGAAGTCTATCACAAGAATATCATCGCGCCCGTAGAATATCTCCTCGGTGCCGTTGCAGTGGTGAACATCAAGGTCGACTATCGCAGTCCTTACGTTAACGGCCTCCACCGCTATGGAAACGTTATTGAGATAGCAGAAGCCGCCCATCGAATTACGGCCGGCGTGATGCCCCGGAGGCCGCGTCACGGCGAACGCGGGCGTCCCGTTCACCGCCGTCCGTAAAGCGGTGACGGCGACGGACGCCGACAGCATAGCAAGCCCGTACGTCCCGTCCTTGAGGATCGTGTCAGGGTCTATCGGAATATTACCGCCTTTCTTCAGACGGTCAAGATGCTCTTTGGTATGTACTTTAAGAACATCATCGTCGCCGATCATGACTGGAGATATAACATCCTTCCACAACCCCTCCTTTTCCAGTTTTTTCTTAAGAGTGCGCACTCTGAACGGTGACTCGGGATGCGTATCCCACTGTTCGTGCTCGACGAGCATATCATGATAGACTATCGCCATGCCGTTACTTCCGGTGTGTTGTCGTATGATGAATGATATTAAATAATTATTAGTTCTCCGCAATGACATAAATCGGAAGGATACGCATGAAAGGTTCTAGAGCGCTGCTGAAGATGCTTGAGGATAAAGGAGTGGAGACAATGTTCGGCTACCCGGGCGGACAGGTCATTCCGATATTCGACGAGATCCTCAACTCATCGGTAAGGCATGTGCTCGTAAGGCACGAGCAATGCGCTGCGCACATGGCCGACGGTTATGCGCGCGCTTCGGGAAGGCCCGGCGTGTGCCTCGCGACGTCCGGGCCGGGGGCAACGAATTTAGTGACGGGCGTCGCAACAGCATTCGCCGACTCGATACCGATGATCGTCCTTACGG
>WRNI01000051.1 GCA_009776695.1 Methanomassiliicoccaceae archaeon
TGGCAAGCATCTTTATTGACGACAGGTCGTGTTTCTTTATCCACTCGTCGCCGGTCTTCCTTATCATGCGTATCGCCGTCGGCGCTGTGTAGAATATGTCGACGTTCCATTTCTCAGCGACCTGCCAGAACCTGTCGTTCTCGGGATAATTGGGAACGCCTTCGAACATCAGTGTCGTCGCGCCCGCGGAAAGAGGACCGTACAGTATGTACGTATGACCGGTTATCCATCCTATATCGGCGGTGCACCAGTACACCTGCCCGGGAACGTAATTGAAGACGTATCTGAACGATGAGCATGCGCCCACTATGTATCCTCCGTTCGTATGCAATAATCCTTTGGGCTTTCCCGTGGTGCCCGACGTGTAAAGCAAAAATAACGGATCTTCGGCGTCCATGACCTCAGGCTCGCACTTAAGCGGCGCCTTCGCCATCTCGTCGTGCCACCATACGTCGCGGTCCTTTTCCATGACGACGTCGGTGCATGTGCGCTTAACCACGATGACGTGATCAACGCTCGTGTCCTTTTCAAGTATTTCGTTCACTTTGCCTTTCATATCTATCTTCTTACCGCCGCGGTAGCTGCCGTCGGATGTTACCATTACCTTAGGCGTACAGTCGGCGACGCGGTTGTAGATGGCCTCGGAACTGAATCCCGCGAAAACAACGCTGTGAACGGCGCCTATCCTTGCGCATGCAAGCAGCGTGATCGGAAGCTCCGGTATCATCGGTAAATATACGGCGACCCTGTCCCCCTTCCTCACGCCTTTGCTCTTGAGCACATTGGCAAATTTCTCAACCTCGTGCAGCAGCTGACCGTATGTGTACACCTTGACGTCATTGTCATCCTCTCCCTGGAAGATGATCGCGGCGGTGTTCTTCAGGCCGTTCTTCACATGGCGGTCTATGCAGTTATATGAAACGTTAAGCTTGCCGCCTTTGAACCATGTGAATTCGTTTGTATCGCGGTCCCACGTGAAGGCGTCCTTCCATCCCTTGGAGAACCAATCGATCCGGTCAGCCTGTTTCACCCAGTACGCAACGGGATCCTTTACAGAATCTTTGTAGATCCTGTTATAATCGCCAACGCTCCTGATCAAAGCGTTCTTACGATATTCGTCTGACGGCGGATACTGTCCCTTGGAATTCTCTGGTGTCGTCGTTCTCCCTCCATACAATGTGACGGCTGGCGCCACAAATCAGGAAAGTAACGTTCCAATATATTAAACATGCGTACTTCATTCACTATTTTTCGAATTTCGTAGTTATTATTCGTTTTTCACACATTAATCGTAGAAATATAGATGCATTCAGAAAGATTTATAAAAGATGAGCTGAAAACTCCGTTTTTTATGCCGCCGATACGGCATAAAGGTCAGAAGAACCTGAATCCGCAGCCCTCTTCGGCGGATATCTTTGCAACCGCTTCCAATCTGTCGACGGCGCCGCCGTATCTGTGAACGGCCTGCTTTCCTTCCGCGGCCAGCGCGTTTCTGAGTACTGCGATCTCACCGCAAAGAATAACGGCGTCATCTTTCGTGTAGACGCGGCCGGCGGACACGCCGGCAGGTACGGAAGCTGTTATTTTACATCCGTGCCTTGAGGCTATCTCGGGAAGTGCGCTGTTATCGGGTCCGAATGATCCTAAGCATCCTCTTCCCTTGTCCCACGATAATCTGCATTTTTTGCAGACCTCGCCCATCTCGTCGAACGACAGCATATCCCATTCGGTCTGCCGGTCCTCCGGTGAGGACATCGATATCAGCGCTTTCGCATCAGCGCCGTTCATCTTTGAAACGTCGACCCATCCCGTAAAGTTTCGCGTCATTGCCTTTTCAAGAACGCTGCGGTCATTATCATCGCGTATCATATCGTAATGCAGGGTGCATACGTCCTTTCCGATCTTATTCCTTTTCACAAAGCCGTCCGCGTCGCCGAACATCCTCAGCGCATCATTCAATGCGATAATAACATCAAACTCAGCGGCATCCCCGTAATTCCCGGGATCTCTGACAAGAACCTTAAGAACATTCTCTTTCTGACGCCTGCACAATGCGTTCCCGCATTCGGTCTCACATATCGCCATGCTTATGCTCATATCATCACCTACCCGGAAAGCCTTCTCGCTTTCCTTTTGGACATGGTGTCCTTCTTCTTCTCCAGCGCTTTCATGTATTTCTCCCTGTTCCCTCCGAACTCGGAGAAAGCAAGGAATACCATTGCGAAGCATATGAGCATCATCACATAGACAACGTAACGCACATCAATGCTCACGCTTATTGATGATATCGCGCCCATTATGTTCGTGTCATGCACCGTCATCGAAAATACGCCGCCGTGCGACGCCACCCATAACCACGATCCCAAATATATCGCGAATATTATTTTGAACGGTATCCTCACGTAGCTTCCGGCGCGGTAGAACCCTATGGGTATGGCAAGCAGAACAAGCGGTATCGCGTATTTCATCATATTCGATATCCAATCCCAGACCCCGTTCCTGAGGTCGGCGTCACCGAAAAGTGCCCCGCCGGCACCGGACAGGCTGCCGGACACGAACGAGTAAACGGCATACGGAACAATGATGAAGACGGTCAGCACAATGAAGAAATATATCGCGGCTCCGCCGAGCGTTCCGTTCTTCGGCGAAAGATCGAATTTAATATCGTCTATGAGCGCCATGGTCACCACCTCTCATAGAGAATTTCAAATATCCTGACGACGAGGTCAGCATCTTCTTCCGATAGTTCTTTCTCGGTGCCGTCATAGTACACCTTAACGCCGCCGGACGTGTCGCCGATATCATCTATGAAGGAATTGCCCGAAGATGATTCGATCTTAACGGATATCAGATAATGATCCCCGTCATCAGTGAATGTGACGGTGCATTCCGTGCCGTTTATCGGATCGCCCATCATGATGGTGATGCCTGCCTTGAACATATCCTCGATCAGTTCGGACGCTTTGACCTTGAACGACGCTTCCAGGACGTCGTATCCGCCGCCGTCGGTTATCGCCCCGCCGCCGTCCGTGATCTTCGCTATCGGTGCATCGATCCTCGCTGCCGCGGATATCATCCCGCCCAGCGTGGAGCCGCGGATGTCCATTGTAACAACGGTATCGGAATTGCCGGATGCGCCGCAGAGCATCATCATGACGATCACCGTCAGCGGAATGCTCCTGCTGATATCGACGCTGCCGGAACCAAGCGTTCCCAGATCCTGTCTGTAAATCGGTAACGTTTCGTTCCCTGACGTCATATATATGATGTAACCGGCCCCCGTTATGTCAAAGTACAGATCGGCGTCGATGTCCGCGCGCATGCTCACCGTGACCGCATACCCGGAGACGTCATACTCTATTTTGGCGTTGTCCTTGACGTCAACGTGCACGCCGCCCAGCGCTATCGGCACCACCGCGAGTATGACGAGCGCGGCCAATGCGACCTGCATCGCGATGACGATCCCTCGCGGAACGGCGGACAGAAGGCTCATGCATCCGCGAAGATTATGCGTCATATATTACCTTTATCGAAGGATGTTTTTTCCTGCACCGTATATTGTCATGCGATGCAAAGTTTGAATATTGATACGCTCATTGCCGAAACAATGGCAGACATAATGATCCGCAAGAGGAAACGTCTGAGATCGAAGGATGTGAAATCCTACTCCGACGAGATAGAGAGAAGGCTCGGCATCCCGTCGTTCACCGCCGATGATGCCGTTGACCTTGCGGAGAGCAGCGAGTTCAACGTGATATTCGTGAACGGGGAGATACTGGCGATGGTTTACGAGAATATCACATATCTCACGATACGCGGCATCCTTAAGTACAGACCGCAGAAAGGCTTCGTGACGGTGGACATGGGCGCCGTTCCTTACGTGAGGAACGGCGCCGATATAATGGGTCCGGGCATCGTTGACGCCGATCCCGGCATTAAGAAAGACGACATGGTGTGGATACGCGATGTCAAGAACCTCGTGCCGCTGGCCACCGGAATAGCATTGGCGGACGGAGAGGAACTGAAGAGCGGCGGCAAGGGCAAAATGATACGTACGGTGCACAACGTCGGCGACAAACTTTGGAAGACGGACGAACGGTGACCGCATGGCAATAATCAAAAGAAAGAGCACCGGCACCGTTGTTGAGCCGAAAGGGTTCATTGACCTTACGGACACGCCGCTGATCGTTCCTGAGGAAACAGATGCCCGTGTTAAAATAATTGAGATAAGAACGTTCGGGGATATCTCCGTCGCGGCGGACCTGGCCTACAAAGGAAATATCTTATTCATACGCTGCGCCCTGCCTGAGGAGAACAAGAAAGGCGCGATGGATACGATAACGTCTGAACTGAAAAGTATCGCAAAAGATTGCGGCGGCGACATGGTGATAATCGGCGATTCATTCATACTGATGACGGCGAACGGCGTGAAGATCGATAATCTGATATCCAAGAGGAAGAGAAGGATATGACCGAGAAAGTGATACACGACCCGCTGCACGGCAGCATATCCGTCAGCGGAATATTCCTTGAACTTCTGTCGAGGCACGAGATGCAGAGGCTGCACGGCGTCAAGCAATTGGGAATGGCCAATACCGTTTTTCCGGGGGCGAATCACACAAGGCTGGAGCACAGCCTCGGTACGTATCACCTGGCGGGCCGCATGGGAAATGTGCTTAAGCTTGGCGACAATGATATGATGCACGTGCGCACCGCGGCGCTGCTGCACGATATATGTCATCTGCCGTTCTCTCATAATATTTCGGAGCTTTATGAGCACAGGACGGGAAAGGACCACATGGAGCTTGCCAGATCGCTGATAAACGGGACGATACCCACGTACGCGGAGCGCGACGAGGACATTCTCGGCGGAACGGACACGATAGCGGAGACGCTTGCGAAGGAGGGGATATCCTCGGATATCGTATGCGATCTGATATCAGAACCGCGCTCATCGGTGAAAGGGTTGGACGCGTTCACGTCGGACGGCGCCAAACAGTCGTTCTTCTCCTCGAACGATCATCTGCATCAGATGATCCACGGCCCGGTGGACGCCGATCAGATGGACTATCTGATGAGGGATGCGCACTATACGGGCGTCGCTCACGGTTCAATAGACATTGAACGGTTATTCACGCAGATGAGAGTTCATAACAATACGATCGTATTGGAACGCGGCGGCATCGCCGCGGCGGAGGGGCTGATGGTATCGCGGGCGCTGATGTACACTTCCGTGTACTTCAACAAGACTGTGCGCATAGCTGAGATGATGCTTTCCAAGGCAACAGAACTTTCCGATGTTGATATGCGGACAATGCACCTGATGGACGACACCGACCTGAGGAATGAACTGATACGGTACGGCGGAAGGCCGTCCGGGATAATGAGGAGGCTCATTCACCGCAAACTTTACAAGAAAGCGTTCTCCGCTTACTCGATAGATCTTGACGAGGATCAGATGAAGAAGCTGGTCGGTTATTCCGATTACGCGGAGAAAAAAGGACTGGAGGACGAGATAGCGGAGTCGGCGGGCATAGATTATTCCGAAGTTATCGTGGACATACCGTCAAGGTCCTCATTGCTATCTAACGCAAAGATAGGAAAAACGGACGTCTCGATATTTTATGATAACCGTGTAAGACCGATAACGCGCATATCGCCGGTGTCGAAGGCTTTGCAGAGCAGGGACATGTTCGACTGGGCGATAATGATATCATCGCCGGAGGAGCACAGGGACGCCGTAAAGAAGGCGGCGTCCTCGATACTCGATCTCTGACAGCGCGGACATCCCGCGCTGTGCCGTCATTCTGAGTTCATCCGCCCCGCGGCCTATCCTTTGACGACACCAAGCGGCCTCAGTCTCGCGACCTTTCCGGTAAGGCCGGAATCGCAGACCACCGATACAACCTGATCGACGTCCTTGTACGCCTCCGGCGCCTCGTCAAGGACATCGCCGCTCCCGCTCTTGAGATAGATGTTCCTTGATCTCATGGATTCCTTGAGACCGTCAACGCTGAGGCTGCCGAACGCCGCCTTCCGGGACATCTTCCTTCCGGCACCGTGGCATGACGATCCGAAGCTTTCCTTCATCGAGCCGGGAAGACCTGCAAGAACATACGTCCCGGAGGACATGTCCCCGGGAACGATCACGGGCTGGCCTACGTTCCTGTAAACTGACGGGACATCGGCGTGGCCTGCGGGAAACGCTCTCGTTGCGCCCTTTCTGTGAACAAGCACATCCATTCTCTTTCCGTCAACGTCATGCGTCTCCTTCTTCGCTATGTTGTGCGCCACGTCATAGACAACATTCATTCCCATATCCTCAGCGTTCGCTTTCATCACGTTCTCGAACGAACCGCGTATCCAGTGCGTTATCATCTGGCGGTTCGCCCACGCGTAGTTCGCGCCGCAGCACATAGCTTTGTAGTACGAATCGCCTTCCTTCGATGATAGCGGTGCGCAGGCAAGCTGTCTGTCCGGCAGTTCTATTCTGTTGTCGCGGACGTAGCGCTCCATTATCTGCAGGTGGTCCGTAGCGATCTGATGTCCGCATCCGCGCGACCCGCAGTGTACCGTGACGGTAATTTGACCTTCCTCAAGGCCGAACGCCTTTGCCGCATCGCTGTCATATACCGTATCGACAACGTCAACTTCGATGAAATGATTCCCCGAACCCAGAGAGCCCACCTGTCCAAATCCTCTTTTGACGGCCTTGTCGCTTACGAATTCAGACGAAGCATCGTCCATCCTGCCGTGCTCCTCCGTTACGTCAAGGTCGTTCTCCCATCCGTATCCGTTCGAGACGGCCCACTCGGAACCGCTTACCAATATCTCCCTTATCGCGCCGATGTCAACTTTCTCAATGCCTTTGGATCCCAGTCCCGAGGGCACGTTCCTGTAAAGCTCGTCGGTTAGCTCATTCACTTTGCCTTCAACATCCTTCACATTCAGATCAGTCCGTATAAGCCGGACGCCGCAGTTTATGTCGAATCCTATGCCTCCGGGCGATATGCATCCTTCATTAACATCAACGGCGGCGACGCCGCCTATGGGAAAACCGTACCCCCAATGGACGTCAGGCATGGCAAGCGAGCTTCCGACGATGCCGGGAAGACAAGCAACGTTAGCCGCCTGCTGAGGCGCATTGTCGCTCATTATCTGATCTATCATCGATGAATTCGCAAAAAGAACGGCGTTCGTCCTCATTCCTTTAACCTGACCCGCGGGGATCTCCCACCGGTTGTCGTCAATTTTGTTAAGGGTGCCTTTCCATGCCATTCGTTCACCTCACGCCGTATACGTAATCACAAGATAATGATATAACACAAGTGGGGCCGGGACCGAGATTTGAACCCGAGTCAAGGGATCCACAGCCCCCTAGGATAACCAAGCTACCCCATCCCGGCCATGTGTGCCTGCTCCATTGTATAGTCATACATAAAAGTTTTCCGTCCGAACGTGCACAGATAGCTGCTTTTCAAAACAATAAGGCAGGATACGGCAGACGCTCTCATTGCGCCCCGATATCCTTAAGGATCTTTTTACAGGCAGCTTTAAGCACGGGGATATCTTCCGTGATCGAGAACCACAGGGCGTTCAGGTTTATGTTCTCATAACCGTGAGCGATGATATTTCTCATTCCTGATATGCCTCTCCACCTTATCTGCGGATACTTTTCCGTAAGACCTTCGGACAGGTATTTTACAACCCCGCCTATCTGAAGGAGACAGAAAGAACAACTTTCCTGAAATATCTGGTTGCTCATAAACTCTGTCTAATCCTTTCCAAAGTGGTCAACGTTTCTTTCAACCCTTTCGTAATATGGAAGGATCTGCTTTATGGTCGAAGTGTCATCTCTCATAGACGATCATGCCCTCTTCTACTATTTTGCTCATAAATTCAGGGTCCACGGACGCAGTGTCCACAAGATCTATATCATGCCCCACTGCGTCCCGGAGGTCCTGAAAGAACTCCGACAGTACGAATATGCTCCGTATCTTTCCCAGATCGATGCAGAAATCATAGTCGCTGTTCTCTTTGAAGTCCCCTCTGGCGACAGAGCCGAATATGTATATCTTTCCTACACCATATCTCTCTGCCACAGGGGCAACTATTGATCTCAGTTCATTGACAGAGTGTCTTGTCAGGGATGCTGAGGACATGATACCGCATCGACGGCGCATCGTAAAAATCTGTCTATGCAAACACAGGTCGAAGAAGAGCACATCCGTTGAAAGATCATCTGTTTTTGTACATATTCGTCACTTTTATGTCCATTTCGGGCGAAATGATTATTATATGATACCAATGTGAGACGTCCATGACGAAGAGGGACCTGATATCGGTGCTCGATATGAAGGACGATATGCCTGAACTCATTGATATAGCGATAAAGCTGAAGGGCGAGCGCGGGCAGCACGGCGCCCCGCTCAAAGGAAAGACGTTAGCGATGATCTTTGAGAAACCGAGTACGCGTACGCGGATATCATTCGGCGTGGCGATAAGCGAGCTGGGCGGGATGCCCATGTACATCGCGTCATCGGAGATGCAGCTCGGACGCGGTGAGACCGTTGAAGATACGGCGAAGGTGATGAGCCGTTTCGTTCACGGTATAATGTACCGCGCGTACGACTACAAGATAATGGATGAGCTCGGACTTCATGCAACGGTCCCCGTAATAAGCGGTCTGGATAATCTGGAGCATCCGTGCCAGGCGCTTGCCGACATGGTCACGATAAAGGAGAAGAAAGGGGGATTCCGCGGAAAGAAGTTCGTATATCTAGGCGACGGGAACAACGTATGCAATTCGTTGATGTACGCATGCGCGATACTCGGCATGGACATGGTGGTCGCATGCCCCGCGGTGCGCATGCCGAACGCCGAGATAATGCTTAAAGCATCACGCATAGCCGATGAGAACGGCTGTAAGATATCCGCCAGCGTTGAGCCTATGGAGGCGTGCAAGGATGCGGACGTTCTTTACACCGACACGTGGATATCGATGGGCGACACCACGCTGGCGGCGGCGGACGCGTTACGCATATTCCGTAAGTATCAGATAAACCAGGAACTGCTGGCAGTTGCGAAGAAGGACTGCATCGTGATGCACTGTCTCCCGGCGCACCGTGGCGAGGAGATAACCGCGGACGTAATAGACGGACCTCAGAGCGTTGTGTTCGATCAGGCCGAGAACCGTCTGCACGCGCAGAAAGCGGTTCTTTACAAACTGCTCAGGTGAGCTGCGTTTCGATGATCGATTCGATGATGTGAAGAAAATCATATTCCTTACCGGCGGGTATCGTTGCGCCGGCGGCGATATTATGGCCGCCGCCG
>WRNI01000052.1 GCA_009776695.1 Methanomassiliicoccaceae archaeon
CGGGAATACCTGCGCGCTCATCGTGGGACACGGGGAGGAGAATGGCGGACCTCATGATACAGCGCCATGTGAAAGATAACGGCTCATATCCGAAGCAGGTGGCGATCGTCGTCTGGGCGACGGACACGATGAAGACCGGGGGCGACGACATAGCGTACATATTGTGGTTGTTGGGCGTAAGACCGGTATGGTCATCGTCCGGATCGTCGGTCGTCGATCTCGAGATCGTACCGCCGGGCGAACTCGGACGTCCGAGGATAGACGTCACGCTAAGGATAAGCGGGCTGTTCCGCGATTCGTTCCCCAACCTGATACATATGATAGACGATGCCGTGGCGAAGATATCGGAGCTGGATGAGAGTGAGGATGATAACTATCTTATCAAAAATTTAAGAAAAGATATCGCCGATTCGATAGCGGAAGGCCTTGATCCGGTAACGGCAAAGAAGAAAGCGCGGATAAGAATATTCGGCGACCCTCCCGGGAACTACGGCGGAGGCGTCGACTCGCTGATAGAGACGTCCGGATGGAAGGAGCGCAGCGAACTGGCGGACGCGTGCGTGGAATGGGGAGGCTACGCATACGGACGGGAGTTCAGAGGGGAGGACGTGAAAGATTTCTTCAGAAAAAGGCTCAGCGGCGTGGACGTTACCGTCAAAAATCATGAATCACGGGAGCTGGACGCATTTGACAACGATGACGATTACATATTCCTGGGAGGGCTCAACGCGGCCGTCGAATCGTGCTCCGGCAAACAGCCGATGTCGGTGATAGGCGACAGCTCCGATCCCGAGAGGCCGATAGCAAGGACACTGCAGGAGGAAGGAAAATTCATCTTCAGAAGCCGTGTCCTTAACCCGAAATGGATCGACGGGCTGAAGAGGCACGGATACCGCGGGGTGCAGGAGATATCCAATCTTGTGGATTACTCGTTCGGATGGGACTCCACGTCCGATGCGATGGAGGACTGGATGTACAAGGCGATGGCCGATAAGTTCCTTTTTGACGGCGAGAACAAGCAATGGATCGAGGACAACAACCCCGACGCTTTAAGAAAGATCACGTCAAGGCTGCTGGAAGCGATAGAACGGGGCATGTGGAACGCTGATAACGAGACAGCAGAAAAGCTGCGCTCATTGTTCCTGGGCTCGGAGAACATCCTGGAAACGGCGAACGACCGATAGCCGGAACAGCAGCTGTCCCGCCTCTGTCTTTTCGGAAGATAATATGGATGGATGATATATCCAAAACAATATATATGAGAGAGGCCGTTAACCGATACAGTTGGAACACGCATCCAATTCAAGACAACAGAACGGCCTTTGCGGCCGCACCCGTCCGCTGCGGACGATATGCGGTTCCTGGCCGGTCCGGCATATGCTCAGGGCATTTCGGTGGTCGAAGAGTGTTGCTTGACAATTCCTCCTTAAACTCCTTTCAGGGTCTGTTCACCCGTTAAACACCTTCCAAACCTTTTTCGGGATCGTTACTTTTTCATCAGAACTTCCTCAAAGTCTCCATCAAAACTTCCTCAAAGTCTCCATCAAAACTTCCTCAAAGTCTCCATCAAAACTTCCTCAAAGTCTCCATCAAAACTTCCTCAAAGTCTCCATCAACCTAATTCATTAAATACAAATGATGCGTTGAGAGGAATGTGAAACGATACTTACCCAGGCTTTTGGAGGCCAACATCGAAGAAAAGCTTACCGCGAAAGGGGCAATCCTCATCGAGGGGCCAAAATGGTGCGGTAAATCTACAACCTCCAAACGTTTTGCAAAAACTGTTGTGGAACTGCAGAAATCAAACGTCCTTAAGCAGTATCAGATGTTCGTTGCGATGGGCGACGAGAACATGTTCAGAGGCGAAAAGCCAATAATGTTCGACGAATGGCAGGAGATCCCCGAACTATGGGATAACGTCCGTGCATACGTTGATGACAGCGGAGAACGGGGGCAGTTCATTCTGACCGGTTCCGCAAAACCCGTTGAAGGCAAAAGACGTCACAGCGGGACCGGCAGGATCGCAAAGATGCTTATGAGGACGATGAGCCTCTGGGAGTCCGGCGACTCGACAGGCGAAGTGTCGCTCTCAAAGCTTTTCAACGGTGCCGGCAGTATCGGCGGCAAGAATGATCACGACATGAACAGATTGGCATTCCTGATATGTCGCGGAGGATGGCCGGGAATAATGTTCGATAAGGATAAGATCGCTCTGCAGGCATCTTCCGATTATATGAGGGGATTGGTGGACGAGGACATAACCGATGTGGACGGGATCAAACGTAATCCCGCAAGAGCAAGGGCGATACTGAGAGCATATGCACGGAATATTTCCACTCCCGCGCGTATGTCCACCATACAGAACGATGTTGCGGCAAATGACGCCGCTCTGGACCCGAAGACATTGGACTCGTACATCAACGCATTCAGGAAACTGTTCGTGATAGAGGATGTTGAGGCGTGGAGCCCGAGCCTCCGTTCCAAGACCGCGATAAGGACGACGAACATAAGGCAGTTCGGGGACCCGTCCATAGCAACGGCGGCCCTCGGGATATCTCCGAACGATCTCATAAACGATCTGAATACGTTCGGACTGATATTCGAGACGATGGCCGTCAGGGATCTCAGGGTGTACGCGGAGGGCCTGAACGGAAAAGTGTACCAATATCACGATGCGGACGGACTGGAATCTGATGCCATCATTCATCTGGAAGACGGCAGGTGGGGCGCCGCCGAGATCAAGCTCGGAGGCGACATGTACATCGAAGAGGCTGCGGAGAACCTGCTCAAGCTCAAGACCAAGATCAACACCGAGAAGATGGGAGAACCGGCATTCCTGATGGTTGTGACCGGAACACAATACGCTTACGCGAGGCCTGACGGCGTTTACGTGGTGCCGATCGGATGTCTGAGGGACTGAGACATAACGTACTCCCTGCAGTTCGCACGATCGGGAGAGCGGACACTTCCGCAATAATATTCAAAGCTATTTGAAAGGTTTATGCGTGCTTCCTGTTCCGGCGGCGTTTCACCGTTGGACGTATGGCTGGATGAATAGTCCAAATAATTATATGCAACGGTTCGCATGCCGTTCGGAAGATATGAAAAGGATCGCAGTATACGGGAAAGGAGGGATCGGGAAATCAACGATCTCGTCGAATCTGACAGCAGCACTGTCCGAAATGGGAAAAAAGGTGATGCAGATCGGTTGCGATCCGAAGCACGATTCCACGAGGCTTCTGACGAAAGGACGGGATCAGCAGACCGTTCTCGCGTACCTTCGCGATACGAACGAAGATGAAAGAAAACTTGACGACATTGCGGAACGCGGATACAAAGGATGCATATGTGTGGAGGCCGGAGGCCCTGAGCCGGGCATAGGATGCGCCGGGCGCGGCATAATATCGGCGTTCGACCTCCTTGAGGAACTGGGCATGAACGATGTGGACCTGGACATCGTTCTGTACGACGTTCTCGGAGATGTGGTATGCGGAGGGTTCGCGGTACCGTTAAGGAACAACTATGCCGATCTCGTCTACATCGTAACGTCAGGGGAGTTCATGTCGATATACGCAGCGAACAACATCCTGAGGGGCACCGCCAATTATAATCCCGAAAGGATAGGCGGGATAATATTCAACAGCCGCGGCGACAGCGAGGAGAAAGAACGTGTCAAAAAGTTCGCCGACGCCGTCGGGATACCGATAATAGCGGAATTCGAAAGATCGAAGATGTTCCTCGAAGCTGAACAGAATGGAAAGACGGTCACAGAGTCCTTTCCGGATTCCGAGATGACCAAGAAATTCTTCAGACTGGCTGATAAAGTGATCGAAGGAAAAAGATACACGGCGAAGTACCTCTCGGAATCGGAACTTGAAACGGTCGTTCTCGGTCGTTCCGTGGTGAAAAAGAGCGCACAGGAGCGCGAGCCCGCAAAGAAGGAACGGACGGCCGTTAAAAAATGCGTTCCGCGAAGCACCGGCCGGAAAGAAGTGGTCCACGGATGCGCTTTCGCCGGAACGCTGTGCATAACGTTATCAGTGGAAGGTTTAGCGACGGTCCTGCATGCACCGAGGGACTGTGCGCATTATGCGGTTCAAATGGTAACGAACGCACTGAGGCGTTCTTTTACTAACGAGAACATTCCGATACGCCCGTTCGCCCGTCCTAACGTGAAGTGCAGCGACATGGACGACGCGGACATGATATTCGGTTGCATTTCATCACTTGAATCCGATGTAAGGGAGATGATAGAAAAAGGTAACGATGTCATAGCCGTTGTCACTTCATGTCCGTCGGGGATAATAGGCGAGGACGTTGACGGGATGATGTCCCGTATCAGATCGGAGCACCCTGATGTTACCATCGTACCAATAATAGAGGACGGCAACATCAAGGGCGATTATATGCAGGGCGCCACGGACGCCTGCATACAGCTTATCCGTTCGTTGGCTGTGAAAGGGAAGAAGGAACGTTCCGTGAACCTGATAGGCATGAAGACATTCGGCATAAACACAACCGAGAACGTAAGGTTCGTAACAGAGGTATTGGAAAGGCTCGGAGTGAGGATGAACTGCACATGTGTCGGCGACACCTCCGTTGAAAAAATAAAGAACATACCCAATTCAGAATTATGTATTCTTATGACGCCGGACACGATCGCCGTGGAAACAATGAACGTCCTTGAAAAAGAATTCGGCATGAAGGCAACGAAGAACATGGCCAGACCGGGGCTGAAAGAAACGGAGCTCTGGATCCGGGAGATAGCAGAACATTTCGGAGAAGAAGAAAAAGCTGAACGGGTGATCACAGATATCAGAAAAGAGTTCAGCGACCGGCTGGGACCTTTCAGGAAGGACCTGAAAGGAAAGAAATTATACATCGTGGGAATGAAAAGGGACATCAACTGGCTGCTGGAGGCGGCCGTCGGCTGTGAAATGAATGTTGTGAGATGCGTGGTCATGGACATCTTGGACAGATCCGAGGCCGGCGATCTTGAGCTTGCGTATGACATTGAAATGACGCCGGGCGGTAAGGCGGATCACATGAAATATGTGAAGGACAGGACAGAAAGGATACTGGACCCGTACATTCCGGTGGACCCCGGAATGTTCGTCCGGATAAAAGAGGATGTTGCGGCAATATCGCCTGATATTTTTCTGTCCACTTACCCGGTCAACACCGAGACAAGGACATGTTTCCTTCCCGTGAATCCGGACGTCACTCCTTTCGCGGGGATCGATTTGGCTGCATCGCTGATGCGGACGCTGAAAGTACCAAAGAAGGAGGGATGGAAGAAAGATGTCGTCTGAATATGACAGGCCGGAAGGTCTCCTGGGAGTGTCGCTCGCGTTCGAGGGCATAAGCGACGCGGCAACGATAATAAACGGTCCGACCGGCTGCAAATCATATCCGGCGTGGTTCTCCGAGCACGCGTTCCCGTGCAGGGACAAGGAATGTTACACCGATGTTCCGTTCAAATATTATAAACGGTCATTTTTCACTCAGCCGAGAGTTCCCTGCACATACATGGACGGCGACGATTACATAATGGGCACAGGGGAAAAACTGAATGAGGTGTTCGAAGAGGTCATGGCGCTGGACCCGTCCCTCGTCGGCATAATAAATTCTCCGGGGGCGTCGCTCATCGGGGAGACGTTAAAGCTGAGGTCGGAAAAAGGCATCGTCGTAAGAATAGAGAGTCCCGCGCCGTCCGTCCCGCTTGGCGTAGGCCTTCAGGATACGATGATAAGGATACTTGCGGCGCTTCCCGCGGAAAGACATGAGAAAAGAAAGGGCGTGAACATTTTGGGGATGTCGGTCTGGGACCTTCACTGGGAGGACAGCGTCGCCGATCTGAAATATCTGCTGGGACTGTGCGGGATAACCGTCAACACGGTCGTCGGCGCAGGGTGCTCCGTGTCAGAACTAAAAAATTCGGGGAGCGCGGAACTTAACGTCATAGTGCGCAGGGACCTCGGGCTCGAGGTCGCAAAATGGTACGAAAAGGAGCTCGGAGTTCCGTACTTTGAATCGAAGATGGGCGCACCGATAGGGTTCGATGCACTGGAGGACTGGATAACGGGGATATGCGAACGCATGAACGCGGACCCGACCGATGCGATGAAGAGGATAAAAGAGCAGAGAGAGCGCGCCGCGAATGTGCTGCTGTCGCTGTACACCGTTCATAAACCGACCGTCGGCCATACATTCTCGGTCGTCACGGCAGGTCCGATAGCGTACCCGGTGATGTCCTTCCTTTACTCGTATCTGGGAATACTTCCCGTGGCGGTGAACACCGGCTCGGACAGGACGTTCGACGATGAGATATTACGATTCATCAAAGAAAACGGACTGGACGTGACGTGCGAGGCGTTCGATACGCCCGCTGATGTGATGATAGGCGACGGCAACAGCGTATCGTCGGCGATAAGCCGCGGCATCGTTACGGACGGATATGATATAGCGCGCCGAGGACGGACGATCGTCTGCATAAAGGAGCGCCCGGTGTTCGGCCTCGGCGGAACGATGTGCCTGCTTGACGGCGTGATGAACGCACTGAGAAGGATGGATTGATCCGAAAGGCATTTCACACACGATATCGCACACGGACTCACACATGGTTGGATGCGTCGTCCAAACAATTATAAATAATATCTGCGTACAGGGAGCTGGATGTATCATCCAATAATACAGGTGATGAAATGGAATCAAAATTATTGACATTCCTGCTCGTCGGCGTGCTCGTGGGTGCCGGAGTGGGGATAGGGGTTGGATATGTTCTATTCAACGAAGGAGACGGTGGAGGCACGGCGGACGCCGGAGCGCCTGAAGTGACCTACTGGTTCTACCTGGACACCAAAGAGGTAACAGGCACTGCGTTCGAAAGCGGCTGGATATCGGCAACGGCGGAAGACCCCGTCGCTGCGCTGTGCATAGCCCTTAAGGCCGCAGATCTCTTCTATGATGAAGACGACGTGGGAGGAGTAAATGAAAGCAACGGCTGGATATCGCACATAGGCGGCATATACAACGGGGAATGGGGCGATCCGGGAGCTCAGTCATGGATGAGCTGGTTCTGGGCCGCTAATGAATTGAGCGGCTCGGCCCAGGCATGGAAGGACAACCCCGGCTTCAGCGTATGCATCGGGAATGTCTTTTACCTGGCATATACAGAGGCGGTCTACGGTGCAGATGCATTCGGCAGCTACATCATGATGACAAATGCCAATCCCAATGATGCGGTCTACGACGCTGAATACAACCTTGTGAGCATAGGGGACTGGGCAGAGGGCGGACCGTTCGCCTGAACGACCTTACATCAAACCTTTTAAAAACATCCTTTAACGGTCGCCGCAAGGCACCGTTCAACACATAAAAGGAGGTCGCATGGAGCCAATCAGACTGAAAGTAATATTGTCCGCAGTGATAATATCTTCCGGCGCGTTCATGGTGCTGGTCGTCGGGGCAGGCGCATCCGCCACCGCATACCAGGCACAGGGACTGGCCATCGACTTCGGAGAGGGGGACGTCGTATGGACGGACGCGGACCTTCATAACATAAATGATCCCGTCGAGCTTCTCATGTTCGCATGCGCCGAGAACGGGTTCAGCTGCGATATATCGGGTGACACCGTCACCGAGATAGATGGCGTTGCCTCGAACACTGAGAGAGAATGGGACTTCTGGGTGATAGACAAAGGCGAGACC
Organism: Methanomassiliicoccaceae archaeon; assembly: GCA_009776695.1. GTDB lineage: Archaea > Thermoplasmatota > Thermoplasmata > Methanomassiliicoccales > Methanomethylophilaceae > Methanomicula. Next base: position 7,711 of record WRNI01000052.1, read on the forward strand.
GAGTGGAGAAAAGTGGCACCTCCGTACGATCTTGACATGATGGGACACACGTCTTACGTGTGGGCATATTGCGGCGTGTCCGAAAGACCCGCGGTAGGGGCAGATCAGGCAGGGAACAGCATATTCGGGTATGCGCGCCCGCAAAGGGCGGTGTCGCTGGCGCCGTCGATAACCGAGATCCTCGGGTCTCTGAATGCGGTCTCCGTTCTCGTGGGCACGGACAAGTACAGCAACTATCCGCGCAGCGTCACGGAAGGCCAGCAGAGAGGGGACATAAAGATAATAGGCGACTGGCAGAATCCGAGCTATGAGCTCATAATGGGGACAAATCCCGACATGGTGTTCTGCGACGGCTCTCAGTACTCGCACTATGAGATGTCCGAGCGTCTCAGAAGGTCGGATGTGCCGACCGTCGTTCTTTATTCGGGCGAAAGCATTGAGACGATACTGAACAACATATACATCATCGGCCGCACCCTGCAATACGATCTGAGGGCGCAGAGCGTGAAAGAGATGCTGAACGGCGCGCAGGAAGAAATAATAACGAAGCTCATGTCAGGGAACACAAAGCCCGTTGACACAATGATATCCCTGTCGCCGGACAAATCTCCGTGGGTCTCGGGCAGATACACATACGTCGATGACATCATGGGCGCTGCCTTCGGCCGCAATGCGATGCCTGACAGCTTCTACGGATGGGTGCACGCGACGTCATCCATAATCTCTTCGTCGAACCCTTCCGTGATAATAATATTCACATACGATTATCAGCCCACAGAATCCGAGTACAATGAGATGCTGTCAACATTGTCAGGAGAGTGGAAGTACACGGATGCGTACAAGAACGGACAGATATACATGTTCTGCGACGATCTCGCAGAGATGGCGTCACGTCCCGGTCCGCGTTACGCGCAATTAATGGAACTGATAGCGATGATACTGCACCCCGATGTTTTCAGCACAAGCGTGCCGAAGTACATCGGAAATGATTATGTATCGTATCTTACGATAACCGACAGCCTCGGATTCAATGTGTGAGTGACAGAATGAGAAAGAGCAAGATGTTGGCGGCTGGGGTCGTTGCGATGATGTTCCTTGTCGTGATATCATTCAGCGCCGCAGCGGAGGCCGACGGAACGCCGCCGCCGGAGAATGTGCTTTTCGACATGGGGAACGGCAGTACGGTCTGGGCAGTATCGGCAGGCACCGG
>WRNI01000053.1 GCA_009776695.1 Methanomassiliicoccaceae archaeon
GCCCGTCCTCAGCCACAGCGGCGTGTGGGCGATACCGCAATGGTTCGAAGGCAGTACGCCGCCCTCCTCGAGCGCCACGTATACCCAGTAGTAGTAGTATGAGCCGTTGAACAGGTTATAGAAATAATTGGTTGAATTTATAGCCGAAACGGTCGCACTGCTGCCGTCGACCGTGCTGCCGCTGCCGTCATCAATTGGCGTACCGACACCGTTCACGCTTACTTTCATGCCATTGAAGGCCACGTTATTATCCAAATGCGAAGAGAAAGGATAAAGATATCCCGCAACGCGCCCAATGCTCACTACAGCGGTGACGTCACATGCGACTGTCACGCTCGGATTCAATGCGGCACAGTGGTCGACGAATGACAGGGAGCTGCTCATATTTCCTGCTATCCCTCCTACGTTGACGTCTGCCCCTGTTGCCGCTGAACTGACTGCTATCATGCTTGTGGAATAGCAGCCTTGGATCGACGCCGCGCCGACCAGCTGGCCGGCGATACCGCCCACATATATGAGGGATGAGGTGCTGCGGACGATGATCTCACCCGCAGAGTAGCAGCCTGTTATGGAACCGTACATTGTTTGTGTGTCGTCGACCCTGCCCACTATCCCTCCTACGCAGAAAGTGCCGCTCACCGTGCCTTCGAAATGACATCCCGACATCTCCATCATACCGCCCAGAGTGGTGTATCGGCCAGCTATCCCTCCGGCAATGCCGTTGCCTATGATGACCGTGCCCAGAACGCCGAGGTTTTGAATGTAGCCTCCGTCCGAAGCGTTGACCGAACCGAACAGACCGCCGTAACCGGCGGACATGTCGTTCATGTAAAGTCCTGTTATCTCATGATCCCCACCATTGAAAATGCCTCTGAACACGCTGGTGTTTTGGCCTATGGGTATCCATCCCTTTCCGTTGTTGAACGCGGTGTTCTCGGCACCGTAACAGGAGAGGTCGATGTCATTGTCAATGTGAACGGACCTGCCGCTGAAATCTTCGCCATCGTTCACCAGTCTGGCAAGCCCGGCCAGCTGGTCGGCGTTGGAAATATTAAAGTTCGTGGTCCCGCTATTGTACCAACTTGTGTCGGGAATGCCTGTGTATCCCGGTACTGCGCCAAGCGCGTACGTCCCGCCGTCGGCGTCATCCGATGCGACATCGTTGGGAATGACGCTGATGACCGCCGTCGCGGTCATTACGAATGCTATCGCGAGCGTCAGCCACTTTGTTCTCTTTCTGCTGAGCGTGTCTTTTGTCCTCATTGATATCTCTCCGTTGTTCTATGATCCTTTTGATGCTGCTGAAGAACGGCGTTGTCCGCCGATGCTGAAAATGCTGTATGAAAAATTATCGGGTGCGCGGCATGAGCATTTCTCCCGATGTGCGAACGAATGTTCGGAAAATGACTGAAAAATGATAACTGACGCATGGGAGCGATTATCTCAGATGCTGTCACCGATGGCGTGATAACGGTCGCGAAGCTTTCTGCCTCCTCCCCGTTCGGGGCCGTCCCGTTCATCGCCATGCCGTCACTTTCCTCTTACCGCGTACAGAAACGATGTCTCTCGCATCGTATGTGGCAGTAACGGGGTTGATTCTATTTAAGAAAATGGTCACTGGCTGTCACCGTTATGCATATGTCTGCGGCTTAACAGATATGCGGATCGCCGGTGCACATGACAGTACCGGAAGGACGGTCCGCGTATGAACAAATATTTAAGCGTTGTACAGATAGAGGAAACGATCACAATGTGGGAGCAGAAAGAAGTAAGAGAGCTTAAGGTCGGAAGGTACCTGAACATAGACGGTGAGCCGTGCAAGATCATTTCGATGACAACTTCGAAACCGGGAAAGCACGGATCGGCGAAGGCAAGCATCGAAGCGGCGAGCATATTCACCGGCGCAAAAAAGTCATTGATCTCGCCGGTGAGCTCTAAAGTGCAGGTTCCGATGATCGACAAACGTAAGGGTCAGATATTGTCGATACGCGGCGATGAGATACAGCTCATGGACCTTGAGACGTTCGAAACGTTCAACATGGCCATCAACGACGATCATGAAAGCGAACTCGTCGAGGGCGGCGAAGTGATGTATCTCGTGGCGATGGGAAGACAGAGACTGATGTGATGTTCGGTCTCACGTTCGCGGATGCCGATTCGACGTACACGGATGCCGATATCGTCATATACGGTGTTCCGTACGACAGAACGTCATCTTTCAGATCTGGGTCCCGTGAAGCGCCAAGTACCGTCAGAAGAGCGTCTTACGGATTCGAAGTTAAACATTTTGAGCATTCTCCTGTTCCGGACATCCGAATGCATGACTTCGGCGACCTTGACGATCATCTGCGTCCCGAGGATATGATGGGTGAGATAGAATTTTCTGTCGCTCCCGCGGTGAAAGATAAGAAGTTCACCGTTGCGATAGGCGGTGAACATTCGGTAACATCGCCTATCGTTAAGCAATACGGCAGCGTTTCCGTGATATCGGTGGACGCACATCTTGATTCACGCGACGAGTTCATGGGCAGCCCGTACAGCCACGCGTGCGTTATGAGACGCTGTTCCGACATCGTCGGCATCGATAATGTGTTCGTTCTCGGTGTACGGTCGATAAGCGAGGAGGAACTTGATCGCGACGATGTGATACCCCACATAACATCGTACGATATCACGGAGAAAGGAATGCAGAAAGCGATCGATATCGCTTTGGATTCTGTGAAGAATGAGAAAATTTATCTGACGATCGATATAGACGGCATCGATCCCGCCTTCGCGCCCGGAACCGGGACGCCTGAACCTTTCGGGCTGCTGCCGATAGATGTTAAAAGACTGATGAACGCGATCGGTGAACGTCTCGTCGGTATGGATGTCGTTGAGATATCGCCGCCGTACGATCACAGTAACGTCACGTCGGTACTTGGCGCCAGACTGATAAAAGAAGGCATCTCAATATACGCGAAGCACCACATCAGTTAAAACTTTCAAGGAACTGCTTCGCCTTCGCTTCCGCTTCGTTCGCTCTTCGTACAGCAACATCTTTGTCCTTGGATTCCGAATATATCCTGAACTTCGGTTCCGTTCCGGACGGCCTCGCGAGTACCCAGCCGTCGCCGTATATCATCTTCAGACCGTCGGTCCTGTCCGTTTTGACGTCTTTGTACACGGCGGCCAGATGCTCCAGGAGCTTTTCCTTGACGGCATCCGGGCAATCTGTCTTCCGCTTTTCCGTATGATATGACGGCAGCGATGACAGCTGCTTCGATAACGGTCCGTTCTTTGCGATGCATTCCATCATCTTAGCAGCTGCCATTGCACCGTCGCGGCATAATTGGTGCTCCGCAAATATCATACCGCCGTTCTCCTCCCCGCCGAATATTGCATCGTTCTCGAGCATCACCCTGGCCACCGTCGGTGAGCCTACGGCTGTACGTATTACCGTGCCGCCGTTCTCGTTAACAACGTCATCGACCATCGACGACGAACTTACCGGCGTCACGACAATTCCGCTCTTCTTTGATAATATGTACTTTGCCATTACCGAAAGGCTTTTGTCGCCCCCTACGAATTTACCGTCGTCAGCGACGAACATCGCCCTGTCGGCGTCGCCGTCATGCGCTATTCCGAGGTCGGCATTCGTTTCCTTTACCTTTGATATCAGATCGCTGAGGTTGTCCTCTGTCGGTTCGCTGGGGTGTGACGGTATTTTGCACACGCGGGTGTTCATTGTTATCACTTTTACGCCGAGCTTTTCCAAAAGCATCGGCGCCGATCCGAACGACGCTCCGTTGGCGCAGTCCATCACTACCGTAAGCTTTGCGCTGCGTATCACGCTCACGTCGGTGCGTGCGATTATCGCGCCGACATAGCTTTCCGTTGCCGACGCATCGTACGTTAACGCACCGACTGAATCCCATCTGACGCATTCCGCGCCTTCCGAGAACAGTGATTCTATCTTCTCTTCGTCATCTCTCGTCAGTTCGCGGCCTGACGGTCCGACGCACTTTATCCCGTTGAACTCCGGCGGATTGTGAGAAGCGGTTATCATAACGCCGCCGCTCAGGTTGTGCGTTCTCACATAATACTGCATGGACGGCGTCGGTGTTATTCCCAGATCAATGACATCAACGCCCGATGACATTATTCCTGACGCGGTCGCGTTCTTTATCATCGGCCCTGAATTTCTTGCGTCCGAAGCTATGGCAACGCATCCGTTAAAAAAAATGCCTATCGCCCTTCCCAGCCTCGTTGCGAACTCCGGCGTCATGTCCCTGCCGACAACGCCTCTCACGCCGTTCGTGCCGAAGAGCCTCATGCCACGCACCGGTCAGAGCGCCGTGATACTGACAACGTTGTTCCCGCGCAGAATAACAGTGCCGAGACGCCTCTCCTGCTCGGGAGTGCGCTCTTCCGTATCTTCAAGGACCATGTTCATGTAATCGTCGTATCCCTTCAGAACGCCTTCGAGCACCCTGCTGTCCTTCAGAAGGAGCGAGATACGTTTATCTATCGACTTTTCAAGTAAAGCTAACGGCATGACCATAGTAACCGTCCGTCCATGTTGGGTAAATTATATAAACGTTCGTTTCGACGCTTTTTATTCGTTGTGGCCCTTTTTATCAACCCTCTCTATCCATTTCTTGATGTCCGCTTTGCTTGTCCCTTCGATACCGAAGTACTCGGCGAATTTTTTGGTTGTCGTCAGTTCCAGTGTCTGACCCTTATGCCTTCCTGTTATCAGGTCCAATTCCATTAACTTGCGGACGTCGTCGTACACTCTCGCGCCGAGCGTCCTGAACAGTTCGGATTGCAGTAACGGCTGGTTGTATGCTATCGCTGCTGCGGTCCTCAGGACGCCCTTTGCTATCTCTATCTCAGAGAACTTCTCTGCGTAGTGCGCATACTCCGACCTCAGCTGGAACGCATACTCCGCGTCGATCTTCGCTATCGTTATCGCGGAGCCCATTCTTTCATATTCGATCGCTAACGACTTAAGCGCTACGCGCACGGCCTCTTCCGTCAGGCCCGTCTGGTTCGCTATGTCTATCACGCGAAGACCTTTGGCGCTGGCGAAGAGCGCCGCCTCAACGGCACCCCTTGCGTCCAAATCAGACCACCGCCCTCTTTACTAATTCTTCCGCTGACGAATCTTCGACGACGCCTGACATCCAGTCCATCTTTATTTCGACGAATATCTCACCGTAAGGCATGTTGTCCTGCCATATCGCCAATTTTCCTTTCGCGACAAGGTGCAGTACTGATACGAATGTCGTTATATTAGCCCTTATGTCGTTCACGTAAAGGTCGCGTATCGGCAACGGTCCCGTACCGAGATTTTCGATGATGGACCATACTCTGTCCACGTCACGTTCATCGTCCTCATCGTGCGCCTTGTTCTCGAACTTCCTCGGTTCTTTATCTTTCAGTTCAAGGCGCGCCTGCTCGCGTATCAGATGAAGTTCCATTTCCTCTCTTGCGTCCTCGAATGCGTCCAGAAGTTCGAACATCGTTACCGGTCTCACTGACGTTCTTCTTACCGCTTCTCTGAACTCCACGTCCGGCACGTATAGTTTTTCGGGCTCGAACATCATGTCCATATCGAATCCCATGTCCCATCCGTCGTCGCCGAACGGGTCGAAGCGCTCGCCTTCCTCAAGCGTGACATCAGACTGCATCCTGAGTATCTTCCACGCCATGTGTATCAGTTTGCCTGCCACCATTATATCAACGGCATTCTTCACTTTCTTTACCGAGTACATGCGCGCGAATTCTACGATGTCTATGCACCACGGGTCCATCTCGTGCTCCAGCACAAGGCTGAACGCCGAGCGTATGGACTCGTCCACCGGGTCGCTCATCGTCTCCCCGGGACCGCTTTCCTTCAGCACGCTGATATATCTGTCTATCTTCTCTGATCCGACGCTGTCGTCGATCAGTGCCTTATGGAACAGCAGATGCTGTTCCATTCCTTCCATTCTTTCCATCCCATCCGTTCCCATCTCAGTTCCCATCCTTTATTTCTTTGTTCTCGATCTCGCTTTCGTATTTTGATACTTCCGCGAGATCGGGCTGGAATATTATTTTGCTTATGCCCGTCGGCTGTCTTGTGACGCCTATAAGATGATCCGCAAGCGCCAGTGTCACCTTTCTTAACGACACCTGAACGAACTGCGCTTTCGCGGAGCTCTTCTTTATTCTCTTCGCGACCATCTCCGCGTTCACCGAATCAAGGAACATGTCCACCTCGTCCAATACGTACAAAGGCGACGGCTGAAGCTCCTGTATCGCGAATATGAACGCCAACGCGGTCAAACTTTTCTCGCCGCCGCTCAGCGCCTCCAGCCTCAGAAGCTTTCCGTTCTTCGGCTTGGCGTTGATCAGGAGACCGCCTTCGAACGGGGCCTCCTCGTTCTCGAGCCTCATGAACGCCTCGCCGCCGTTCGACAGTTCCGCGTATATCTCTTTGAAATTGGTGTTCACGCCTTCGTAGACGCCCATGAACAGTCCTTTCTTCTCTTTGTTGATCGATTCCATCAACGTTGTCAGTTCCTTTATCCGAACGTTCATCTTGCCGACGTCATCCGAGAGACGTGTATGCCTCTCTTTCTTTTCGTCGTAATCGTCTATCGCACGCAAGTTGACGGTGCCTATCTTGGACATCACGTTCTCGCATGACTTTATTACCCTCTTCAGTTCTTCCTCCGACGGCACCGGTAACGTTACCTGAATTGAAAGCTGCGAGACCTCTTCTTTCAACTGTCTCACGATATCGTCGCTTATCTGTATCTTTGCCTCGAATCCTGCGACCACGCCCGTCTTGGAGCTTATCTTGTCCGATGTGTTGTCACGGTCCGATTCGGCGGATATCTTATCTTCGAGAACTTTGTCCCTCGCATCTCTCAGATCGGCGATCTTGCTCTCGAATTCTTCTTCAATTCTTCTCAATCCTTCGAGATCGATGTTAAGACGGTTTATTGTTTCCTCGGCCGCCGCCTTCTCGGAAAGTTTTGATGCGATCTTATCTTCAGCCGCCTTTATTTCTTTCAGCAGCGTCTTCTTTCTGTTCTCTATGCCGTCGCGCTCCGCTTCGAGAGATGCGTACTCGGCGGCAAGATCATTCATTTCCGTCTGCGCGGCGAAAACGTTGTCCTGTGTTGTCTGTATCTTGTCCTGAAGGTCCGCCGGGGCGATAAGGACCATCTTCTCCCTTATCTCCGTTCTCTGATTTCTTAACGATTCAAGCTGGTCCGCCGCCTTCCTCTGCTCTTCCGATGCATTCTCAAGTTCCTTCAGTACTTCCGCCAGTTTGCCTTTTTCCGCGCTGAGGTCGTCGGCCGCCTTCTTGCGCTTCTCGCGAAGCACGGCAAGCTGCGCGTCATATCTTCCTATCTTTCCCTGCACGTCCGCCGACTGCGTCGAGACGTTGCGCAATTCGTCATCATATGAGCGTATCTCATTTCTTACATCCCTCAGGCTCTGCCTCAGCGCCTCAAGCGATGTTGTCGCCGCTCTGAGTTCCGTGCCGACGGAGTCCATCTTTGACTCGGCGGCGGGACCGAACTTGAAAGTGCGCTGACTTAATGTACCTCCGGTCATCGCGCCGGCCGGGTCTATGAGTTCGCCTGCTTTCGTTACCAGGCGTACACCGCCCATTAAGCGTCTTGCGTCGCCTAACGTGTCAACGACCATCGTATCGCCGACGACGTACCAGAACGCCGCTCTGTATTTTTCGTTGAATTTTATAAGGTCGATGGCGTAACCGATGACGTCCTTTTCGATCATTATCGCCCTTGCCCTCGGTTTCCCCTCTCTCATCTGGCTTAACGGCAGGAACGTCACGCGTCCGAGCTTGTTCTTCTTAAGGAACGATATCGCATCATCCGCCACCTGGTCATCGTCAACGATGACCGCCTTCATCTTGCCTCCGGACGCTACGGACAGCGCGGTCTCATATTCTTTGTCAACGGTCGCCAGTTCCATGACCGTTCCGTGTATCCCTTTCAGTGTCCCTTTGTCCCTGAGCTCAAGTATCGCTGATATCGCCGCGTCACCTTCACCGTACGACGCCGACACTTTTTTCTCAGCTTTCAGCGTCTCGTACTCGCCCGAGAGCCTGGATATCGCCGCGTTGATCTCTGTTTCCTGCTTCTCAAGCTCCGATTCCTTCTTTTTGGCGGCCATTATCTTTGACGTGTACACCTGAACATCAACGGCGCCGCTCTTCTCCTTGAACTCCTTCAGATTCCATTCCGCGTCCTTGATCTCAAAATCGGCCTGCTGCAGCTGCTCTTCGAATGACGCTACGTTCATCTCTGCCGTTGTTTTTGCGGACTCCGCTTTTGCGTGATCTACTTCAGCCTTCTGAACGTCCGCGCCCTTCGCGTCTATCTTAAGCTCAGTTTCCTGAAGCTTCTCCTGAAGTACGTTTATCTCTCCGCCGGCGCTGCTTATGCTCTTTCTCAGGTCGTTCAGAGCTTTGTTCGCTTTTTCAAGCATGTCCTTCTTCACGGACATGCTCTCCTGCGTATCGGCCATCGATCCGACGCATGTCTGTAATTCCTTCTCCGTCTCGGTGAGCTGTTCTTTGTTCGCCGCTATGTTGTCGTTCTGTTCCGATATATCTTCAAGGAACCTTTCGATACGGTCGTCGGCCTTTGCCTTCTCTATCTTCGCGGCCTCGATCTTATTCTTTATCTCTTTATACTCCGGACCCGCCTTGTCCTCTATTTCCTTCTCTCTCGCTCTGAGCAGGACGGTAAGCTCTTCCACTTTGTCGATAAGCTTCTGTTTCTTTTGTTTTAACGTCTCGATCTCATTCTGCGATCTTAGAAGTTCTTC
>WRNI01000054.1 GCA_009776695.1 Methanomassiliicoccaceae archaeon
AGCTTATCGCGATGACGATGTCATCGCGCATAAGCAGGGACGATGCGTTCTCGATATTCAGACGGTCGCATGCGTTCCGTAGCCTGGAACGTAATGAGATGGACGCCGTCCTCGAACAGCTGATATCGATAAAGATGATATTCGAGGACGCTTCGGGATTCAGGCGCTCAAGGAAAGGTATGGACTATTTTTACAGCAACATATCGATGATACCCGACGAAAGGACGTACCTTATACGGGACATCGGCACCAGGGGCATCATCGGAACGCTTGACGAAAGCTTCGTCGCCGCCTTCGCGGAACCTTACGCGACGTTCATCGCAAAAGGAAGAACATGGAGGATAGTCGAGATGTACGAGGACGAGATATTGGTGGAAGGCTCCGCCGAGATAGGTTCCGTTCCTTCGTGGACCGGCAATGACATTCCCGTTCCGTACGAGGTGGCAATGGAGGTCGGCCGCCTGAGACGTATCGGTAACGCTGACGATTATGATTGCGATACGAACGCGAAAGAGCGCATTTCGGGATACATCAAAAAACAAAGAGAGAGATTTGATGTTCCTTCCGATGTGCTTGTGACGCTGGAGGTTGGTGACAGGCTTGCGATAATAAACTCATGTTTCGGAACGCGTGTGAACGAAACGATAAGTAAAATTTATTCGGCATTGCTGTCGGCGAGGCTCGGCGAGAGTATCGGGATATCGACGGACCCGTACAGGATCATAATCGAATTGCCCAGGAATGTCGCTAAAGATGTATTACTGAACGCGCTCACGTCGATACGTCCCGGAAGCGTCGAATCGCTTACGAGGATGACGATGGCGAATTCATCATATCTGAAATGGAGGTTCATGTACACCGCCAAGAAATTCGGGATAATCGAGAAGGATGCCGATCACCGGTACATGAACTTTACAAGGCTCTTTGAAACTTACCGTGACACTCCCGCTTACGATGACGCGGTAAGCAGGGTCCTTTGGGATGACCTTGATATAGAGAACTCCGAGAAGGCGATATCCGCGCTGTCGGACGGCACGATAAAAATAAAAGTGACCGGAATGACGCCGATCGGCATGGAGGGCATCGCAAGGACGAAGGAACTTATGCAGCCCCTGCGCGCAGATCACTCGATACTTATGGCAATGAAGAAAAGGCTTGAGGATGAGATCGTGTACGCATCATGCATAAGATGCCAAAGCCAGCGGAGACTGCGCGCGGGCGACTCGCCGAAACGTTTCGTGTGCGGAAAGTGCGGCGGCAATATGATCGCCGTCCTGAAGGAATATGAACGCGACAATATCAAACTGTTCTCCAAGAAGGCCCCCGATGAAAAGGAACGGAAGGAGATGCTCCGCATCTCAAGGAACGCGAACCTCGTGAACGAGAACGGCGGCAAAGCAGTGATCATACTGGCGGGCCGCGGCATAGGGCCGGACTCGGCGTCGCGCATACTGAACCGCGCGCATACCGATGAGGACGATCTCCTCAGAGATATACTCGCTTCCGAAGTTCTGTACGCAAAGAACAAAAGATTCTGGGATTAGATAACACGGTTGCTTAACGACCCGACACCGTTTATCTTTACCTTGACAACATCGCCTTTCACCAGCGGCCCTATGCCCTCAGGCGTGCCCGTTGCCATTATGTCGCCCTTCTCGATGGTCATGAACCTTGAAACGTACGCTATGAGTTCCTCGATCGTGAATATCATCATCGACGTGTTCCCTTTCTGCCTTATATTACCGTTCACAGAAAGCTCGATGTCCAGGTCGCGAATGTTCTTTACCGAATCGATAGGCACCGGATCGGACATCGGGCCGAACGTGTCCATGCCTTTCGCAATGCACCACGGATCGCCTTTTGATCTTGCCGCCGTCTGCATATCTCTGGCGGTTACGTCGTTGAACACGGCGACGTGAGACACATACGATAACGCCTCATCTTTCGGTATGTTCTTTCCGGTCCTTCCGAATATCAGCGCCAGCTCGGCCTCGTGGTGTATCGCGCCGATACCGTCGACTATGACGATGTCGTCACCGTTGCCGATGATGCACGACGGCGGCTTCAGGAACACTATAGGCTCTTTCGGAAGCACCGCGTTCGTCTCGGCCAGATGCGACCGGTAGTTCCATCCTATGCACATTATCTTGCTCGGTCTCATTTTAGTTCCCCCTTGACAGTGAACTCCTTTCTGTTCTCCTCGGTATCCTCGGTTGCTTCGTTCCCGGGTCTGCGACCTCTGAACCCTTTCGCCACGATGTATACTTCCGATGATGTCGCCCGCGTCGCATCGGGCGCGTGCACCTTAACGTTAACGAACCTATCGTCGATCTCCTTCTTCAGCGTGTGAAAGAGATCGCCCATGAACACTTTGATCACCATTTTCCCGTTCTTTTTGAGGACGGCGTCCGCGACGCCGACCGCGAACATGCATAAATGGACGGAACGTGCGTGATCCGTCGAGTAGTGACCGCCGACGTTCGGCGCCATATCCGACAGGACAACATCCGCCTTACCGCCGAACTTCTCAAGAAGTTCATTCATAGTTTCCTTCGATGTTATGTCGCCGAGTATCGTCACGACGCCTTCCAGATGTTTTATCGGCCTGAGATCGACGCCTATTACCTTACCGTCACCGACGCGCTCCTTCGCCACCTGCAGCCAGCCGCCCGGGGACGCGCCGAGATCGACCACTGAATCGCCGTCCCTGAATATTGAGAAACGATCGTCTATCTGCATCAGCTTGAATGATGCCCGCGACCTGTAATCCAATTTCTTCGCCAGCCTGTAATACTTTTCCTGCCTGTGCTCCGAAAGCCAGCGTTTCGTCATCGTTCATATCATCGGTTACGCGCATTTAACCCCTTCGCATTCATACCGTACGCGTTCTCTGCACCAGCAGTATATTTTTGAGGCGGTGCCTGCTCCGTTCGCGGCGGCGTGCTAAGAAATTACGTTTTTCCCTAGGACTTTCCACCATGAAATTACGTTTTTCGCGATATCATGACCTATTTTATTTCAGCACGGTGCGGGGTCGCGCCAAAAGAAAATATAAACTTCCAGACGTTACGTCACAGTGATAGAATGACAGGATGGACGTATGCCAAGGCCGGTGTCAACATTGATGATAAGTCAAGCGCAATAGATTCGTTGGTCAAGGAACTGAAATATAAGAGGACCGGGAAAGGAAGGGCGGCCGATCTGAAGGGGCTCTTTACCAGTCTGATCGATTTCGGCGACGATTATCTGACGCTTTGCACCGACGGCGTCGGTACAAAACTGCTTGTCGCCGAGGAGCTCGGGATATGGGACACCGTCGGCATAGACTGCATAGCGATGAACGTTAACGATACTATCTGCGTGGGCGCCGAACCCATATCGTTCGTCGATTACATTGCGATCGGCAAGCCGGATGAAAAGCTGACGAAGGCCGTCGGCATAGGTTTGGAAAAAGGCGCTGAGATGTCGAACATGGAGATAGTCGGCGGAGAGATCGCCGTCCTGCCGGAGATGGTCAACGGCGTCGACGTGTCAGGCACATGCCTCGGATTTGTGAGAAAGGACAAAGTTATAACAGGGCAGGACGTGAACGAGGGCGACCTCATAATATCGTTAGCGTCGTCGGGCATCCATTCCAACGGTCTCACGTTAGCTAGAAAGGTATTCGAAAGTGCCGGGATCGGCGTGAAGGAAAAGATATCCGGATTGAAAAAGAGTGTTGGCATGGAACTCCTTGAGCCGACCGAGATCTACGTAAGACAGGTGCTCTCGATAATCAACGATCATAACGTCACGGGAATGGTGAACATCACCGGCGGAGGTCTCAGGAACCTGCTGCGCATGAGAAAGGGATTACGGTATGTGATCGACGACCCGGTGAAGGCACAGCCGATATTCGGCAAGATGCAGGAGCTCGGGAACATCGACGTAAGAGAGATGTACCAGACGTTCAACATGGGCATGGGATACACCATCGTCGCATCCCCGGACGAGGCTGAGGCGATAGCATCTGAAAATAAGAACGCAAAGATCGTCGGTCTCGTTGAAAAAGGGAACGGGGTGCTTTACAAGCCCGATTCGCTGCTGTACGAGCATTACTGATCACATATGATATAAGGCGCCCATTACCGCGCCCAGCGCTGTGCATGTCTCCAGCGAGTACTGACCGCCGGTTATGTCCAGATGATATTTCGGGATGCCCGCGACGTCCTTGGGGACGCCGTGCGGACCGAGGCCGAATATTAGAAGTATGCTTTCGCTGCCGCATATCATTTCTCTCACATGATCCACAGGTACCCGTTTCTTCGGATCTGGCTTGCTCGTCGTGAGTATCGGAACGCCCAGCTGCGGCGGGAACCCTTTGTTCGGATACGGAAAACTTTGAAATCTTCCCTTTTCAGCAAGCTTCATCAGATAATCGCCGTGGCCGCCTATGCTTGTCGTTCCCGCCACCCATTCCGCCAGTTCAACGGGCGTCCCCGGTCCGTCGGGGAACGGGAAGCCGAATAACGCTAGGTTCGCGTCGAACGCCAGCGCCAGAGGACCGGCGCGGGCGAGCGCTCTCCGGTGCGCTTCCATGAATTTCGAAGGGTCGTACGAATTGTAAAGGCCGATCGTGACCCTTCCCTTCCTGACGTTCGCGGGATCACCTCTCCGCATCGTTCATATTGCGCAGACGGCCGACTATCGCGTGCCTGTCGCCGTCCAGGAATATCTCCATATCGGGGTTATCCGACTGAATGACCTCTATCTGCCTGAATATCTCGGATAGAGTGAGATCGCTGGTTCTGACATCAATAAAGACCTTGTCCATGACGCACCGACATCATTCTGGATGTGTTTGCCGTATTTATGCTTTATAATATAAATAAGCAGAAAACGATACGGACGCATGGCAACGCTCATGGACTATCAGGACAAAGAGGTAATGGGACCGGACAGGTTCTACGCGGCGCACAGGCACCTTTCGCCGAAGGATTACGCAGCGAAGATCGTTGAGATGTACGGCCCGCCGTCCGGCCGTGACAAAAAGATGAGCGACATGGTAAATGCCGCCGTTCTTGCGTACGCCTCCGGGAAATGAGAGCAACAGTTATCCAACATTTTCGGATAAGTGAATATTATAAGTGTGTGAGTGGTGCCGTGAGCCGGGATGAACTATAAAATATTTCTTTACAGTTGGGTCTCCGGACAGTTCTGGGTCGTCATATATCTTTCTTGAATGAAGCATATAATCGTGATTATATAATCATGATTATATTGTTCGCATTGCCTTGCTACGCGCTGTTATGCACAATATCGCAGAACATCAAGAATTATTTGTGGGGTACTGGTGCCGTGAGCCGGGCTCGAACCAGCGACTTCAAGATCTTCAGTCTTGCACTCTCCCAACTGAGTTACCACGGCGTGAAACTCCCCATTGTGCATTTCCGTTATATATTTACTGGTGCGGCCGCGGTCATCTTTTGCCGCGGCCGTCCGCCGGCTGCAGTGTGAAGCAGCGAGGGCATGACATCTCCATTGCGTCGATCTCGGCGCCGCATGATACGCATATCTTCGTAGGCACGCCGGAAGACCGCTGACCTTTCGTTCTGCTGTACCTTATGAAAAAGAATGCCATCAGGAACATCATCACGCCCGCGGTCACGAGGTACAGAAGAACGCTGAGCACAATACCGAACGCTGAACTGTCGTCACCGAACGGGTCGGATGTTGTCATATTGTACGCGAATACCCCGAACGCTGCGAATATCCCTATGCCGCAGAGTATCGACAGCGCAAGATATACATTCGGCCTCATTTTATAACAACCGCATTATCCACAGGGCATTGCTTCCTTTTCACTTCTTCGGTCTTATCTTTCTTTTATCCTCGCGGGGTTTCGGTTCAAGATACATATCGTCGCGTATATGCAGCGCGCCGCATTGCGGGCATTCTGTCGCATCGGCGTCAATAACGGCGCCGCACGATGTGCATTTTTCGGATGTGCGTTCTCTCGCCTTCCGGGACGCCCGCAGGCCTATTACAAGTAACGCCGCGTTTAGTATTATGAGAATGGCGGCGAACACCGCCGCGTACATCAGCGTTTTCGATTCATCCTCTGTCACCGAGGCGTCGGTCAGCATTATGTACGCGAACACCGCGGACGAGACGAACACCGCCGTGACGATGCAGACGATCGTCCATTTTGTTCTTGCCGGGATATCATTGATCATCTTCCGCTCCGTCATCGGAACCGACCACCGGCTCCAGCGCCGTCACGAGGTCATCGTCATGTAAATTCATAACCTTAACGCCCATTGCGTTCCGTCCCGTCACACGGATATCGGCAACCTTTATCCTTATTATCTTGCCTTGTTTGCTTGTTATCATCAGCTCATCGGTAGGGTCCACTTTCCTGACGGCGGCCACGTTACCGTTCCGGCCGCCTGTCTTTATTGTTATCACGCCCTTGCCTCCGCGCCTTGTTTTGCGGTAATCGTCAACCAGCGATATCTTCCCGTAGCCGTTCTCCGTCACCGTGAGAAGCATGTCCTCTCCCGTGACCGTTGCCATCGCCACCACCGAATCGCCTTCGTTCAGCGTCATTCCCTTGACGCCCATGGTGTCCCTTCCTGTGGGACGCACATCGCGCTCGTTGAACCTGCACGCCTGACCGCCCTTCGTCGCGATTATTATCTCCGCGTCACCCGTTGTCAGATGCGTCTCGACGAGCTCGTCGCCTTCCTCCAGTTTTATCGCCTTGATGCCTCTTGCCCTTACGTTGCCGTATGCGCTCAGGCATGTCTTCTTCACAAGACCCTTCAAAGTGCAGAACGCCAGATATTTATCATCAGGGAAATCACTGACGCAAATGGTGTTCATCACCTTCTCGCCTTCCTCAAGATCAGGGAGCATGTTCACTATCGGTTTCCCTTTGGATTGTCTGCTTCCCTCGGGTATCCTGTACCCTTTCAGCCAGTGCAGACGTCCCTTGTTGGTGATGAACATCACGTAATCGTGCGTCGACGTCACGAAGAGATTGACAACGTGATCCTCCTCCTTGGTCTGCATTCCTATGAGACCCACGCCTCCGCGCCCCTGCTGCCTGTATGTGCTCAGCGGGATGCGCTTGATGTAATTGTCGCCCGTTATCGTTATCACGACGTCCTCCCTTGGTATAAGGTCCTCTTCGTCCGTGTCTATCGCGTTCGGATCGATGACGGTGCGGCGGTCGTCGCCGTGCGCCGCTTTCATCTCTTCGAGTTCGTTCTTTATTATTGCCATTACGCGGGACTCGTTCGCGAGTATGTCGCGCAGGTCGGCCATTAATTTTATGATCTCCTCGTACTCCGCCTTCAGCGACTCTATCTCCAGCCCCGTCAGCTTCTGAAGCCTGAGGTCAAGTATCGCCTTCGCCTGCTCTTCCGATATCGTAAGCAGTGAGATCAGACCTTCCTTTGCCTCCTCGGCGGTCTTTGACGCGCGTATAAGCGCTATTGTCTCGTCAAGCATGTTCAGCGCTTTCATTAATCCTTCGAGAATGTGGTGCCTCTTCGCCGCCTGGTCAAGATCGTACTGTGTCCTTCTTGTTATCACTTCTTTTCTGTGCTTCAGATAATGGGACAGCATATCCTTCAGACCGAGCGTCCTCGGTTTGTTATCGACAAGCGCTAAATTGATTATGCCGAACGTCTGCTCCATTCTCGTCTGCTTGAACAGATTCTCAAGAACGACGTTCTCTATCGCATCCTTGTGCAGTTCGATGACGATGCGCATCCCGTTACGATCGGATTCGTCACGGAGATCGGTTATCCCTTCTATTTCTTTATTTTTCACGCGCTCGGCGATCTCCTCGATCAGCAGAGCCTTGTTCACTTGATACGGGATCTCATCGACAATTATCTTTGATTTGCCTGACGGCGATGTTTCAATATGAGTGTTCGCCCTTATCTTGACCTTCCCTCGTCCTGTCATATACGCGGACATTATCCCGGCGAGGCCGTATATCGTCCCTCCCGTCGGAAAATCGGGACCTTTTATGAATTCCATCAGTTCGCCGACGTCGGCGTCCGGGTTGTCTATCACGTGGACCAGCGCATCCACCACTTCTGACAAATTGTGCGGGGGCATCTTCGTCGCCATTCCCACCGCGATACCATCGGAACCGTTCACCAGCAGGTTCGGGAACTTTGACGGCAGTACGGACGGCTCTTTCAGCGAGCCGTCGAAGTTGTCCACGAAATCTACCGTTTCTTTATCAAGATCGGCCAGAAGGTCAGCCGAGATCTTTGATAATTTCGCTTCCGTGTAACGCATCGCCGCCGCCGAGTCGCCGTCGACGGAACCGAAGTTGCCCTGACCGTCCACGAGCGGGTATCTTAACGAGAACGGCTGCGCCATCCTCACCATTGATTCATATGCGGCCGAGTCGCCGTGCGGATGGTATTTTCCGAGCACTTCTCCAACAACTCTCGCGGACTTCTTGTGCGCGCGGTTGTGCGTCAGCCCCATGTCGTGCATCGCATACAATATTTTTCTGTGAACGGGCTTCAGACCGTCGCGCACGTCAGGCAGCGCCCTTCCCACGATAACGGACATCGCGTAATCGATGTACGAGCGCTGCATCTCTTTCTCAATGCTCTGCGACACCACTTTCGGTACTATCTTATCGTTATCATCATCCATGGTATCACACATCCAGATTGATCACTTCGTGCGCATGTTCCACTATGAAATCCCTGCGCGGTTCCACGGCGTCGCCCATGAGCATTGTGAAAAGTTCGTCGGCAAGCATCGCGTCC
>WRNI01000055.1 GCA_009776695.1 Methanomassiliicoccaceae archaeon
TCCGCCTCCGGGAGGTCGAACGGTATGCGTTCCGCTTCGGCGATCGCCGCCACCATGAACACTATGAAACCGAGTATCTGCGGGACAATGAACCACATCCCCACCTGCGCGTGAACGATATCGTTAATGTTGAAGCTCCCCGCCATAAGCGTCACCGATGCGAACACTATCAGCATAGGGACCTCGTACGATATCATCTGCGCCGCCGCTCTCATTCCTCCCAGCAACGCGTACTTATTGTTCTGGGCCCATCCGGCGACGAGTATCATGAACGGCGCTATCGCGAAAAGACCGAATATTATCAGCAGTCCTGCACCGTAATCGGCTATGAACCATCTGTCACTGAGCGGGATCATGCATGCAATGAGCACCGACGTGCCGATGACGAGGGACAAAGCCCACATGTACCCTTTCTTGTCAGCCTTCGAAGGCGTTATGTTTTCCTTAAGGAACGTCTTGAGACCGTCGGCAAGGTTCTGCAGATATCCCAGAGGGCCGATGCGTGTGGCCCTCCTGTCCATCATCCTTCCGAGAACTTTACGTTCTTCCCATATCATCGTGAGATTTATCACAAAGGCGACGGCGAATATCACTATCACCATCAGCGCAACCGCTATAACACTGGTGACATCCTCCGCCACCAGGAATGTTGAGACGCTGTTGCCCGGGAATATAAGGTTGATGAGCCATGCGATCGCCCCGCCTATTATCTCCCACAGCTTGTAACCGATATCATACGGCAGATTGTAAACATTGTAGAAAGGATTGTTCATCGGGTCTTTGAAGACTATCCAGTTGAGTATGCTGTCGTAAGCCATGATATCACCTGTCGGTCTCCCCGAGGCACATGTCCAGTGTCCCCATGATCGCCGGTATGTCCGCTATCCTTACGCCTTTCACAAAATGCTTCGATGCCGAAACGTTGACGAATATAGGACTGCGCACCTTCAGCCTGTACGGCTTGTCGGTGCCGTCTGACACCAGGTACATCAAACTTTCGCCCCTGGGGTCCTCCAGCCTGGCGAAGTGCGTCCCCGCGGGAACGTTCCTCGGAACTTTGACACGAGTCGGCTCCGTCTTCGGTATGGAATCGAGCTTGGCCATCGCCTGTCTTATTATATCGCAGCTCTGGAACATCTCCTCCATCCTGACCTTGTACCTTGCGTACGCGTCACCTTCGCTGCATACCGCGACATCCCAGTCCAATTGGTCATAATTGCAGTACGGGTCGTCGCGGCGCACATCGAAATCAACGCCGCTTCCTCTCATAACGGGTCCGGTAAGTCCGTAATTGGCCGCGTCCTTCCTGCTGATGATGCCTATTCCCCTCATCCTTCCCAGGAATATCGCGGACTCGTCCATCATTGCCACGAGCTCCCATATCATCTTCTCGAAGCGGTTGACAACTCTGAGACAATCCCTTTCGAAATAGTACGGCATGTCGTTCCTTACGCCGCCTATGCGCGGGTAGTTCGTTGTAAGCCTCTGACCGCATAACTTTACGTTAAGGTCAAGGAAGAATTCCCTTTCCCTGAGCGCCCATAAGAATACCGTCAGATTGCCGAGGTCGGTGCCCATCGCGGCCAGCCACATCAGGTGCGACTGTATCCTGCATATCTCGTCCGCCACCACTCTCAAGTACTTTGCCCTGTCCGATAATTCTATTCCTATCGCCTCTTCCACCACTTTGCAGTAGATATGCGACCATGTCATGGACGCCGAATAGCAGAGACGGTCGGCCATCGGTATTATCAGGGGATACTGCCGATTCTCGCATTCCTTCTCCCAGCCGCGGTGTAAATAACCGACGACCGGTTCCGCGTCTGTGACGACTTCGCCGTCCGCTTTTACCTTGAGCGTCCAGAGCCCGTGAGAGAACGGATGCTGCGGTCCCATTGTGATCCACATCTCGGCCATCACTGCTGCCCCCTTAATTTGTATGATTTCCTGAACGGGAAGAACTCGTAGTTCTGCGGTGTCAGTAATCTTTCGAGCCTCGGATGTCCATCGAATATTATACCGAAGAGCTCGTATGTTTCGCGCTCGTGCCAGTCAGCGCCCTCCCATATGAGCGCCACCGAATCAATATGCGGATCGTCGTTCGGTACGTCAACGGTTATCTCGATCATCATCCCGTTCGCGTAATTGGAAAGATGGTACACCACCTGCATGTGATCCTTCCAGTCCACGCCGCATAATGACGACGCGTGCTCAAAGTTGAGAACATCGTGAAGGTGCACGCAAAGCTCGCGTATGGTCTCCCTTCCGCATGTGAGGTACACACGGCGCGCGGCCGTCTTTCTCACGGTGACGTTATCACGGAACTTCTTTTCCAGCGACGATATTATGTCATCCGCCGAAGGCGCTTCTATCATGTCGGTCATCTTCAGTCCTCCATGAACGAACCCCTTTCGAAGTACCTTGTGATCTTCTGCTGCAGTAACATGAAACCGTCTATCATCGCGTCCGGCTTCGCCGGGCATCCCGGTATGTAGATGTCCACCGGAACTATCTGATCGGTTCCCTGAACGATGTTGTACGAATCGTACCACGGACCTCCCGATATGGCGCACTCGCCCATCGCGACGACCCATTTCGGCGACGGCATCTGTTCGTAGAGACGCCTTATGTCCGGCCGTAATTTTTTGGATATCCATCCGTTGATCAGCAGCACATCGGTCTGCCTCGGCGACGAACGGTATATTGTTCCGAGACGTTCCGCATCATATTTCGTGTTCGATGCGGCGGCCATCTCAAGCGCGCAGCACGCCAGCCCGAAGTGTAACGGATGAATGGAATTTTTCATGGCCCACGTCCATATCGGACCCGTGAGACCGTCCACGATCCTCTTCGTTCCGGCGCTCAGCAGGTTGTTCATCATGGCCGACGACCACGACATAAACTCGTTCGCGCTCATTGCGACAGCATGGGGATACAAACTCATATCCATACTTTTCCCTCCCTTTTCAAAGCATAAGCCACCCCTACGATCAGGATCGCAAGGAAGGCGACGACCCATATCTTGGCCGTGTCCGTCAACGCGGAGAACGATACCGCCCAAAGCATGAGGAACGTCGCAATAAGGTCGAAAACAACGAAAACGATACCGAAGACGTAGTATTGGAACTTGAATTGGACGTGCGCCTCGCCTATCGGCTCGGAACCGCACTCGTACGTCGCGTCCCTCCATTGCGAAGGCTTGTTGGGTCTGAAAAACCTGGAAAAGAACCACGCAAGCGGGGCGAATCCGAGGGCAAGGACCGCAAGGACCGCCACAGGCAGGTATTCCGTTATTAGCGACATTGGGCTTCCGCATGACTTGTAATTATATAAAATTGCGTGGTATCAAAAAACCTGTACTTGCTGGCATACGCACGATGATATGCAAATCAGCCGCTTCGGACAGGTTTATTAACGGACACCGCCATTGCGCATCCGGTGTTACGACATGGCGAAAAAGATCGGCTTCATCGGCGCGGGCAACATGGCCGAGGCGCTTATGAAAGGTATCATATCCACGGGGCTCTATGCCGCCGGCGATATAACAGCGAGTGAGATTTACGAGAAGAGAAGGAAGTACATCGCCGACACGCTGGGGATAGACGTTCACGAGAATAACATAAAAGTTGCCGAAGACACGAAGTTCATAGTGCTCGCGGTGAAACCTCAGCAGGTGAAGGAGGTGCTGACGCAGATGAAAGGCAGCCTTACCAAGGACCACCTTATAATGTCGATAGCCGCCGGCGTAACAACTGCAACATTGGAATCAAATGTGCCAGCATGCCGTTTTGTGCGTGTTATGCCCAACCAACCGTGCATGGTGCTCGCCAGTGCGTCCGCATTTTCGCGCGGATCCAAGGCGACGGACGACGATTGCGCTGCCGTTGACCGTGTGCTGAAGGCGGTCGGCATATCCTACGAGGTGAAAGAAGAGCTTCTCGACGCTGTCACCGGTCTCAGCGGAAGCGGGCCCGCGTACGCGTACATGATCATCGAGGCGTTAGCGGACGGCGGCGTCCTTATGGGGCTGCCGAGAGACGTTTCCACGAGACTTGCTGCGCAGACGCTGCTCGGTGCCGCGAAGACCATACTTGAAACGGGCGAACAGCCCGGAAAGATGAAAGATATCATATGCTCTCCCGGGGGAACGACAATAGAAGCGGTGAAGATACTCGAGGACTGCGGTCTCAGGTCATCGCTCATCAACGCCGTCGAAGCGGCAGCGACGAGATCCAAAGAACTTGGTAAGAACGGATGAGTCATTTCCTGAACGCCGATCTTAATAGTCCTGAGAGTATGCGCGGTGCGTTGGACCATATCGATCCCGTTCTCCAGTCCAGGTCGTTCTTGTTGCAGACGGTCGAGCGCATAAGCTTCTCGCCCTCTTCCTTTATCGACCATAACGCATCCTCGCGCTCGCGCGCATCCTTTATTGTAAGGATATCATCTATCCTTCTGAGCATCGCCTTCGCGCTGCCCGTCCGTTCCGTGCGCGCTTCGTAAACATCCTTTGACGAGCGGCCGCATTCGTATTCCGCTTTCGCGAGCTCAAGCGCCGCATCGTACGACGTTTCCGCGATCTCGTCGCGGGTCATCCATTTCGTCTCGTACGAGAGGACATGCTTCCACGACGGATTATCAAGCAATATTCTGTGCTCTTCCAGCGTGCGCGCAAAAAATTTATATCCGTATTCATCGGGGTTCTCGAACGCTCTGCTGCCGGGATCGACGAACGGCGCGAAAGGCGAATTGTAAATGAAAAGGCCGTCATCTTTATCGACTATGTTCCATAGCTTCTTTGCGGCCCGGGCGCTGTCCATCGCCGACTCCCGGGTCTGTTCCGGTAATCCGGTCATATAGAAAAGGTCGAACCTTTCGCATCCGTTCCCGAAAGCTTTCTGAATTGTCTTTTCTATCGAATCGTTATCGTAATCCCTTCCCGTGGCTTTGCGTACGCGTTCATCATGCGAGTCCGGCGAGAACTCCATCGTGTACCCGCCCTCCAGGCCGTTCGCAGCTTTGTAATAGTCCTCGCCGGCCGGCCGGAACAGTTCGAGGATCAGGTGATTATCGATACCGCGCCTTCTTATCTCTTTGAATAAGCGTTCCATGTAATCCTTACCGGGCTGTCTAAGGTCGCCAACCACGAATATGGGCGACCTCAGATAATCTTGTATACAGCTCATATCTTCCGCTAACTTCTCGGGGCTTCTGAACGCGGGCCTTTTACGGCACAGTAATTTTTCGTTGGCGTATCTCGAGCCTCCGCATTCGGCGCACGCGCAGGAGCATCCTCTTACCGTGAACACGGACGTCAGCGGATTCTTTTCCCATCCCAGCCACGGCAGTGCGCCTTTTATGTCCGCGTGCCTGAGAACATTTTTTATCACTACGCCGTAATCGAATCTTACGTGATCGAGGCCTTCCGGTACGTACGATAACTCGTTCACGTGCACCTTCTTATCATTATCCTTCCACGTCAGATTCGGCACGTCCGAAAGGTCCTTCCCTTCCGTTAATGATTCCATGAGTTTTACATGCGGTATCTCTGTGGAGTCGCCGCGCATTATCATATCGACCTCGTCCCTCCGTATCAGTTCCTCGTGGAAGTACGATGACGTGAATCCCCCAAGCTCAACGATGGCGTCGGGGTGATATTTTTTCACAATTTTCGCGATCTCCAGCGCCCCGTGCGCGTGGGGCATCCAGTGCAGGTCTATTGCGAATACCTTGGAATCAAGTTTTGATATTTTCCGCTCTGCGTCAAATTTATCGCTCTGAAGCATCTGCACCGCAAGATTGACTATCCGTGTCTTGTATCCGGCGTGCTCAAGGTGCGCCGACATCGTCATGAAACCGATCGGATACATCTCAAAGACCGGCGATGACGGAACAAGATCGCTTATCGGCCCGTAGAATATGGGTTTTCGTCTGAAGTCGTAAACGCTGGGCGCATGCAGGAATATTATGTCCGATGCCATTGTCCCGTTATCATTCACATCGTATTAATTATTCTCCGAACCTTCTTGAACGCTGCTGGTATGAGCGTATCGCCCTGAGAAAGTCCATTCTCCTGAAGCCCGGCCAGTAGACGTCCGAGAAATAAAGCTCCGAGTACGCGAGCTGCCACAGAAGGAAATTCGAGATCCGTAATTCACCGGATGTCCTGAGCACAAGATCGGGATCCGGCAGTCCCGGAGAGTACATATGCCCGGATATCAGAGATTCGTCTATGTCGTCGATATCAAGCTCGCCCGCCTTGACCTTGCGCGCGATCGTCTTTATCGCATCCTTTATCTCCTGCCGTCCGCCGTACGCTATCGCCATGTTCAGATGGAAATCAGAATATTCCGATGTCTTGCCCTCCGCGTACCTTACGGCTTCGGCGACCTTGTCCGGTATCATGCTTATGTCGCCGATCATCTTCAGTTTTACGCGATTCTTATGAATGCGTTCATCATCCGCGAACGCAAGCAGCGATTTCTCAAGTAGGTCCATGAGAAATTCTACTTCGTCCTCTTTCCGTGAGAAGTTCTCCGCTGAAAAGGCGTAGACCGTTAACACTTTCACCCCGAGTTCCAGACACCAGTCCAGCACCTCTTCCAGCTTATCCTTACCTTTCAGATGACCTTCCTTCGCGTCCGCGTGCATCGTCTCGGCGGCGTAGCGGCGGTTGCCGTCCATTATCAGCGCCACATGGTTCGGTATGCGGCCCTGTCTTACCTCTTTCTCAAGCTTCAGCTCGTAATGTCCATACGCCTGCCCTCTGATTATATCGGTAAGCTGCGCCATATCAGCTGAAATCCTCCGGTACGCCCGCTGACCGCACGCCCATGTCAAAACACCCGATCGCGGCGACGGCGCCTATCGTTCCTTTGGCGCCGGTTATCTGTATAACGTCAACACCGCTCTCTTTCGCAACTTTCAGAGCATCGTCCACCTCGAAGAGTATGTGCTTCGCCTTCCATCCGAAGTCTTCAAGCGCGTTCGGTATCTTGAGGCCGTTGAATACTGTCATTACCGTGTTGTCGGAATATGTGTTCTCGGCGATGTAATTCCTCGCATATTCGATGAGCTTCGGAACTTCATCGGGTCTCGCTGCAAATGCAACGGCAGTAGAGCAGCAGTTCGTCGTCTTTCCGGGCGCTTTGGGATTCAGCTGTATTATCTTGTGATCCAAATATTTACCGACGGGGCATTCTCTGCCCAGCTTCATCATCATCACCCATGACGCTCCTTTCTCTTTGGTATCGGTATCGTCCGCGCCTATTATCACGCGGACCATCTTCGGCGTTATTATCTCAACTTCCGCGCGATGCGCCCCGCCTATTTTGAAATCGTCCGGATATATCGTCTCGATGACGCCGTCGGACTGCGGTATGCATGCCCCTATGCCGACGGTCGCGCCCGCGAGGCCCATCCATTTCGTGTGAACGCGATCGCCTTTGACGATCAGCGAATATATCCCCTGGCCTCCGAGTTCCGAGGAGACGGGGCCGAAGTTCATCGGCGCCTCGCCGATGACCGTGTCCATTATTATCGTGACGCCGTCCGTTCTTATGTCCGTTATTATGCCGCCCGTTCTTTTTCTGTTCACGATGTCCCATTCGACCGGTCCCCGCGATACACATTTTTCCACGATCTGGGCAACTCCGTTCTCCTCGTCCACCATTGTGAAGAACCCCTGGCAGAACAGTTTGCCGTACTTCTCCCGGACCTGGTCCGGCCGCAGTATCGTTGCCATCTGCGGACCTCATTCGTACTCGTTCTCGTCGGCAATGCTGAGGCATTCCGGAGGTATCTGCTTCGCAAGGAACACTGTCTTTCCTGCCTTTCCGATATCGTGACCCGCGTCGAACGCGGCGTCCGCGTCTATCTCCAGTATCACGGGATCGTCCACTCTCACCCTGCCCGCCGTCATCGCATCGTCATACGTTAACGATAAATGGACCATCGAGCGGTCCGACGGTAAAAGACCTGTTTCCAGGATGATGTTCACTTCCTCCGCCGTCGTCGGGAAGAACAGCTTCGACGGTACGTCGTCCGTTGACAGTTCAAGATCCAACGGTATCGAGTGGCCGTACGTGGCCCTCACCATGTCCCCGGACGTCTGATACCTTCCCTTCGGATCCGTCTCTACTAACGCAATGATATGGTGCGGCCTGAGCCAGTGCATGCGGTTGTTGCTCTCCTTTATTATGTGCACCACCTCGCGCATGCTCACGAACCCCTGGTCATCCATGTCCGGTCCGTATTTTCCGTGCCTGAGTATGCCTGCGATCGTCCTTCCCAGCCGTTCCACTTCCGAATCGTTCATAAGGAACTTTCCGGGCTCTCCGCACACGGGGCATATCTCATCGCGATAGTATCCGTGCGCCTCACATTCTTTCATCATGTTATCACCTGTTGAGCGTTACGGCAGCATCTCCGCTGCCTTGACGGTATTGGACATCAGCATGCATATGGTCATAGGACCAACGCCCCCGGGGACGGGGGATATCGCGGACGCCTTTTCTTTCACGCCGTCGAAGTCCACGTCCCCGACGAGCCTGGACCCTTTCTCGCTGGTTTTGTCGTCTATCCTGTTCGTTCCCACGTCTATGACGACGGCGCCTTCCTTTACCATCTCTTTTGTTATGAACCTTGCCCTGCCTATGGCGACTATCAGTATGTCCGCCTGTAACGTATGTTTTGCAAGGTCCT
>WRNI01000056.1 GCA_009776695.1 Methanomassiliicoccaceae archaeon
CCTGAACGCGCTGTAGCTGTCGGCGGCGCGGGTCTTTGACAGTTTTTCTTCTATCGCCGCGGCGAAGGACGGGGCTATCGATGCCAGCTGTCCGATCTGTGCCGCGGCGCCGTTAGGTATGAGATTAGCGATCTGCGACGCCTGATTCACCGAAAGGGAGGCGTCGATCTCCTTGACCATTGCCACGGTCTTCTCACGCATCGCCCGCATCTGCTTCTCTATCGTCTCCGCGAACATGGCCGTGTCGTAGCCCATCTTCGAGAACACATAGCTCTCGCCGGTGTTCAGCCTTATCGTGATGTCCGTGCTTCCCTTTTCCAGAGCGCTGACGAAACATAGAGGGATACGACGCGCGTTCCTGTTCGGAGGCAGGCCTGTCACGCAATTTTCGTACACCTGGGCAAGCGCTTTGTTACCGCTCGATGTCATTCCGTTCTCGGTGAACCGATAATCCCCGGTCGCCCTGAGCGCCGGGTCGCCGGTCACGAAGAACGAACGCAGCACCGCCTTACCGTATGCGTCGCACAGCGCGTCGTAAAAGGGCTGCGCCCAGCTGCCCATGCGGGAAAATATGTAATCTCCCTCATCCGTCCTGACAGCTATCTCGTAATTCGCAAATTCTATTGAGTCCACGATCGCATAGGGTATCTCCGCCGCACCGAACACACCGGTCACGGCAAAATAGTTCTTGTCAACCTTCAGCCTGACCTCGCCGTTCATTGCCGGCGATGATGCCTGCGCTGTGTACTCTATCTGAACTTTCTCTTCCTTTCCCGGCAAACCGTCCATTGGCATCATGATATCCCGACCTGATATGAGTTAACCTGTGATAAGCGACAGGCGGCGCTCATTCTCAGTTCAGAGCTTGCTCCCGCATCCGCCGCAGAACTTTGTCTCAGGGTCATTCTGGAAACCGCAGCCGGCACACTTCCCGCTGGGCGGTGCCGCGGCCGATAAGGTCGAGGAGGGCTGCGACAGGTTCTCGCCGCAGTTGTTGCAGAAGCGGACGGTCAGCGCGTTCTTCGCGCCGCATTTCGGACATTCTCTCAGATCAAGCGATGCACCGCAGTTGTTGCAGAACTTGCCCGTCCCGGCGGGCTTGCCGCATATAGGGCATATTGTGGTCTTGCTTTCAATGTTGCCCTGCCAGACAACGGCGTCCTTCTCAGCGGCGTCTATGTTGCGCTTCATCGCCTTGGCGTGCGCCTGCGCCACCATCACGTCCTGGCGCGGCGCGCACGTCGTGCATAGCGTGGCATCTTCATTCCAGCAGTGGTCGCAGGAGTATGTGTTGCAGCCGGGGCAGCGGTGGAAATGCGCTTTCGCCTCGTTCTGGGCCATCCCGAACGCATTTTCGTGCTCTTTGCGCCACTGAGGGGATTTGTCGCTGAACTGGTCCGCCGCGACGTCTCCGCCGCGTTCGGCGGCGTTGCCGACCTTGTTGGCCTTGCCGCCTATAAGGTTGCCGACGATGCCGGCGCCCTTGCCGAGCAGGCGACTTCCCTTGTTCTTTTTGTATGTGTCCGATGCGATGAAACTGGATTTGAAACCGTCGTTGCATACGTCGCACAGGAAGGTGAACTCAAAACCGGCGTCGGAGCTGTTGTCCTGGTAATTCTTCGTGAAGGCTTTCATCATGTTATCACTTCCTCTTCTTCAGTTGTTCTATTCCGTTTTTTATCTTCTTGCCGCAGGCCGTGCATTTGGTGTTCTCAAAGAACTGGTACTGCCCGCAGTTCTTGTTCGTGCAGAGCACCATGAGCGATATGCCGCAGGAATCGCACTTGTCCGCCCCCGTGAACGTCTGACCTTTGCATAAAGGACACGTTGTCATCAGCGACCTCCCGCAGCTGGAGCACATGACGTTCCCGCGCTGCACCGGCTTCAGACAGAACGGGCACTGATACCCGAACGGGCTTCTGTTGGCGCATTTCGGACAGAATCTGTTGTCCCCATCTATAAGCTCGCCGCAATGTATGCATGGTTGTTTGTAAGTTGCCATGATTAAGGTGTATGAGCATGAAGATTATTATTCTTATCTTCAGGATCTTCAGATAATGCATAAAAAAGCGGGCGCTTTCGCACGCCCGCGGGACACCGGAGGCGGTCGCAGCCGCCGATCAGTTCCTGTCCGTTATATTATATTCGCCGCTCCACAGCTCAAGCGTCGGCGACGACACAGGGATGTAGTTGCCCATTGTCCCCAAACGCTCTTTGTAATCGTCGATGTGCCCCGTCGATGCCGACGCGCCTCCGTATATCTTCGTTCCTCTCATCAGCGATGCGGACATGCCCGCCGACGCGGACAAATAAGGCAGATTGGTACCGACTTCCAGACTTGCGCGGATGTCCACGTCCCTCGGGTGCACCTTTCCGTTCTTATCTCTTGATATCGAGAACCCAAACTTCGCCTCGCCTTTCAGCGGATCTATCTCCTCTCCGAGGCTGAGCGTCAGGTCCGCGCTGACACCGCTCCTGCCGGTCATGTGATTTTTATAACTGGAATGGTCGATCGATCCGAACGGTGTCCATAAAGTAACGGATGATGTGCTTAGGTGAAGATTCGACTTGTACTTCATGAACCCGAAGTCTATCGTGTACTCGTACTTCTTTATGAAGTTCTTGTAGAACGAAGAGTTCTCGTCGATCTCGCCGCTCTTGAACGCATCCTTTATGGCCTTCTGTTTCAGCACCGCCGCGTCGCCCTCTGCCTTCCGCTTCGCATCGATCGTCTTCTGATACGATGCCAACAGTTCCTCATCGCAGCCGCATTCGATCACGTTCAGCATTTCCATTCCGATGCCGTACGCTGACAATATGTTACCCATGGCCGTCTGGAGCGCGTTGGCGATGGCGCCGACGAGTATCGCTTCCTTTTGTTCTCTCACTTTCTCATCGGATATCAGCATAAGGTGCCTCATCGCCGACTGATACATCTTGGGGATGTACTTCTCCAGTTTCTTATACGCCATGGCCGTCAGCTGTGTCGCCTGCCCGAAGCGCGGTTTGGTAAGGGCGTTGCGCTGAGGGTAGTATGTTGTGTGGATCTTGTGCACAAGGATGTCCTTCTCTTCGCTTGATATCTTCTCTGCGTTCAGCAGAGCCTCTATCCTGCTGTACTCGGCAGCTTCCGCTTCGTATATCTGCGAATATTTTAGACTATAGTTATCGGCGATCTCCTTAAGTCCGTCCGCCACTTTATTGTTGATCATTCCGATGTACGTTAGGAGCGCTTCCGTCTTTTCTTCCAGAAGGGACGCGTTCCACTTCTGCAGCAGCACGTCCCACGGGTTCGCATATTCGAACGGGTCCAGCGCATATATGCCGGTGGCGGCGTCGATCTTGGCCGACTCGTTGTAGAAATCCTTCATCTCATCGGTCATGAACCCCTGTGACAGCATCTCTTCCATTCCTTCCTGCGATAAATTCATCGCTTCCGCCTTCTGCATCATTACTTTCATCTGCTCGGACATCTTGTTCATGATCTCCGTGATCATGTTCGGATCGACGGTCATGTCCTTGCCCTGAAGCTTGCTCGGGTCGTCGGCGTACTGCCTCATGAAGTCGGAATAGTCCATGCTGCCGATATGGGTGTCAACGCCTATATTATCGTAAATGTCCGCGTTCATATGCGACATCGCGCTTATGTACTTCTCAACATACGGCGCAAGGTTCGCGTGGTCGTTCCCCACGGCGTTGATCGCGGCCCAGACGCTTACCTTGTTGTCCTCGCTTATTGTGGTGTACTGCGTCAGGATGTTCGTGTTCGGGACCGTGAATTTCATCTTACCGCCGGCCATTTCCGCGTCCGCCCTCATCTTCGCGGCCGTCGCGGGATCGATGGGGCCCAAAAGGTCAGCGAACGTGACCGCCTTCACCTCCGCCAGTTCGTCCATGTTCCTTTCCAGTTCGGCCTCTGTCTCCCGCGGGCCGTAACGTGACGGGACTGCTTTGTTAAGATCTTCCTCCATCGCTTTGAACGCTCTCTGCGTTGTCGTCGGACGTTGATTCTCCAATTCTGAGAGCGATCTCAGCATGTCCGTGTTGCCTTTCGCTTTGCAGTATGACCTGAGGCCTCCGACCGATCCCGCGCTGCCCCCGCAGGCGATGGCGGCGCTGAACGTCTCTTCCGCCGCTTCGTCCATATGCATGTCCAGCTGAAGGTTGCCGAGGCACACGAGCGGGTCGGCGCTGTTCGCGCCGTGGCTGCCATTCTTCATGGACAGCAGGACCGCGTACTTCAGCACTGTCTCCGCGTCCGCATATATCTCGGCCTCCCTTGCATGCACTGCGTCATCATCGTTATTGTCGCAGAACATTGCGATCGCGCACCCGAGGTTCTGGGCCGCCCAGACCGCTGTCGGTGCCATGTCAAAAACAACGCACGCCAGCGCCAGCGTCGCGTTCGGGATGCCGTTCACGCCCATCAGCGCACTGTCGTACGACAGCTTCGCGGCCAGTTTCACATCTTTCGTCTTTCCGTCAAATGACGGCTCCTGTCTGACCGCTTTCCTGAATTCGTCCAGAATGTCCGGTTCGATGATCGGATACGACCACTGGTAGTATTTCTTCGCTATCGCCAGTATGTTCTCAAGAGGATCACTCATTTTGCATCATCTCCGTATCATCAGTTCCTTTCTGTTATCGAATATTCGCCGCTCCACAGCTCCAGCGTAGGCGACGACACCGGGACGTAGTTGCCCATTGTCCCCAAACGCTCTTTGTAATCGTCGATGTGCCCCGACGATGCCGATGCGCCTCCGTATACCTTCGTTCCTCTCATCAATGACGCGGACATGCCTGCCGTCGCGGATAAATAAGGCATATTGGTGCCTACCTCCAAACTTGCGCGGAGGTCAACGTCCCTCGGGTGGACCTTTCCGTTCCTGTCCCTTGATATCGAAAATCCGAACTTCGCCTCGCCTTTCAGCGGATCCACTTCATCTCCAAGACTGAGCGTCAGGTCTGCGCTGACGCCGCTCCTGCCGGTCATGTGATTCTTATAACTGGAATGGTCGATGGAGCCGAACGGTGTCCATAAAGTAATGGATGATGTGCTCTGATGCAGATTCGATTTATACTTCATGAACCCGAAGTCTATCGTGTACTCGTACTTCTTTATGAAGTTCTTATAGAACGAAGAGTTCTCATCGATCTCGCCGTCATTGAACGAGTTCTTCTTCCTTTTCTGCTCTTCTATCATCGCGTTGCCCTCGGTCCGTTTGTATTCTTCAAGTCTCCTTTCCATAGCCCTCAGCATTTCCTCGTCACAGCCGCACTCGCGTATGTCCAGCAGCTGATTGCCGATCGCGTACGCCTGTAAGAGATTGCCGATCGCAGTGCTTATACCGCCGGATATAAGGCCTATGAGCTTCTTCTCCTCATCGTCCCGTATCTTCTCATCGGATATGCACATAAGATGTTTCATCGCCGATTGGTACATCTTGGGAACGTACTTCTCCAGTTTCTTGTACGCCATGGATGTTGCCTGGGTCGCCTGTCCGAACCACGGCACGATGAGGGCCTTGACCTGAGGGTAATATGTTGTATGGATCCTGTGCAGCCTTATCATGTACTCGTCGCTGGAGATCTTGTCATTGTGATACAGGTCCGCCAGGCTCGACGACTCCGCGTGCACCGTCTGCTCAAGCTGATCGATCCTGCGCCCGAAGTTCTCCCGCATCTGCATAAGCCCCTCTGTCGTCTTTCCGTTGATACTCCCTATGTACATGATAAGCGCCGATTTGTTATACTCGAAGAGGTGAACGTTCTCCTTCTGCACTATGATGTCCCAGGGGTTCGCATAGTCGAAGGGGTCCAGCGCGTTTATGGCCTGAATGGGATCGAGCTTGCTGGTCTGTTTGAAAAGGTCCTTGGCATCGTCGGACATGCCTCCGCCGCCGAAACCGCCGCCCATTTTTGCAATGAGATCGTCCGTACCGCCCGCCATCATTTTTTCAAGGCTTTTCATCATATCGTTGGCCTGCGACATCGCCTTGCTCATAAGCTCGTTGGCAAGGTTCGGATCGACGGATATGTTGGTGGCGTTCCTGAACTGCATGGGGTTGTCCGCTGCCGCCCTCATGAAGTCGGGGGCCGCCATGCCGCCTATGCGGGACTGGATGCCCATGTTATCTAACGTGTCCGCCTGCATACGGACCATATGCTTGGAGTAGCGGGCGTTGAACTGTCCGAGTGTAACAGCCTCTTGATTCGCCGCCTCCATCGCACTCTGGACCGCTCTTTTGTTCTCTTCGTTGACCGTTGTGAATTGAGTTATCACAGTCATGTCCGGTATCCTTATCTTCATCCTGACGGCGGCGGAGGCGGCGTCAGCCTTCATCTTCGCGGCCGTCGTCGGATCGATGGGGCCGAAGAGATCGGCGTATGTGACCACCTCGATCTTACAAAGCTCTTCCATGTACTGCTCCTGCACGGCCTCGTTCTCAAGGTCGCCCTCCCTTGACGGGGCGCCTTCGTTGACCTTTTTATCCAGTTCGTTATATGCTTTTGCCAGCAGGGTGGAATTGTTCATCGACGCTTTCATCGCCAGTTCGTTCACTCCTCTCTTGTTGCCTTTCAGTTTGTGACATACTGTCATGGCGTTCATCGCCTGCAATGAGCCGCCGGAGACGTTCATCGCCGTCTCGAAGAACTGCTGCGCCTCCGCCTGCCTGTTCGTGTCAAGATACAGATTGCCGAGGCACACGAGCGGTCCGGCGCTGTTCGCGCCCGGGTTGCCGTTGGTCAATGACAGCCACAGCGCATACTGCAGCACTTTCTCGGCGTCCGCGTATATCTCCGCTTCCCTCATACGTATCGCGTCATCATCGTTATTATCGCAGAACATTGCGATCGCGCATCCGAGGTTCTGGGCCGCCCAGACCGCTGTCGGTGCCATGTCGAAAACAACGCATGCCAGCGCCAGCGTCGCGTTCGGGATGCCGTTCACGCCCATCAGCGCACTGTCGTACGACAGCTTCGCGGCCAGTTTCACATCTTTCGTCTTTCCGTCAAAGGACGGCTCCTGTGTGACCGCTTTCCTAAATTCGCCGGCGATGTCCTGTTCGATGATCGGATGCGACCACAGGTAGTACTTCTTTGCTATTGCCAATATATTTTCAACAGAATTGTTTTCCACAGCTTACTCCCCGCAAATTATGTTGAGCACAGTATAGTACAGGCGACTAAATATGCTTTACCCGGGGTAACGGTGCTTATTTATCCGGCATCCGCGGTCATCGGAACTTCTCGCCGGTTATCCTTTCGAACATACTGACGTACAGATCGCTGACCCTTTTTATCACGTTCTCCGGTAAAGCGGGTATGGGCGGTTCCGGAAGGCCTTTCTCGCGCGCTTCCATAAGCTCCCGATGATATCCTGTCTCGCGGTAATGCTGGCGCACGAACTCTTTGCTCAGTTCGTCAGCTTTTCCCGACGCGTACGACGCGGCATCCCACCAGCGGTCCTCGTCGAGCGTGCCGAACGTGTCTATGACAATAAGTTCTCTTTTCTCATCGTAACCGAACTCCTTCTTCCCGTCGACGTGTATGAGACCTCTCTTTGCCGCCTCTTTTTCTATTATGCCGTCTATCGCAAGAACGGTGTCCATTATTTTTTTGTAATCATCGTCCGTGAGGCCGGCGATCCTCTTCGCTTCGTCCTCCTCCAGCTCACGGTCGTGAGCCTCCAGTTTCGTGGTCGTCTCGAGGTACGGGCGCGGAAGCTTCTCGCCGTAACTGACGTTATGGCCTTCGGGGAATCCGAGTGACGATGCCGTCACCTTTCCTGAACGAAGACGATCCATAAGCGACCCGGCGGCGTAATGCCTGCAGATTATCTCCAGCGGAATAAGGTAGTTGGCGGTCTTAGTGCTTATCTTATCGTAATCTTCGATTATATCGAATCTTTTCACCCTCATCCTGCTCGGCGGAAGGTATTCGATGAGATGTCCTTTTATGCCGTTCTTGTCAAGCAGTCTGAACCAGTACTGCGCCGTTCTGCAGAGGGTTTCGCCTTTGTTGGGTATCGATGACGGTATCACCTTATCGAATACCGAAATATTATCGCTGAAAACGAATTCCAGCGTCCTGTCATCTACTTGGTAAACTTCTTTGACCTTCCCCTTCCTTATCAGCTTCATCGCCGTAAAATGGAGTTATGGATATTAAGCCTTCGCAATACGTCAGCGTTACGGTCACTCTCCGGTGACGAGGTCCGTGAGCGATCTTATGACGTTCGCGGCCGTCGCTTTTCTGATGTCGCTGCGCGATCCTCTGAGCGCGAGTGCTTTGCATTCCGTCGTGACGCCGTCGGTGACCGCTATGAACACTGTGCCTACAGGTTTTGCGGCGGTCCCTCCACCCGGTCCGGCGATGCCTGTCGCCGATGCCGCTATGTCCGTACCGAATGTCATTTTTGCGCTGAGCGCCATTTCTTTTGCGGTCTCGGCGCTCACCGCTCCGAACTTTTCCAGCGTTGCGCGTGAGACGTTAAGTATCCTGTTCTTCGAATCGTTCGAATATGTGACCGCAGATCCCATGAAAAATTCA
>WRNI01000057.1 GCA_009776695.1 Methanomassiliicoccaceae archaeon
GGCCAGATAGACCCGCAGCTTTTCGTGAGAGCGTCGGCGGAGAAGATGACGGAAGTGACGAAAGAACTGTGCACGGAGGTCAAGACGGCGCTGTGCAAGAGAGGGCTCGGCCCCAGGTACTACATATCGAGCGGATGCGAGGTCCCGCCCGGCCTCGAGACCAGGATGGAGAACATCAAGGCGCTCATCGATGCGGTACACGTATACGGCGTTATTGACTGGTGACGCGAACGTGAAAAAACATCTTATCTCTTCTTTCTTTCCGCCGGACGAAAGGAAGGCCGGACATTCCGTGATAATTATTAAATCCAGCTACGGATTGTACGATTCATTATTTCAGAGGATTCAGCATGTCCGCGAACGATAAAAAAAAGGAACTGCTTCTCGGCAACGATGCGATAACGCGCGGCATAATCGAGGCGGGCGTAGGCTTCGCATCCACGTACCCGGGAACGCCGTCGTCCGAGATAGGCAACAATTTGGAAAAGATCGCCGAGAAGAACGGCATGTTCTTTGAGTTCTCATCTAACGAGAAGATCGCAATGGAGTCCGCGTCCGCGGCGGCGATGTCCGGCGTGAGGTCGTTCGTTTTCATGAAGCACGTGGGAATGAACGTCGCCGCCGATCCGATGTTAACGCTTGCGTACGGCGGCGTGAGAGGCGGAATGGTGATACTTACCGCTGATGATCCTTCGGCGCACAGCTCTCAGAACGAGCAGGACAACCGAATTTACGCAAAATTGGCGTTACTTCCGATGCTTGAACCTTCAACACCCGCCGAGGCGAAAGAGATGGTAAAAGAATCGTACGATATCTCTGAAGAACTTACTTTGCCGGTATTGTTCAGGACCACAACGAGAGTGAATCACGCGAGAGGTATCGTTGAAGAAGGCGATGTCAAAGATGTTCCGAAGAAGAGTCATTTCACAAGGGACATCAAAAGATTTGTGAACATTCCGGCGAACGCGCGGACCAATCGCATAAGATTGCTGGAGCTGAACAAAAAGGCGGCGGAGCTTTCCGAGGCGTCCCGTTTCAACTTCACGGAAGGAAAAGGAAGCACAGGAGTGATAACGTCCGGCGTTTCGTACACTTACGTTAAAGAATGGATGAAGAACGTCTCGATACTGAAGCTCGGATTTACGAATCCGCTGCCGGAGAAGAAGATCGCGGAGTTCATGAAAGATAAGGAAAAGATAATTGTCGTTGAGGAATTGGAACCTTTCCTGGAGGATCAGGTTCTGCGGATAGCGAAGCAGAGTAATTTGTCTGTTAAAATACACGGAAAGAGGACTGACGATCTGCCTATGGCGTTCGAATATTCTCCCGGTGTGATATCAGCTCTCCGTCATCTCGCGGATGTCGCAGACGATAACGTTCCTTTAGCGAGACCGGATATCGCATTACCGCCGCGTCCGCCGACACTTTGCGCCGGATGCCCGCACCGCGGGATATTCCACGCGGTGAGAAAGGCGGTGGGCAGAAAAGAAGTCATATACAGCTCCGATATCGGCTGCTATTCATTGGGCGCCCAGCCGCCGTTCATGATGGCCGACATGATATTGTGCATGGGCGGCGGCATCGGTGCGGCCGGAGGTTTCTCCGAAGCAACAGATCAGAAAGTGATCGCTTTCTCCGGCGATTCGACGTTCTTCCACAGCGGGATAACGCCGTTGGTGTCAGCGTTGTTCAACGGTCACAAATTCACAGCGATAATACTTGACAACCGCACCACGGCGATGACCGGCCATCAGCCGCATCCGGGAACGGGAAGGGAGTTCGGCGGGCGCAGGACCGAGGAGATAAAGATCGAGGACGTTGTCAGAGGAATTGGTGTGAAATTCGTCGAGACCGTCGATCCGTACGATGTCAAAGCGACCATTGATGTGATGACAAGAGCGATCGAATACGACGGCCTTTCCGTAGTTATAGTGAAGCGGGCGTGTCCTCTCGAACTCAAAAGAAAGA
This sequence comes from Methanomassiliicoccaceae archaeon, assembly GCA_009776695.1. GTDB lineage: Archaea > Thermoplasmatota > Thermoplasmata > Methanomassiliicoccales > Methanomethylophilaceae > Methanomicula. The sequence continues at coordinate 1,969 of WRNI01000057.1, forward strand.
AGATACTTGAGCCGCGTGTATGCGAAGTTGATCAGGACCTGTGTGTCAAATGCTCAACCTGCATATTATCGATCGCCTGTCCGGCGCTGATGAAAAAGGACGGCATTGTCTCCATCGACAAAGAACAATGCATGGGGTGCATGATGTGCGGCCGCGTATGTCCGAAAGATGCGATAAAGGTGATCCCATGAAATATGTGATACAGATCGTCGGCGTAGGCGGCCAGGGCGTTCTTCTGGCATCGATGGTATTGGGCAATGCGGCCATGGCGGAAGGTCACAACGTCGCGATGAGCGAGGTGCACGGCATGGCGCAGAGAGGGGGCAGCGTTCTGTCGACGCTGCGCATCGGCGATAACGTAATAAGTCCGCTGGCATCCGACGGCGAGGCTGACATGATATTAGGTTTTGAACCGGCGGAAACGTGCAGGAACATAACGTTAGGGAACAAGAGCACAATGATCATAATGAACCTTGATCCGATATATCCGTCAACGGTGACCGCCGGCTCATCAGAATATCCGGGGACCGATGAGATGATATCGTCGATAAAGAAAGTTACGAAGAACATAATGACGATAGAAGCGACATCCCTCGCCGAAACTGCGGGAAAGGCGGTCGCCGCGAACGCTGTCATGATAGGCGCCGCGGCAGCGGTAAAAGGATTCCCGTTACCGAAGGATGCGGTCAGGGGATCGCTTCTGAATCTCGTTCCCGAAAAGTTCAGGGAACTGAACGCAAAGGCGTTCGACCTCGGGTACGATGAGATGCGCAAGTGATCATTTTCGCATTGCTGGGTATTCATGTTCCGCGGCGCCGTATGCAATATTCGCAGCATTCATGATGTATGCGGACAGCGCTCACGCTCTTCGCGAAAATAGAAAAAAAAAAGTAAAGGGTTTTGTTAACGATCTTACAGGTCGTAGTTCTTCGGGTTGAAGGCCGGGACGTCCTTGTACTGCTTGAGGCAGTAGTCGACGAACTTGCTCTCCTCGTCCGGCAGTTTCTCCAGCGTCTTTATGATGCCGTCGAGAACGTCCTTCTGTTTCGTGGTGAGCAGGATCTCCTTCTTCTTGTTGCCGTCGCGTATGACCTTGGCGGCAGTGAGACCCGCGGCTTTCGCCCTGCGGTACAGGTCCTTGCCCTCTGCAACGATCGCCTGACCGATCTTGTAGGCGTTGTCGTATGCGAGGATGTAACCTTCCGGACCCCTTGCACGGTCGGTGAACATGTACAGGTCTCTCAGCGTCTTCTGTTTGCCGAAGGCGATGGCCGTGTTCATGAGCGCCACTTCGTAACCGAGTGATCCCAACCAGCACTGAACGGATGAACCGCCGAACTCCGAGTGGTATTCAACGGACTCGTTGGACCATACATCGCATATCTGGGCCATCAGGTTACCCTGAAGATCCGCGTGTGCGCACTGGCAGTTCTTTCCTTCCTGTGCGTTCGGCTTTCCCGCGATAGCTTTGCATATCGGTCCCTCGTAACCGCAGTCCTTGTCAGGTCCGGTCGCACCGCACTCCCATGCGCAAAGTGTCCTCGCCGAGGCGAAGGCCCTTGTCACAGCGGAGAAGGTCCTCTGGACATCGTTGTCAAGGTAACCGCCGGCCATGAACATCGACGTGTTCGCACCGGAACAGTTGGTGTCTCCTCCGGGGACGACCTTGTTCTTCTTCGCGATGTCGACGAACTGAGGCCAGATCCAGCTCATATCCAATGAGCCGAGGTAGCCGATACCGAACAGACAAGCGGTTATGTCACCCGTCATTACACCGTAGTCCAGAAGTTCTTTGCCGCCCATGGTCTCGCATGAGATAAGGCTCGCGCCGTTCTCACAAGCGATCTCCGCAGATATGACAAGTCTCTCCGGGTAGGAGTGTGCCTTGTCCATCTTCGGCCTCAGACCCTGGTCCGCCTCTCTCTGGTCGGGCAGTGTGTGCCTTATGGCGAGGTTTATGCCGTACTTGTCGTGCATCTTCTCAAGAAGTGCTGTCTGACCGGCGACGATGGACTCTGCCATCTTCGAGTTCGTACCCATCTGGGATATCCACTCCGTCTCCAGCTGGAGGTCGGGGAACCCGAGGGTTACGGCACGGTTGACCGCGTCCTGTGAGATGTAGTCCACGTACTCTTTGGTTATTCTCGCTATGTCCTTCTCCGTTCCCGGCCTCGGGGCATAGTTCAGCTCAGGTATGACGCGTCCCGCACCTACCTTTATGCCAAAGCCGTATGACACCGGGTGCTTCGCGTGTCCGAAGACCATGTCATCCGCTTTGTCGTACGCCATCTTTGTGTATCTCGTTATGGCCATGTTTACGCACCTCCGACTATCTTGTCCCACTCGTCCCTGATCTTCTTCCAGTTGTAACCGGCGACGATCTTGTCAGCTATCGGCGGGGTCTGCGGTGCCTTCTCCGAGTATATACCCAGTTCGAAGCCTTCCGAGAACTCCCTGTTCACTGCTCCGCCTGCGGACATGAACGGGATGTCGATGCCTTTTGCCTTCATCTTCGCGGCAATTGCCGGGAATGCGCTCATCGTTGTCGTCATGAGTGCCGTGCCTGTTACGAGGAACGGTTTCTCCTTGATTATCGACGCAATGACGTCATCCACTGCAACGTCCCTTCCGAGGTCCACTACTGTGAATCCCGCTGCTCTCATCATGACCGCCGCGATGTTCTTTCCTATGTCGTGCGGGTCACCCTCTGCGACGTGCATGACCGCTACGCCCTTTGTCTTTCTTGCGCCGCCGAGCTTCTTCTCGGCGAGGGCGATACCGATCTCCATCGTCTTTGCCGCAAGCATGATCTCAGGGAGATAGTAGATGTGGTCCGCGTAAAGCTTACCGACGATCTCCATGCCGGGTACAAGTCCTTCGTTTATGATGTCGAGGGGTTTTTTCGATTCCAGTGCTTTTGTCACCGTTTTTCCGATGTCTTTGAACCTCATGTAGAGGACGTCCTCTGCACAAGCTTTGAAGACAGCGTCTTTCGGCAACGCTTTCTTTGCGTACGACTCCGGAGAGCTCTTGTTCTCAGCCTCTATATCATAGCGCTTGAGAATGAACCCGAAGTCCACGCCTTTCTTGCTTAACATATTTCTAACCTCCCGAGCATTTGGCGCACCAAACGCTCGCAAGGTTACGATTGTTTAAAGGGGTATTAAAACGCTTTTTAGGGATGGATGATATATCCATTTATTCCCTGAAACTTGAATAGTTTGGAACGTATATAAAATTTTGTTTAAATAGCCCTCCGAAATATAAAATTTAAACGCTGTTTCAGAAAAAAGCATCGAGCGCAAGGTTCCCACTTTTAGAAAATTATATATATTGCAACGGTCGTAACTAGGTTTCAATTCGATAGCATATAATAAATACTGTGTTTTTCGTTCGTCTTATTGTATGTTCACATGTATCATAGGAGGGTTCCTCGGGACCGGTAAGACGACACTGCTGATGAAGATCGCCGGCAGATGCAGGCGTTCGGGCATAACCGTTGCGATCGTGGTCAACGAGATGGGCGAGATAGGCATTGACGGGGCGACCATAAAAGCGGAGGGTTACGACGCGGTCGAACTGCCCGACGGGTGCATATGCTGCTCCCTTTCGGGGACGCTGCAGAATGCGCTGAAGAATATTGACAGGGATATTCATCCCGATATCATAATAATAGAGCCGACCGGTCTGGCGCTGCCGCATAAAGTGAAAGAGCTGGTCCGTACGTCGCTGATCGATTCTGACCGCACCGTGATCGTGGGGCTCGCGGACGCCCAAAGGTTTGACGAGTTAATGGAAAAGAAAGAGGAATTCTTCAGAAGGCAGCTGCATGCCTCCGATTTTATATTGGTCACAAAGATAGATTTATCTAATAAAGATGATATAAATCGTATATCAAACGAATTAAGGGCGATGCATTCCGGAAGGGACATCGTCCATGTATCGGCAGTGACCGGGGAAGGGATCGACGAAGTTGCGGAGAGGATACTGAATGGCTGACCCTTCGGGGATACCGGGCGGTACCGCGCACGGGCTGAATGCGTACGCGGACACAACGGACGCGGATACGGTACCGTCACTTGACCGTGCGATGATCGCGACCGCGGAATGGATAACGTCATCGGCGGGAACGTTCCTCGGGCACGTGAAGATGGCGGTCAGCGCCGGCAGCAGAACGATGACGCTGAATCTTACGGACCTGGGAACGGGAGTGGAGCACCACGGCTCTCTGGAGGATGGTGTTCGCGCCGACATAAGATTCATGGCCGCCGTGCTTGACGTCGATCACGGCGAACTGGCAGAAGTGATGAAAGAGGCACTGGCCTCTAACGGCTTTAAAGTAAAGGATAAGAATATAAATTTAGTGGAATTGAGGTAATTTGTATGTACGGCATATCATTGGACATAGGAACGAGCGGAATAAGGGGCCACGGCGTTGAACTTTCATCGGGTAAGATATTATCCACGGCGATAACGGAATCGCATCCGTTGCCCGGCGCGAACATCATGGATCATTTGACATTTTGCATAAAGCTGGGAAAGGACGTTGCTCACAGCATTCTCATGGGAACGGTCAACAAACTGATCAAAGAGCTGAACATCGACATAGCAAAAGTAGAAAGGGTGGCGATATGCGGCAACCCGATACAGCTGTCGCTGTTCCAGAACATGCAGATAGACGATCTCGCATATGCGGGCGAGAAGGCATGGGAGACCCGCGGTATCACGCCGCTGAAGCGCAACGCAAGGACGATACCCGCCGTTGACGTCGGTCTTGAGGTCCCGGACAAGGCGGAACTGCTTGTTCCTCCCGCAATAAAGCATGAGATAGGCGCTGACGCGCTGGCGATGCTGCTGAAGAGCGGTTTCCTTGATCAGAAGGAGAACTGTCTCGTTACCGATTACGGGACGAACGCGGAGATGGCGCTGAAGGTGGGCGACGAAATTTATACGGGATCCGCTGCCGCCGGTCCGGCGATGGAGGGCCAGCACATAAAGCACGGGATGCTCGCATCACCGGGCGCGATATCCGATCTGGAGTACGATTTCAATTACAGGTGCAAAGTTCTGAACGAAGACTTGATGGCAGCGCCGGGCGATCTTATAGACCTGGCGTTCGGCTCCGTTGTCGACGAGGGGGAGATGCATGGCAAGGCGATAGGCATCACCGGGACGGGAACCGTCGCGGTGCTCGCGGCGGCGATGGAATCGAACCTCTGGAGAAAAGGGAAATTACAGATGCCGAACGGCCGCATTGACCTTCAGGACGGCATATTCGTAACGGAAGAGGACATTCTCGAGGCGGCGAAGGCGATCGGCGCCATGAGGGCCGGTCATTTCACACTGCTGGAGCACGCGGGCATAAAGTTCGAGGATCTTAACATAATGTACATGTCCGGCGCCACGGGAACGTACGTTGACGCGGAAAAGGCAAGACAGGTAGGCCTTCTGCCGCCCACGTGCAAGGAAATATACCAAATAGGGAACACATCGCTGGCGATGGCCACGGACATACTCAGAAAACCGGAACTGCTTGACGAATTGCAGTCAATAGCGGACGGCATACGTTCCAACCACGTGATGTTCGCAACTGACAAAGTATTTGAGAACATCTACATTCAGGAACTCGCGTACTGGAACGAGGGCATGCCCATGTCCGCTTACAACGATAATTTGGCGGTATTGGGGATACAGCAATTGCCGAAAGTTTCCGGAAGGCCGAAGGTGCACAGGATAGCGGAACGTGACATTCCGATATTGGGTGACAAAGGCCTCAAGATAATAAAGGACTTCGGAACGGAGCTGAAGGGAAACTTCGCAGGGTGCACCGGATGCCAGAAATGCGTGAAAGAATGTCCTGAATCCGCGTTAACGATGGACGCGGACAAGACAATGCGCGTGAAGACGAAGGAATGTCTGGGAACCGCGTGCTACAGATGCCAGTTCGTCTGTCCCGAGAAGGTGTACAAGTACGATGACATGAGGCTTGCGTGATCACGCGACCTTCATCAGGCGCTCCCGCCCGAACATGAAAACCACTTTCCTGTATCCTTTTAATTCCTCATCCAGAGCGGGATCGCCGGTGTCGGCGTGAATTTCCTTAAGATCGTTCAGTTTTGTAATTCCCGAGACAAGTATGATGTTATCAGTTCCGATCATCCGTATAACTTTCGGCGTAAGTTCCTTGTTCCCCCTTCCTAAGAAGAATCCCTGTCTGCCGGTTATTCCAAGTATCAGCACCGTTCTCTGATGCTTTTTGATCAGACGGATCAGCGTATTTTCGTTAAGGTCCGTGCCAATGATCTTTCCGCCGATGACCGCGTCGATCCCGAGCACCGTGTGCTCAAGGGACATCCTTTCCATTATCCGGCCCGTTGTGCTCCCGGGGCCGATGATGTACAACGTGTCAGTATCCATAACGGTTATCATATATTCGGCCACTTCGTCCGCCTCTT